>DATAFA010000148.1:0-30809 GCA_036257785.1 Solirubrobacterales bacterium | reverse complement strand
AGCTCGAGCAGCCGCTCGCGTGGGACGATGCCGACGTCCTTCATCCTCCGCAGGAAGATCTCGTTGTGGTCGAGGAGCGCCTCGTACTCGTCGATCCGTCCCGGCATCAGCGCGCAGAACTCCCTGACCTTGCGGGCGAAGCCGACCGGGATGTCCTCGGCGACTCCCCCGACCTGGAAGTAACGGGTGTGCATCCGCTGGCCCGACGACATCTCGAACAGGTCGAGGACCGTGTCGCGCTCGCGGAAGCAGTACCAGAACATCGAGATCGCGCCGAGATCGAGCGCCGAGGTCCCGAGACCGACGAGGTGGGAGTGGATCCGGTTCAGCTCCAGGTGGAGGATCCGCAGGTAGGCGGCGCGCGGCGGGATCTTGAGGTCGAGCAGCTTCTCGGTGGCGCCGCAGAACGCGGCCATGTTGGAGAAGTAGGCGAGGTAGTCCATCCGCTCGATGAACGGGATGACCTTCCAGTAGCTCTTGTCCTCGCACGACTTCTCGATCCCGGTGTGGACGTAGCCCATGACCGGCTTGAGGTCGCGCACGACCTCGCCCTCGAGGCTGACCAGCAGCCGCAGCACCCCGTGCGTGGCGGGGTGGTGAGGGCCCATGTTGATCGTGAACAGCTCCTCCTCGCGCTCGATCGCGGTCCGCTCGATCGGGGAGGTGCCGATCACCTGCGCCTCGGTCCGGCCGACTGCGTCGCGGCCCATCTGCTCCGGGCTCCGGGTCGTGTCGGCGTATTCGAGTGTCTCGGGCGTCCCCGGGTTCACCGGTGGGCGCGTGGTCGGGTTCATCGGATCACCCTCACTTCGTCCACCCGGGAACCGTGTCCTCGGTGTTCGTGAAGATCACCGGATCGCCGCCGATCGGGAAGTCGCGGCGCTGCGGGAAGCCGACGTAGTCCTCCGGCATCAGGATCCGGCGCAGGTCGGGATGGCCGCGGAAGACGATCCCGAAGAAGTCCCAGATCTCGCGCTCCTGGAACTCCGCGGTCGCGAAGATGTCGACGATCGAGTCGACCTCGGGAAGGCTCCCTGCGCCGGCGTCGGGCACCAGCGCCTTGACGCGGAGCCGCTCGACCCGGGGCATGTTGAGGAGCTCGTAGTGGACGGCGAAGCGTGGCTCGGCCGGCAGGTAGTCGGCGCCGTGCACGCTCGCCAGGAAGCGGTACTCGTGGCCGGGCGCATCCTTGAGGTAGGCGATCACCGCGCGGATCTGCTCCGGATCGGCGAGCAACGCCGCCTGCCCGTGCTCGAAGGTCGTGCCGACGATCGCGCCGTCGTGGCGGCCGTTGACCTCGTGGGCGATCAGCTCGAGCCCGGGAGCGTCAGGCATCTTTCCCCCAGGCCGCCGGGGGCCGCGAGGTCGTGACGCGCTCGTCGTCGGCTGCCTCCTCGTAGGCGTCGCCGGCCTCGTGGCCGGTCAGCTCCGGATGGTCGATCGGGGCGTTCAGCTCCGCCTCGGTCGGCGCCGGGCCGCGACTTTCGACGATGCCGTCGGCCGGCGTCGCGCCGACCCGCGCGACCGAAAGCGGCCCGGCCTGCCCCGGCCGCTCGTCCTCCTCGGTCCCGTAGGCGCGGTAGCGCTCGCGCCAGCCGAGGTCGGGGTTGCCGAAGATCTTCCGCTGCAGCTTCAGGATCCCGTAGATCAGCGCCTCCGGGCGCGGCGGGCAGCCCGGGATGTGGATGTCGACCGGCACGAACTTGTCGGCGCCCTGGACGACGGCGTAGTTGGCGAACATCCCGCCCGACGAGGAGCAGGCGCCCATCGACAGCACCCACTTCGGCTCCAGCATCTGGTCGTAGATCCGGCGGATGACCGGGACCATCTTGATCGAGACCCGGCCGGAGAGGATCAGCATGTCGGCCTGCCGAGGCGACGCCCGGAAGACCTCGGCGCCGAACCGCGCCGTGTCGTAGCGGGCGGAGACCATCGACATCATCTCGATCGCGCAGCAGGCGAGGCCGAAGGTCGCCGGGAACAGCGAGTTGCCCCGTGCCCAGTTCTGGGCCCGCTCGAGCGTCGTCGTCATCACCCGCGACTCGACGTACTCGTCGAGGTCGGCGCCCTCGAGGTCGCCGCGGAGCATGTCGCGCGCCTTCGTCTGCCGCACTCGCAGCTCCTCCGGGGAGGTCGGTTGGTCGAGCGGGCTGAGCCCGCGCAGCTTCGTCCGCTCTATCTCCACGCCTGCACCGCCTTCGCCATCGCCGCTCTCATCGCCAGTTCAGCGCGCCACGGCGCCAGACGTAGACGAAGCCGACGAGCAGCAGGAAGACGAACAGGACGATCTCGACGAGCACGAAGACGCTGTTGGAGACGTTCAGGAGGACCCCGACCGGATAGAGGAAGACGACCTCGATGTCGAAGAGGATGAACAGCATCGCGATCATGTAGAAGCTGATCCCGAACCGGAACGTCCGCGTCACCTCGGTCGGCAGGCCGCACTCGTAGGGCTCGCTCTTGACCCGGTTCGGCCGGCTCGGCCCGAGGACGCGGTTGAGCGCCGTGAAGGCGCCGCCGACGATGATGCCGAGCGAGACGAAGACGATTACCGGTAGATAGCTCTGAAGCACTCTGATCCTTTCGGCGCGCTGCCCGAACCGGCGTCCAAATCTATACCCCGCCGGTGCCGCCCATCATGACAGTGGCGGCTTCCCTGCTATCAACTCCCCCCGCGATGCTCACCCTCCACCTGATCACCGGCATCACCGTCCTCGTCGCCAACCTCGCCGCCGGGGTCTGGGGCGGCGCCTCGTGGTACCGCCGCCGGCCGTCGGTCGGCTTCTGGTACGTGCTCCGCTTCGCCCAGGTCTCGGTCGTGGTCCAGGTCGCCCTCGGCGCGATCCTGACCCTCGAGGGCCGCGAGGCCCCCGACGGCCTCCACTACGTCTACGGCCTGTTGCCGGTCGTCGTCGCCCTGCTCGGGGAGGGCGCCCGTGTCGTCGCCTCCGACCACGAGCTCGAGGGCCTCGACTTCGACTCGCTACCCCGCGATCGCCAGCGCGCCGTCGCCGCTGCGATCTCCCGCCGCGAGACCGGGATCATGGCCGTCTCGGCGCTGGTCATCTTCGGCCTCGCGCTGCGAGCGGCCTTCACCTCGCCGCTCTAGCCGGCACTCAGTCCAGCGGCCGGTAGGCGCCGGCGTGGAAGAGCAGCGGATCGCCCTCGCGCTCGGAGACGGCGAGGACCTCGCCGGTGACGATCACGTGATCGCCGCCGGAGATGACGTCCCGGAGCACGCAGCCGATCCAGACGATCGCGGCATCGAGATGCGGGATCCCGGCGGACTCCCGCCAGGAGACCCCCTGCCATTTCTCCTCGATCGGCAGCTTGCGGGCGAAGCTGGCCGCGAGCTCGGCGTTGCCGGCCTCGAGCAGGTTGACTCCGAAGCGGCCGGCCTCCTCGAGTGCCCGCAGCGTCCGCGAGCCGCGGTCGACGCAGGCGAGCATCAGCTGCGGATCGAGCGACAGCGAGCTGACGGCGTTGGCGGAGAGCCCGGCCGGGCCGGAGTCGGTCAGGGCGGTGATCACGGTGACGCCGGTCGGGAACCGCGACATCGCATCGCGGAAGCGCGCCGCCCCTGGGGGTCGGTCGTCGGTTTCGGGTGGATCCGGCGCTGCCATGGGTGCGGCTGAAAAGTATGATGGCCGCCCGTGCGCCGACTTCTCGTCTTCATCCCGATTGCCGCCGCCGCTCTCGTCCTCGCCGCCTGCGGCAGCGAGGAAGTCTCCGTGACGAGTCCCGAGGACGAGGCGGGCGCCGTCCTGTTCGCCGATCACTGCGCCGGCTGCCACACGCTCGCGGCTGCCGGCACCCAGGGCTCGGGCAACCGCTCGCTGCGCGTCCAGGGGCCGAACCTCGACCAGCGCCAGATCTCCTACGACGACGCCCTCTACGCGATCCACAACGGCGGCGCGTCGGGCGCCGTGATGCCCCAGAACATCGTCGTCGGAGACGACGCCGAGAAGGTCGCGCAGTTCATCGACCACTACTCGGGCACCCAGGTCGAGGATTCGCCACGGCCCTCGCCCGCGTCGGGCGGTGGCGAAACCGGCTCCGGCTCCGGCGGCGGCTCCGCCACATCCGGCGGCTCCGGCTCCGGCGACCAGTCCTAGTCCGCTGCTCGATCTCAGGCGCATCCGCGAGGATCCGGCGCCGGTTCGCGCCGCACTCGCCCGCGTCGGAGCCGACGGCGACCTCGATCGCCTGCTCGAGCTCGACGCCCGGCGCCGCGAGCTCCTGCCCGAGGTCGAGGGTCTGCGCGCCGAGCGCAACGAGGCCTCCGACTCGATCGGCGCCGCCAAGCGGGAGGGGGGAGACGCCGCCGACGCGATCGGGCGGATGCGCGAGGTCTCGGCCCGGATCAAGGCGCTCGAGGCCGAGCTCGAGACGGTCGAGGCCGACCGAGCCGGCCTCGCGGCGACGATCCCCAACCCCCCCGACCCCGACGCTCCCGACGGGGAGACCGACGAGGACGCCGTCGTCCTCCGCGAGGTCGGGGAGCGGCCCCGGTTCGGCTTCGAGGTCCGCGACCACCTCGACATCGGCCGCGCGCTCGGCCTGATCGAGACCGAGAAGGCCGCCGCCGCCTCGGGCTCCCGGTTCGCCTACCTGCTTGGCGACCTCGTGCTGGTCGAGCTGGCCCTGATCCGCTTCGCGATCGGGCTGCTCGGCGAGCAGGGGTTCACGCCGGTCGTCCCGCCGGTCCTCGTCCGCGAGGGCCCGCTGTACGGCACCGGGTTCTTCCCCGGCGAGCGGGAGATGATCTACGAGGTCCCCAGGGACGAGCTGTTCCTCGTCGGAACGTCCGAGGTCGCGCTCGCCGCCCTGCACGCCGACGAGATCATCGAGCCCGGCGCGCTGCCGCTCCGCTACGCCGGGATCTCGACCTGCTTCCGGCGCGAAGCCGGCGCCGCCGGCAAGGACACCCGCGGGATCTTCCGGGTCCACCAGTTCGACAAGGTCGAGATGTTCTCGTTCGTCGAGCCGGCGGCGGCCAGGGACGAGCACGAGCGTCTGCTGGCGACGGAGGAGCGGATCCTCGGCGCGCTCGAGATCCCCTATCGGGTCGTCGACATCCCGGTCGGCGACCTCGGCGCCCCGGCGGCTCGCAAGTTCGACTGCGAAGCGTGGATCCCGAGCCAGGAGCGGTACCGCGAGCTGACCTCGACGTCGAACACGACCGATTACCAGGCGCGACGGCTCGGCTGCCGCTACCGGCCCGCTGCAGGAGCGCCGTCCGAGCACGTCCACACGCTCAACGGCACTGCCGTCGCCGTGGGCAGGACGCTGATCGCGATCATCGAGAACCGCCAGGAGGCGGACGGATCGGTCTCGATCCCGCCGGTCCTCGTCGAGAACGGCGCTCCGGCGAAGCTCGGCTAGACCGCGAGCCTCATCCGGCGGCCGACGTCGAGGTCGGCAGCCGGGCGCGGCGGCGCGAACAGGTATCCCTGCGCCCGCAGGCAGCCGAGCTCGCGCAGGCGGCGCAGCTGCAACTCGGTCTCGACGCCCTCGGCGACGAGCTCGAGCCCGAGGCTCTGGGCCATCCCCGCGATCGCCTCGACGATCGCGGTGTCGCCGTCGTCGGTCCCGAGGCCGTCGACGAAGGCATGATCGATCTTGATGCCGTCGAGCTCGAACCGCTTCAGGTAGCTCAGCGAGGAGTAGCCGGTCCCGAAGTCGTCGAGGAGCAGACGCAGACCGTGCCGGCGCAGCTCCGATATCGAGTCCTGCGGCGTCTGGCTCTCGCTGATCAGCACGCTCTCGGTCAGCTCCAGGGAGAGCGATCCCGGCAGCAGCCCGTGGTCGGCGGCAGTCGCGGCGATCAGCGTCCCCAGCACCGGGTTGCTGAGCTGTCGCGGGGAGATATTGACCGACAGGCCGACCGCCCGGCCGAGCCGGCGCTGCCACTCGGCGACCTGGGCGCATGCCCGCTCGATGACCATCTCACCGATGTCGACGATCAGGCCGGTCTCCTCGGCGACCGAGATGAACTCCGTCGGTCCGAGCAGGCCCCGGGTCGGGTGGCGCCAGCGAACCAGGGCCTCGACGGCGTCGACGAGCCCGGAGTCGATCTCGACGATCGGCTGGTAGTGGACCTCGAGCTCGCCACGGTCGAGCGCCAGTCGCAGCTCGGTCTCGATCCGCAGTCGTTCCATCGCCTGCGCCCGCATCGCGTCGTCGAACAGCTCGTAGCGTCCCGGCCCCTCGCTCTTGGCCCGGTACATGGCGACGTCGGCGTCCCGCAGCATCGTCTCCGGGGTGTCGCCGGCGCGCATCCCGACGGCGATCCCGATGCTCGCGGTGACGAACCGCTCGCCACTCGAGAGGATGAACGGGCGCGCGACCGCAGCGGCCAGCTTCTCTGCGATCGTGATCACGTCGCGCACGCCGTTCAGCCCGGGGCAGATGATCGCGAACTCGTCGCCGCCGAGGCGGGCCACCGTGTCCTCGGCGCGCACCGCGTCGCCGAGCCGCGGCGCCAGCTCGAGCAGCAGCTCGTCGCCGGCTTCGTGACCGAGCGAGTCGTTGATGAGCTTGAAGCGATCGAGGTCGACGACGAGGACCGCCAGGTCGGTGCCGTCGCGCCGCCGACGTCCGATGCCGTAGTTGAGCCGGTCGAGGGCGAGGACGCGGTTCGGCAGGCCGGTGAGCGGGTCGTGCAGCGCCGCGTGACGGTTCAGCTCCTCCTCGCGCGTCCGCTCGACCGCCGCCGCGAGGACGTTGGCGACCGTGGTCAGAAACCCGACCTCCTCGCTCGTGAAGTGGCGGCGTTCGCGCGTGTGGGCGGTGACCACGCCGTAGGGATGCTCGCGCCCTTCGATCGCGACGCTGATGCCGCTCGTGATCCCGCGCTCGATCAGCGCCGCCGACGGCGTGAACCGCGACTCATCGGCGAGGTCCTCGACGGCCACCGGCTCGCCGGCCCGCAGCGTGTAGCCGGCGTGGCTGGCGGCGGGGATCGGGGTCGCACGATCCGTGTAGGCCCAGCCGACGTCGGCGCGAATGATCAGCTCGCCCTCCGCCTCCCGGTTCTCGAGGATCGCCGTGAACTCGACCCCGAGGGTCTCGGCGAGCGTTCGCGCGGCCTCCTTCAGCAGCGAGTCGAGGTCGCGCTCCTGGATCGCCAGCTGGCCGAACCGCGCGGCTGCCTGCTGCTCGCGGACCAGCCGCTCGAGCCGCTCGGCGGCGCGGCGCGACTCCGTCTCGTCCTGGCAGATCACCAGGACCGCGTCGACGTGGGTGCCGTCGGAACGGACCGGGACCGCCTTGACGAGGAAGTCGCGATCGTCGCTGGAGAACTCGAACTCGCGAGTCTCGCCGCGCAGTGCGGCCGTGTAGTGGCGCAGCGACAACTCGCCGACCTCCGACGGGACCGCGACCACCAGCTCGCCGAGCGGGCGTCCTTCGAAGACCTCGTCGGAGAACCACGAGACCTCGTTGACGACGTTGCCGTGACTGAGCAGCAGCCGCAGATCGCTGTCGAACAGGAAGATCCCGGTGCTCGGCAGGCTCGCGGCAATCGATCGGTATAGCGCCTCGGAATGCTGCAGGCGTTGCTCCGCGCCCCCCCGATCCTCGTCCATCCACCCCTCGACTTCCGGTCGCGTCCCTCTTGCCGGTTCCTTATCGGCAACCGGGTGGGTTCGGATTAGCCGGTAGCAGCGCCGTCCTGCGCAGGGAAGGGGGACGGCGTGCCGTTCCCACGCCGCCCCCACTAATCCCTCTCCTGGTCAGGAGCTTGGCGGGCCCTCGGAGTCGAGCTCCAGGGCACAAGAGTTGATGCAGAACCGCTGACCGGTCGGCGCCGGGCCGTCCTCGAAGACGTGGCCGAGGTGGGAGCCGCAGCGGGCGCAGAGAACCTCGGTGCGGCGCATGAACATGCTGTTGTCGGATCGGGTCTCGACGGCGTCGTTGTCGGCGGGCTCGAAGAAGCTCGGCCAGCCGGTGCCGGACTCGAACTTCGTGTCGGCGCTGAACAGCTCGTTGCCACAGGCCGCGCAGCAGTACGTGCCGTCCGCCTTGGTGTCGACGTACTTGCCCGTGAACGGCGGCTCGGTGCCGTGCTCGCGGAGGATCTCGTACTGCTCTGGAGTGAGCTCCTCCCGCCATTGAGCCTCGGTCTTCTCGATCTTCTCCATGCCCGTCGAGGATACTCCCGCGCATGAGCGAGGAATCCGAGGGAGCTTCGCGGTTGCTCGCAAACTCCGCCTTCTACGAGCCCCTCGCCGACGGGTTCGCGGCGACCGAGCTGACCCGCGGGCCGTGGGACGGCGAGGCGCAGCACGCGGGCCCTCCCGCGGCGCTGCTCGGCCGCGCGATCGAGCGGGTGGAGGGCCTCGGCGCCGGACCCGGCGAGCGGATCGTCGGCCGGATCACGTTCGAGATCCTCGCCCCGGTGCCGATCGCCCCGCTCCGGGTCGCCGCCGAGGTCCTGCGGCCGGGGAAGCGGGTCGACCTGGTCGAGGCGACCCTCAGCGACGGCGACGGGCGGCCGCTGGTGCGGGCCCGCGGCTGGCGGCTGCTGCGGCGGCAGGTCGACCTCCCGGCCGGGCTCGAGCCACGGTCACGGCCGATGCCGCCCCGGCCGGAGCTGCTCGAGCGGGCCGACGTGTTCTTCCCGACCGGCTTCGACGTCGGCTACCACACGGCGATGGAGTTCCGGTTCGCCTCCGGATCGTTCGTCGAGTCCGGCCCCGGGGTGGGCTGGATGCGGATGCGGCACCCCCTCGTGACCGGTGAGGAGCCGACGCCGCTGCAGCGCGTGCTCGTCGTCGCCGACTCCGGCAACGGCATCTCCTCCACCCTCGACTACGACCGCTTCATCTTCATCAACGTCGACCTGACGGTCCATCTGCACCGGATGCCCGCCGGCGAGTGGGTCTGCCTCGACTCGGTGACGGTGCCGGAGCCGACCGGGGTCGGCCTCACCGACACGGTCCTGTTCGACGAGCGCGGCCCGATCGGCCTGGCGGCGCAGACGCTGCACGTCGCCGAGCGTTAGATGAGCGCTCAGGCGGTGGCGAGGAGGGCGTCGGCGATCGTCTCGGCCGCAGCCGGGGCGACGTCGAGATAGAGGGCCGGCTCGATCAGCTCGAGCTCGATGACGGCCGGCCCGTCGTCGGTGCCGACCACGTCGACGCGGGCGTAGAGCGGCTGCGACGGGGCCACCGCCACGGCGCCGGCGGCGATCTCACGAACGACGGCGCCGAGCTCCTCCGCCTCGTGGGTGCCGCCGTACTGCGGCTGGACCCGGAAGTCGCCGCGAGCCGGGACCTTGCGCAGCGAGTGGGTCAGCTCGCCGCGGACGTAGACGAGGCTGAGCTCGCCCTCGGAGGCGACCGACGGAAGGTACGGCTGCGCCATCGTCGCCACGTCGAAGGCGCAGAGCATCTGCTCGACGTGATCGGCGCCGACCCGGACGAGGTTCCGGGCACCGAGGTCGATCACCGGCTTGATGACGACGGTCTCCCAGCCGAGCTCGGCGATCTCCGCCGCGCCCTCCGCCGTGCCGCCGGGCTCGATCCAGACCGTCGGGACCGTCGGGACCCCGGCGGCCTCGAGCTCGAGCAGGTAGCGCTTGTCGAGGTTCCACTCGACGATGTCGAGGGGGTTGATCAGCTTCGTCCGCGCCGCGACCGACCGGGTCCACTCGCGGAACTCGTCCTGGCGTTCGAAGTAGTCCCAGGTCGAGCTCAGCATGGCCAGGTCGAACGAGTCCCAGTCGACGGCCGGGTCGCTCCAACCGGGCGTCTCGACGCTGACGTCGCGGCGCTTCATGGCCGGCACGAGGAAGTCGAGGTCGACGTCGCGCTCGATCGGTCGCTCGCAGGTCACGAAGGCGATCCGCATCGGGACGGGCGCTCAGGCGCGGGCGGCCGCCGCGGCCTCGATCGGCTTGGCCCGGGCGGCGTTGTCGGCGATCGAGCGCGTGATCCGTGGCCAGAGCTGTCGCGGCAGGTCGTGGCCCATGCCCTCGATCAGCTCGAGCCGGGCCGACGGGATCGCCTGAGCCACCGCCTCGCCGGCGCTCGGCGGCATCAGCTTGTCGGCCTTGCCGTGGATGACGAGAGTCGGACACTGGATCCGCCGCAGCTCTTCGGTGCGGTCTCCGGAGGCCATGATCGCCATCAGCTGACGCGCCGTCCCGGTCGGGTAGAAGCAGCGGTCGTACATCAGCAGCGATCGCTGGCGGAGCCTGTCGAAGTCCGGCGGGTAGGCCGGCGAGCCGATCCTCGTGAACAGCTTGGCGACGTGCGCGGCATAGGCCTCCCGCTCGCGCGGCGGCTTCGCGAGGAGCGTTCCGATCACGCTGAGCCGCGGCATCACGCTCGGCCTGCGGCCGCCGGGGCCGGACATGATCGAGGTCAGCGACGCGACCCGGCCGGCGTGCCGGGAGGCCAGCGTCTGGCCGATCATGCCGCCCATCGAGGCCCCGGCCACGTGGGCGCGCTCGACCCCGAGGCGGTCGAGCAGCGCGACGGCGTCGGCCGCCATGTCGTTGAGCGTGTACCGGGAGGAGCCGGTGATTCCGAGCGCGCCGGCGATCACGTTCGGCGGGCCGCCGCCGACCTTGGTCGAGAGGCCGATGTCGCGGTTGTCGTAGCGGACGACGTGAAAGCCGCGGGCGACGAGGCCATCGCAGAACTCCTCGTCCCAGGCCAGCATCTGCATGCCCAGCCCCATGACGAGCAGCATCGTGGGGTCGGTCGGGTCACCGAACGCCTCGTAGGCGATCTCGATGCCACCGCCGACGTCGGCCATCTGCACCCGCTCGCGGGTCGGGTCCTCAACGATCATCGCCGGCATTCTCCAGCAACTCCTTGAGCCGTGCGAGCGTGCGCTTCGCCTCGCGGTCGCCGGAGACGGCGTTGAAGGCGCGTCCGGCGAGCTTCCCGACCTTGCCGGCGGGCAGCTCGAACTCGTTCTCGTAGTCGAACCGGGTCCCGCCGCCGTTCTCGGTCAGGTCGTAGGCGATCCGCGCCTTCGCTCCGGCCGCGGCCCGGCCGTGCCAGCGGGCCCGGTGCGGGGGGTCGCTCTCGACCACCTCCCAGCGGACCTTCAGCGGAACACCCTTGAGCTTCATCTCCTGACGGAACCGGCTGCCCTTCCTGAGCCCACCCGCCGGCACCTCCGAGACGTCCTTGTGGATCGTGACCCACTCCCCGAACCGGTCGGGATCCATGATCAGGTCCCAGACCTCCGCGATCGGTGCGTCGATATCGATCGACTGCTTGACGACGTCACCCACGGCGCTCCCGCTCCTGCTCGGTCAGGGCCCGCTGGATCGCCACGTTGAGCGGCTCGGGGGTGATGTCGAACAGGGCGGCTCCGCTCGGGTCCTTGACGCTGGTGTCGTCGCGAAGGCCGAGGCTGAGCTCGGCGGCGACCGCGGGCGATCCCGAGGTGACGCTCGCGGCGCCGGCGGCGACGACGCCGGGGCTCGCGATCGCGTTCGGCAGCGGGATCCGCAGTGCCGCCCGGCGGCCCGTCTCCGCGGCGAAGCGCGCGATGACGTCGAGGTGCTGGATGACGTCGGGTCCGCCGATCTCGATCTCGCGGCCGGCCGACTCGGCAACCCGGGGAGCGTCACGCAGGTAGGCGATCACGTCGCGAATCCCGATCGGCTGGGTCTCCGAGCGCAGCCATTCCGGCTCCGGCAGCGCCCGCAGCTTGCCGGCGATCGAGCGCAGCAGCTCGTAGGACTCGCTGTGCGGGCCGACGATCATCGCCGCCCGGAAGTAGGTGAGCGGCGGGCCCCAGCGCCGCAGCGCGGCGGCGGTGTCGTGGCGGCTGTCGAGATGGGGGGAGCCGCCCCGGTCGGGGCCGAGGCCGCCGAGGTAGATCACCCGCCCGACGCCGGCGTCGGTGGCCGCCCGCGCGAACGCCTCGGCGGCCGCCCGCTCGCGCCCGGCGTAGTCGTGGCCGCTGCCGAGCATGTGGACGAGGAAGTAGGCGACCTCGACGCCGTCCATCGCCGCGGCGAGGTCGGGAGGGCGGTCGAGGTCCGCCTCGAACAGCTCGACCTCGGAGCCGAGGATGCGGCGGCCGCGGTCAAGATCGCGGACGAGCGCCCGGACCGCGATCCCGTCGGCCAGCAGCGCCGCGGCGAGGCGCCTGCCGATGACTCCGGTTGCGCCGGCGATCAGGTAGGTGCCGGGCCCGTCGCCGGAGCGATCGGCGGCGGCACTCACGCTGCCTCCCGCGGCTGGTCACTCGGCATCTCGGTCCGGTCGATCGTCGGGAAGTCGAGACGCGGCAGCGAGCGCAGATAGGCGTTGCAGACGATCACGTGGATGCGCAGCTGGGTCTGGGCATAGAACCAGGCTCCGAACCGCGCGAAGCGGCCGCGGCCGCGGATTCCCGGGTAGAAGTTCTCGACCTCGACCTTGGCGATCAGCCGGACGCTGTCGAGCCCGGCGTCGGCCTCGTCGTCGACCCCGTCGCGGTCGCAGCGCTCGATCGACACGCGCAGCGCCCCCTTGCCGCGACCCTCGCGGGCGACGAGGAGGCCGCGGTCGATCGGCCAGGTCACCCGGCCGCGGCCCTCCTCGGTCTCATAGCGGGGGGCGCCGAAGCGGAGCAGCGGGATCCTCCCGAAGGCGGCCACGGTCCGTGAGGCCGCGGCGTACTCGACCCGGATGATCCCCAGCGACATCCGCCGCAGGAAGGCCCAGTAGGCGCGGGCCATCAGCTCGAGGCTGTCGACGTTCCAGATCCGCTCGAGAAGGCTCCGCTCGACCGTGATCTCGGCCTCCTGGACCGAGCCGACGGCGCCGCTCGGGTGGACGCGGATCTGCTCCTCGGGATCGAGGATCGATACCTGCGGATCGCCGCTCATCGCGTATCGCCCAGGTGCCAGAAGCCATCGGAGCCGACGTAGTCGAGGGTCGCGACCCGGCCGAGGTCCTCGCGCGCCTGAGCGAACGAGATGTCGAGGACCGTCGCGACCTCCTGGGTCGAAAGCGGGAACCCGCGCCACTCGAGGACCTCCTCGGCGCTCTCCGGCGGCTCCGGCCGATCGAGGCCGGGGACGAGGTTCGCGAGGATGGCGTCGTAGACGGCGAAGGGCTGGAATCCGGGCACCGAGATCGTCACGCCGTCGGCGATCCGGGTGATCTCGTAGCTCGGGCAGGTGTAGCGGCGGCCACCGGACCAGTTGGCGAGCTTGTGGTCGAGGACCCGCGCGGCGGGCATCGGCCGCCGGGCGAGGGCGGCATCTTCGTCGAGCGCCCGCTCGACCTCGGGGTCGGCGAGCCAGTCGTCGGCCTCGGCGCCGATCCCGGCATCGGCCGCGGCGGCGTGGATCGTCGCCGGATCGTCGACCATCTCGCCGCGGAAGTTGCGGATCCGCAGGCTTCGCAGGGCACGGCGGAGGGTCCGGCGGTCGGAATGGACGCGGGCGGCGACGACGAGCCGGCAGGCCTCCCGGCTCGGCGGCACGTGAGGCTTCTCACGGGTGTCGATCGGCATCAGGTGCTCGGCCGCGATCCTGCGGAGGCCGGCGGCGAGCTGCTCCGGCGTGAACCTCGCGGCCTGCTGCTCGCGGCTGGCGGCGAGGACGACCATTCGTGGCTCCCACTCGATCCGGCCTTCGTAGAGCCAGTCGATCCGGTGCCGGAACGGCTCGGCGCTGTAGGCCCACGGGCAGGTCGGGTCGGTGAACTCGGTTATGTGCACGCAGATCTCGCTCATCGCCGGGGATCGGAAGTCTGACGGACGCCCGCGGGCGGCCGCGGGTGACCCCGGAACGCCGAAGGCCGCCCGAATGGGCGGCCTTCGCAGTCGCGTCCCTGGCTCCGTGCGCGGTGCTTGGGCTCAGAGTCCCTTCGGGTGACGGACCTTGAACTTGCCGGGGGTGGAGCGCCTGGTCTTGCTCCAGCCGGGACCGTCGCCGGGCGTCATCGAGGTGTCGAACCGCAGGCCGGCCACGATCATGTAGGCGTGGCTCGGGTTGCCGTAGACGCTGATCCACGAGCCCTTGCCCTTCGTGCCGTAGTGGGAGAGGCCGGTCGAGTCGAGCGGCGTGTTGAGCAGTCGGCCGCCGTGGAGCGCGGAGCTGACGGCGCCGGAGCAGTCGTAGCCCCTGTCCTTCCAGTCGCCGTGGCCGCCGCCCCACTTGTAGGGCTTGTTGCGGATCTTGTTGGCGGCGGCGATGACCTTCTGGACCCGCCTGGGGGCGTCGGCGGGGGCGATGGCCTTGCCGTGGACGAGCTTGGCCTTCGAGCCGGGGACGGTCTCGCTGCTGTTGGTGGAGAGGCCACCGCCGGCCTGCGCGGTGGCGGGGACGAGCAGGGCGAGAGCCGCGAGGGCAGCCAGTACGGCTATCCGCGGAAAGCTGATGTTTGAGCGCACGTAGGACTCCTTCTTAGGCCTACGGGGTTAGCTGACGGGCTAGCGCTAAAGGAGCTTGCGCCTCCGCCTACCGGCGGATTCGCCCCAACTCTTGGTTCCCCCGCTCCCGCCTCTTCGGTGGACGGAACTCGGCATTACCAATTGCAAGGTTCGCGCAGGCTACACGATCCCCTCCCTGAATGAGTTGTTGCTTACAGATTCCTTGCAATCCACTGTCGGTCCGCGGCAGGCGTTCCGAGCCGCTGCCGAGCCTCCGCTTCGCGCGACCGACGGCCGCTGCTCGCTACCGTGGCGTGCCGGCATGAGTCGCCTCCAGTCAATCAAGGGCTTCACGATCTCCCGCGACGCGTACTTCGTGGTCGCGGCCGTGGCGCTGGGGTCGCTGGCGCTGATCGTCCTCACCGGGGCCGCCGTGCGGCTGACCGCCTCAGGACTCGGCTGCCCGGACTGGCCGAAGTGCTACGGAGGGACCGTCCCGCCCGCCGATCTCAACGCCGTCATCGAGTACGGCAACCGGCTCATCACCGGGTTCGTCGGGCTGATGGTCATCGCCGCCTGTGCGCTGGCGTTCCGCCGCCGCCCCTACCGCTGGCACCTCGCCCTGTTCGGCGCGTTCCTGCCGCTCGGCGTCCTCGCCCAGGCGGCCCTCGGCGCCCTCGTCGTCAAATACCACCTGGCTCCCGGCCTGGTGATGGGTCACTTCATCCTCTCGATGCTGCTGCTCGACGCCGCCTTCGCGCTCATGTGGTGCTCGCGCTACGAGCCCGACGAGCGCCGCCGCTCGGCCGACCGCCTCGGCGTCTGGTCGGTCCGGGCGCTGATCCCGCTCGGCCAGCTGACGATTCTCGCCGGCACGATCAGCACCGCCTCGGGGCCGCATCCCGGCGACCACGACGGCGAGCTCGTCAAGCGGTTCGACTTCAAGGGCGCCGACACGCTCCAGTGGGTGGTCGAGCGCCACTCGATCATGGCGGCGATCTTCGGGATCGCCGCGGTGACGGTCTGGTTCGTCCTCGCCCGCCGGGGCGGCGACCGGCGAGCGCTGCGACCACTCACCGTGATGATCGGGTTGATCGCCCTGCAGGCAGCGATCGGCGGCATCCAGTGGGCGCTGGAGCTGCCCGCCCTGCTGGTCTGGGTCCACATCGCCGTCGCGATCGCGACCTGGCTGACGATGCTGTGGACGGTCGCCGCGGCGGGACGCCTCGAGCCGCGTCCGCAGCCGGCCGAGGTGCGTCGCTCCGAGCAGCCCGAGCAGCATCAGCCACTCGGCACCTCGGTCTGAGCGCTCAGCCCCCGAGCTGCTCGGCGAGGCCCTCGATCGGCGTCGCCCCGCCGACGACCTCGATCGTCCGCGACGGGACGCCGTCGCGGAGCAGCGTCGCGATGACGGCGGCGACGTCGGCCCGCGGGATCTCGCCGCGCTCGACCGATTCGGCCGCCTCGACCTTGCCGGCCGGCGGATCGTCGGTGAGCATCCCCGGCCTGACGATCAGGTATTCGAGGCCGCTCTCGCGCACGGCGGCGTCGGCCTTGCCCTTCGCCCGCAGGTAGACGTCGAAGGTCTCGTCCCCCGCGCGGTCGGGATCGGCCCCCATCGAGCTGATCACCACGAAGCGGGGGACGTCGTTGCGGCGGGCGGCGGCGAGCAGCTTGACGACGCCGCCGTAGTCCATCGTCTCCTTGCGCTCCGGGCCGCTGCCGGGGCCGGCCCCGGCGGCGAAGACGATCGCGTCCGCCGTGCCGACGGCCCCGGCGACCTCCTCTGCGTCGGCCGTCTCGAGGTCGCAGCTGATCGCCTCGGTCGCGCCGACGTCGCGAACTTCGGCTGCGTGGTCGGGGTTGCGGATCAGCGAGCGGACCTCGTCGCCCCGCTCGTCGAGGAGCCGCGTCAGCTCCATGGCGATCTTCCCGTGTCCACCTGCGATCACGACCCGCATACGCGGTCTTCTACCCGATGGGACCGCTCTGACGCACCCGGGCCTCAGCCGAGTGGATCGGTCCCGCAGCGCCGGAACCACGGGAGGCGTCCGAGCGGGGTGGCGATCCGCAACGAGACGGGCCCGCCGAGGCGGCGACCGTCACGGGCCCGCCAGCAGCCGCGGGGGAAGTAGACGCGCCGCGACCGAGCGCCCTCCTCGACCACCGGGGCGACGAGGACATCGCTGCCCAGCATCCATTCCTGATCCTGCTCGGCGGCCCGGGGATCGCCCGGGTACTGGAGCCAGAGCGGCCGCGCGATCGGCATCCCGGTCGCATGGGCCTTCCTCCACAGGCGCATGATCAGCGGCTCGGCGCGCTCGTGGAGAGCGGCGAGCCGCTTGTAGATCCGCAGTGCCTCGGCATCGTAGGACCACGGGGTGTGGGTGCCGGACGCGACCGAGCCATGGACCCGGAACATCGGCGAGAGCGCCGACCACTGAGCCCAGCGGATGAACAGCTCGCGACTCGTCGCGCCGTAGGGAATGTCGAAGAACCCGCCGATGTCGGTCGTGAAGCCGTAGGCGCCGCCGATGCCGCGGTTGAGCATGTCGGTCGTGAGCGAGGCCAGCCCGGCGGAGCGGCTCCAGTCGGTGGACTCGTCGCCCGGGAAGTTGGCGAACTCCCAGCGGGCGGCGCCGGGCGTGCCCGTGTAGCCGCTGCGGGTGAAGTAGAAGACGTGGCGGTTGGGATGGTGGCGCTCGAACGCCCGCACCGCCTGCCAGGTGGCGCGGTGGAAGAGCACGGTCAGCCGGTTGTGCATCGTCGCTCCGGTCGAGCCGTCGTCGAAGTGCATGTCGACCTGGACCTGCTCGCCGAAGTCCTGCATGAAGCCCTCGGCGCCGAGCCGCAGGGCGGAGCGGATCCGTCCCTTCCACCAGCGGACCGCCGCCGGGTCGGTGAAGTCGATCTGGGCGGCGGGCGCGTTGAAGTTGGAGTTGAAGACGTAGGGGCTCCCGTCGGCCCTGGTCGCGACGAAGCCACGGTCGATCGCCTCGTCGAACGCATCGGGGTCGTCGGTGCCGATCTCGTCCTGGCCGACGAAGGCGCGGAAGTAGAGGACCGGAGCGATGCCCCGGCGCCGCAGCTTCGCGATCACCCGTTCGAGGAAAGGGCGCGGCAGGTACTGCCATCCCTCGACCCGGTAGGAGTCGAGGTCGACGTCGTTGGCCCGCATCTCACGCAGGTCGCTGCGAACCGCGGCCGCGTAGTCGTCGGCAGGCTGGTCGGGGAACTGGACGAGCCGGTCGAGTGCCGGGCCGATCGCCCACCGCGGTGGTACCCGGTGTCGTCCCGAAATCGCCGTCAGGCGGCGAATCGCCGTGGGCGCGGATCCCGGGGCGACGACGTAGTCGAGGCGTGGCGCTGCGGCCTGGACCTGCCAGGCGTCGGGGCGGTCGGACGCGAGCCGCCAATCGGAGAGCTCGTCGCGGTCGAGGAGGAAGCCGTAGCGGCCCGGCGAGATGAATGACGACTGCACGTAATAGGCGGCGTGCTCGCCGTTCGGGAACAGGTATGTGTCGGGATCGACACCCGGGGGCGCCGGCCCTCCGAGACCCGGGGCGCTGAGATTCTCCTGCTGGGTCCAGTTGTAGAACTCCGATCCGGCCTGGTCGAGCGAATCGTGACGGCCGCCGAAGCCACGGAAAGCCTGGCCCTGCGGCGAAGCGAACGAATCGCTCATGGCGGCGACGCCGGCCGGGTCGTCGGGCCTCGCCTCCACCGCGATCGTGCCCGGGCCGGGTCCCGGGCGGACGTCGACGATCAGCCTCCGGCCACTGGGATCGCTGGTCGAGACCACCATCCGCAGGCCGCTGCCTCGGCGCCGCGCCCGTTCGACCGCGACGGCGCCGTACTCGGTCCCGCTCTCGGTGACGGTGTCGAGGTTGCCGTTCCACTGAAAGCTCGGGTACTGATCGATCGTCACGTCGCCGACGAGGAACGAGAGCGGTGCGTACAGGGTCGCCGCGGGCGGCCCCGGCGCTCCGAACTGCGATCTCGGGACCGACGGGACGAGCTGCTCGGCCCCCGCTCGGCCCCTGAGCTGGCGGAGGACCGTCGCCCCGTCGCGGCCGGCGAAGCTGATCCGCAGCGGATCGAATCGAACGGTCGCCGACGCGCCGGGGACCGCGAGGCTTGCCCGCTCGGCGTTCATCCGGGTCGAGGCGTCCGCAGCTCCGGGGGCGGCGGCGACCAGCGCAAGCAGCAGCCCGATCCCGACAACCGGCCCCGCCAGACGCCGCATCCGGACCGTGTTCATTCCGCAAGCCTATGCCGAGGCTGCCGCACCGGCGCCGCGTCCGGGCGACCCCTCCACGACGACGATGCTAGTCCGCCCCGCAGAACGAAAACGGGGCCGGCGAATCGCCGGCCCCGTCGAGCTTCCGGAGCCGGGTCGCTCAGCCCTTTTCGGGCTGCGGGACGATCCGGATGTAGGGCGCGGGGGACTCCCAGCCGTCCGGGTAGGTCTCGCGGGCCTCCTCGTCGGAGACCGAGCCGGCGATGATCACGTCCTCGCCCGGCTGCCACTGCGCCGGCGTCGAGACCTTGTGGTCGGCGGTGAGCTGCAGCGAGTCGATCACGCGGAGCACCTCGTCGAAGTTCCGGCCTGCCGACATCGGATAGATCAGGATCAGCTTGATCTTCTTGTCGGGGCCGATCACGAAGACGTTGCGGACCGTCTGGTTGTCGACCGGAGTCCGGGCGCTCGCATCGCCGGAGGCATCCGCGGGCAGCATCTCGTAGGCCTTCGCGACCTTGAACTCGGGGTCGGCGACGATCGGGTAGTTCGGGGCCGTGCCCTGCGTCCGCTCGATGTCCTTGGCCCATTCCTCGTGGTCGCTGAGCGAGTCGACCGAGAGGCCGAGGATCTTGACGCCGCGCTTCTCGAACGCCGGGTTGATCGAGGCCATGTAGCCGAGCTCCGTGGTGCAGACCGGGGTGAAGTCCTTGGGGTGCGAGAACAGCACCGCCCAGGAGTCGCCGATCCAGTCGTGGAAGCTGATCGGTCCCTGGGTCGTGTCGGCTTCGAAGTCGGGGGCGGTGTCGCCGATTCTCAAGCTCATCTCTTGTCTCCTTCGATTCGCGGGATACACCAGAGATTAGCTAAAACCGCAAATCCCGACCCGATTTCAGGTAATTGATTCGGGTACTCGCGGGCTCCCCTCAGCGCGCTGCCCGGAAGCGGCGCAGGCGCAGCGAGTTGCTGACGACGAAGATGCTCGAGAGCGCCATCGCCGCCGCCGCGATCAGGGGATTGAGGAAGCCGCTCATCGCCAGGGGCAGTGCCGCGACGTTGTAGGCGAACGCCCAGAACAGGTTGCCCTTGATCGTCCCGAGCGTCCGCCGCGACAGCCGGATGGCGTCGCCGGCGGCCCGCAGGTCGCCGGAGACGAGGGTCAGATCGGAGGCTTCGATCGCGACGTCGGTGCCGGTCCCGATCGCCAGGCCGAGGTCGGCCCGGGCGAGGGCCGGCGCATCGTTGACGCCGTCGCCGACCATCGCGACGACCCGGCCCTCGGACTGCAGGCGCGCGATCACGTCCGCCTTCTCCGCGGGTAGGACGTCGGCGATCACCTCTCCGATCCCGACCTCGGCGGCGACCGCATCGGCCGTCCGGCGGTTGTCGCCGGTGAGCAGGATCGGCCGCAGGCCGAGGTCGCGCAATCGCCGGACCGCCTCCGCGGAGGTGGGCTTGACGGTGTCGGCGACCGCGATCACGGCCCGGACCTCACCGTCCCAGCCGGCCGCGATCGCGGTTTCGCCGCGCCCGCCGGCCGTCGTCAGGGCCTCGTCGAGCACGGCCGGCATCGTCAACTCGCGCTCGGCGAGCAACCGCGGCCGCCCGACCAGGACGTAGCGGTCGGCGACGATTCCCTCGACTCCGAGGCCCTCGATGTTGGCGAAGCCCTCCGGGCTCGGCAGCTCGCCGAGCCGGTGCGAGGCGGCGGCGGCGATCGCGCGGGCGACGGGATGCTCGGAGCCGCTTTCGATCGCACCGACCACCCGCAGCGCCTCCTCCTCTCCGGTTCCGGGCGCGGTGACGATCTCGCGGACGCTCATCTCGCCTGAGGTCACGGTGCCCGTCTTGTCGAGCACGATCGTGTCGATCCGGCGGGTCGACTCGAGGACCTCGGGCCCCTTGATCAGGAGGCCGAGCTGGGCGCCGCGGCCGGTGCCGACCAGCAGTGCCGTCGGCGTCGCGAGCCCGAGTGCGCACGGGCAGGCCACGATCAGGACCGCGACGGCAGCCGTCAGCGCGTAGGTCGCTCCTTCGCCGGCGCCGAGCCAGAAGCCGAGGGTCGCGACCGCGAGGGCGATCACGATCGGCACGAAGACGGCCGAGACACGATCGGCAAGCCGCTGCACCGGCGCCTTCCCGGTCTGGGCCTCGGTGACGAGCCGGGCGATCTGGGCGAGCGCCGTGTCGGCGCCGACCCTCGTCGCCCGGACGACCAGACGGCCGCCGGCGTTGACGGTCGCGCCCGTCACCCCGTCGCCGGGGCCGACCTCGACCGGCACCGATTCGCCGGTCAGAAGCGATTCGTCCACCGCCGAGCGCCCCTCCTCGACGACGCCATCGGTCGCGAGCTTCTCTCCCGGGCGGACGAGGAACCGGTCGCCGACCTGGAGCCGGTCGCTGGGAATTCGCCGCTCGCTGCCGTCGGCGTCGAGGACGGCCACGTCCTTGACCCCGAGCTCGAGCAGCGCCTCCAGCGCCGCACCGGCGCGCCGCTTCGCCTTCGCCTCGAAGTAGCGGCCGGCGAGGACGAAGGTGGTGACGATCGCGGCGACCTCGAAGTAGACCTCCGAAGAGCCGGAACCCTGTTCGGGGATCAGGGTGAAGGTCATCCGCATCCCGGGCTCGCCGGCATCGAGGAAGAACAGGGCGACGACCGACCAGGTCCACGCCGCCAGGGTGCCGAGCGAGATCAGCGTGTCCATCGACGCCGTGCCGTGGCGGAGGTTCCGCCAGGCGACGCGGTGGAACGGCCAGCCGCACCAGAAGACGACCGGGGTCGCGAGCTGCAGGCTCAGCCACTGCCAGTAGTCGAACTGCAGCGGCGGGATCATCGCGATCAGGGCGATCGGGATCGACAGGGCAAGCGCGACCCGGAGGCGGGTGCGGAGGTTTCGGAGCTCGGCCTCCTTCTCGTCCTCGGGGGCGGCGGGTGCAGGGCCGCTGCCGAAGCCCGCGGGCGGGGCGGGGAGGGCGGCCTCGTAGCCGGCCTCCGCGACGGCGCCGAGCAGCGCTGCGGTTTCGACCGCGCCGGGGGCGTAGCTGACGGCAGCCCGCTCGGTCGCGAAGTTGACCGTCGCCTCGACGCCCTCGATCTCGTTGAGCTTGCGCTCGACGCGGTTCGCGCACGAGGCGCAGGTCATGCCCTTGACGTTCAGCTCGAGCTGCTCCGAATCAGTGGCCATGGTTCGCCTCGGTTCCATTCTGACCCGCGACGGACGTCGCCCCCTCGCCCCCGACGATCACGGTGAACGCGGCGGTGTGGACCGCACCGTCGTGGCGGAACTGCAGGAACAGGCGGTAGGCACCGGCCGACGGGTAGTCGACGTCGAACGCGACCGGCCCCGCGCCCCCGGGCTCGCCCTGCGGGTGGGCGTGGAGGAAGGCGAGGTCGCCCTCGCGGAGGACGACGAGGTGGCCGTCGGCGCCGAGATAGGGCTGAACCTGCTCGATCGGCCTGCCGTCCCTGCTGACCGTGAACTTCAGCCGGGTCGCAGTTCCGGCCTCCGGCTCGGCGGACGCCAGGGTGACCTCGTAGCCGGCGTCGGCGTCGGCCGCCGGCTCGGGCATCGGCAGAGGCTTCGGATCGACCCGGCCGGGGACCGACAGGTCGGTCCCGAGCGTCAGCGACTCCTCATCGGCGGTCGTGAAGTCCGCGAGCACCCGGTAGGTGCCGGGGAGCCTGGTGTCGATCGCCACGCTCCAGGTTCCGTCGGCGGCGAGCTCAGGGTGGACGTGCTGGAAGCCGGCGAAGTCGCGGCGGACGACGATCAGGTGCATTCGGCGCTCGTGCTCGACCGCGTACTCGGTCAGCGGCTCTCCGTCGGGCCCGACGATCGTGAACTCGTAGGGGGTCCTCGGGCCGGCGGGCGCCGTCGTCGCGGCGGGGGCGATCCGGTAGCCGGCCTGGCTCGTCGCGAGTCCCGGCAGGGCCTCGGTGTCGGCGCTCATCGTCTCGTGTCCGTTCATGGCGCTCTCTTCGCTCTCCATTCCATGCTCGCCGGAGCCGTCGTCGACGTCGGGGTCCACGGCGCCGCCGGCAACGGTCGCGGCCGTGAAAAGCAACGCGAGCCCGACGGCGAATGCGGCGATCCGCACCGGTGCGCTCATCGGTCGTTCTCCTCGGCCCTCGGTCCGGTCCGCCTGCTCATCGATTCAGGCTCCTCATACGGTAGGGGGGTATCAGTCACGCGAAGACCGTAGCACACCCCTAGGGGGTATGTCCCACGACCCCTTGGATCTCACCGAGCCGATCGGACCTGGCCGGCCTCGAGCTCGTCGCGGAGCTGGTGGGCGGGCGTGAAGAAGTTGCGGTAGGCGAGGGTCGTCGAGACGAGGGCGGAGATCGCCACCGCGCCGAGCAGCACGTAGAGGAGGATCAGCTGCAGGCGGACGGCGTCGGTCGGCTCGGCGCCGGCGAGCAGCATGCCGACCATCGTGCCGGGGAAGAAGATCAACCCCGTCGTCTTCGTCGAGTCCACCAGCGCGATCGTGCCCGACCGCAATGCCCTGCGAACGGCGGGCTCCGCGGCCCGGCGGGAGGTCGCCCCGAGGGCGAGCATCCCCTCGATCCGCAACCGCTCGGCCCGCATCTCGTCACCGAGGCGGTTGAGGGCGACCGCCGAGGCGGTCATCGCGTTGCCGATCACCATGCCTCCGACCGGAACCAGGTAGCGGGGGGTTGCCGGGAAGATGCCGAGCGCCAGGACCAGGCCGAGCGTCGCCGTCGCCGACAGCGCCAGCGCGATCAGCAGCGGCGTCAGGGCGCCGGGTACGTGCCGGGCCCGGCCCCGGGCCGTGAACGCCCCGAAGCCGACCATGACCGCGAGCAGGGCCACGACCAGCAGGAGGCTGTCGACGTCGAAGATCGCGGTGATCACGAAGCCGATCGCGGTCAGCTGCACGAAGCTCCGGACGACCGCGATCCCGATGTCCTCCTCGAGACCGGCACGGCGCCGGCGCGAGATCGCGACGGCGATCACGACGAGGACGAGCGAGGCGGCGACCTCGGTGAGGCTGACGTCGATGGCGCCGCCGTTCACGCCAGCAGCTCCATGGCCGGGCCTTCGCGGACGAGGCGGCCGTCCTCCAACCGGACCACCCAGTCGGCGAGTCGCCGTGCCTGCGCGGGGTCGTGGGTGACCAGGACCACCGAGGCACCGACGCGCTCGCGCAGCTCGGCCACCGTTCGCTCGACCGAGTCCCGGGCCTCCTCGTCGAGCGCCGAGGTCGGCTCGTCGAGGAGCAGGACGTCGGGCTCGGTCGCCAGTGCCCGGGCGATCATCGCGCGCTGCTGCTCTCCGACGGAAAGCCGCTCGACGTCACGGTCGGCGAACGATTCGTCGAGCCCGCCGAGGCCGAGCAGCCGTCCGATGTCGGGCTCGGCGCCGCGCAGCCCGGCGGCGAAGCGGAGGTTGTCGGCGACCGTTCCCTCCAGCAGGACCGGCAGCTGCGGGACCAGCGCCACCTCGCGCCGCAGCCGCAGCGGATCGAGATCGCGGGTGTCCTCACCGCGAAACCGGACCGTCCCGGTGTCGGCGTCCGACAGCCGGTCGAACAGCCGGAGCACCGTCGACTTCCCGGCCCCCGACGGCCCGACGATCGCACTGACGCCCTCCGGCAACCGCGCCGACAGCTCGGTGAGAACCTGCTCGCCGCCACGGCCCAGCGACACTCGCTCCAGCTCGAACAGCGCCGAGGACTCCATCGCCCGACGACCCTAGAGAAAGCCCCTGCCGGGACGACGAACGCCTCAACGGTCATTAGGATGTTGGATCGTGGCTGACGACCACTGCGACTTGCTCTGCCTCGACCTCCCGAAGGCCGAGGCCCTGCGGCGCGATCGCCTCGATCCGGCCACCGCCGCCACCGCCGCAGCCCGAGCGAAGGCGCTGGCCGATCCCACCCGTCTGACCCTGGCGGCCGCCCTGGCGGAGACCGACGAGGCCTGCGTCTGCGATCTCTCCTGGGTGATGGAGCGGACCGAGAACCTGATCTCCCATCACCTCAAGGTCCTCCGCCAAGCCGGGCTGGTCGAGTCGCGGCGCGACGGCAAGATGGTCCTCTACGCCCTGACCGACCGCGGGCGGGGGATGGTCGAGCAACACCTGGCCGCCTCGCGGGAAGGACCTGGCCGATGAGCGAGACCGCGCTGCCGGTCCTGCCCCGGCCTGTCGCCACGCCTGCTCAGCCGCAGCCGAGCTCAGAATGGCTCGCCGCCGCCCGCAGGGCCCGGATCCTGTCCTGGATCAGCCTCGTCTGGATGGGGCTCGAGGGCAGCATCGCGATCGTCGCCGGGATCGTCGCCGGCTCGGTCGCGCTGATCGGCTTCGGGCTCGACTCGGCGATCGAAGGCTTCGCCAGCATCGTCATCGTCTGGCGCTTCACGGGCTCCCGCCTTCACAGCCACAAGGCCGAGGAGCGCGCCCAGAAACTGGTGGCGATCCAGTTCTTCATCCTCGCCCCCTACGTCGGCTACGAGGCGATCGCCCACCTGGCGGGCGCCGAGGACGTCGAGGTCAGCTTCCTCGGCATGGCGTTGACCGCATCGAGCCTGATCGGGATGCCGCTGCTCGGTCGCGCCAAGCAGCGGCTCGCCCGTCAGCTCGGCTCGCAGGCGACCCACGGCGAAGGCACCCAGAACATGCTCTGCGCCTACCTCGCCGGCGCCGTCTTCCTCGGCCTGCTCGGCAACGCCCTGTTCGGGGCCTGGTGGCTCGATCCGCTCGCCGCCCTCGTCATCGCCGGTGTCGCGGTCCGCGAAGGCCTCGAGACATGGCGTGGCCAGGGCTGCTGCGTCGAGGGCCCGAATCTCGGCCGGGCACACGTCCGCTGCCCCTGACGCAGGGCTCGATCGCCGCCGAGACCGAGGTTTCTCTCCAATAGCGAGAAGTTCCTCGATCTCACCGGTTGGCCGAGCCGCGGCCTCGCAGGCCGTCAGATCAGCCGCAGCCGGTGTTGTTGCCGCACGACGTGCACGTGTAGCAACTGCCGGTCCGCTGCATCATCCCGCCGCACTGCTCACAGGCGGGGCCGAGGTCGAGCTCCCGGGACATCCGGGCCGGGACGACCGGCGGGGTGTCGGTCATCGCCGCCGCGGCCGGCTGGGCAGCGGCCGGCTGGGCCTCCGCCTCCGCGGTCGCGTCGTTGCCGTGACCGTTGCCATTGCCGTTCCCGTTCGGCGGGCCGGCCGTGTCGGGGCTGAACAGCGCCTGCTGGGCGTCCTTGCGGGCCCGGACCTCCTTGGTGAGGATGCCGAGGTCCTCGTGCATGTCGGCGTCCTCGATGAAGCGGCTCGCCAGCCAGCGCATGATGTAGTCGGGCATCGACTTGGCGAACGGGATCTCCTGGTTGCGCGTCATGCCCTCCGGGTCGAAGCGCATGTAGCTGAACTTGTTGACGAGGACCTCGAGCGGCACGCCGTACTGCAGGCCGATCGAGACGGCGGTTGCGAATGCGTTCATCATCCCGCGCAGCGTCGAGCCCTCCTTGCCGATGTCGGTGAGGAAGATCTCGCCGATCGTCCCGTCCTCGTACTTGCCGGCGGTGATGTAGCCCTCCTGGCCGGCGATCGAGAACTTGTGGGTGATCGACTCGCGCTCGGCGGGCATCCGGCGGCGGACCGGGGCGGGCGCCTCGGCGGCCTCTTCCTCGGCAGCGGTCTCCTGAGCGTCGGTGCGCAGCGCCTGCGCGGTCTTCGAGCCGTCGCGGTAGATCGCGAGCGCCTTCAGGCCGCCCTTCCAGCCCTCCGTGTAGGCCTCGGCGATGTCGGCGACGGTGGCCGTCTCCGGCAGGTTCACCGTCTTGCTGATCGCGCCGCTGAGGAACGGCTGGGTCGCCGACATCATCTGGATGTGGCCCATGTGGCTGATCGCCCGCTCGCCGACGGCGACGTCGAAGACCGGCAGATGGCCGTCCTCGAGCCCGGGGGCGCCGACGATCGCGCCCTTGTCGTTGATGTAGGCGGTGATCTGCTCGATCGCCTCCTGCGTGTAGCCGAGCGTCTCGAGCGCCAGTGGCACCGAGCGGTTGACGATCGTCATCTGACCGCCGCCGACCAGCTCCTTGTACTTGACCAGCGAGAAGTCGGGCTCGATCCCGGTCGTGTCGCAGTCCATCAGGAAGCTGATCGTCCCGGTCGGAGCCAGCACCGTCGCCTGCGCGTTGCGGTAGCCGTGCTCGTCGCCGAGCGCGACCGCCTCGTCCCAGGAGCGGCGCGCCGCGGCGAGCAGCGCGGCGTCGCCGATCTGCCCGTCGGGAATCTCGTAGGAGGCGTCGCGATGCATCCGCATGACGTTGTTGTGCGGCTCGCGGTTCTTCTCGTACTCGTCGTAGGGCCCGATCGCGGCGGCGACCTCGGCCGACTTGCGGTACCCGCGGCCGGTCATCAGCGCGGTGATCGCGGCGGCGACGGCGCGGCCCTCGTCGGAGTCGTACGGCATCCCGTTCGACATCAGGAAGGCGCCGAGGTTCGCGTAGCCGAGACCGAGCTGACGGAAGCGGCGGGCGTTGGCGCCGATCTCGTCGGTCGGGTAGCTCGACGGTCCGACGACGATCTCCTGGGCGAGCAGGACGATGTCGACGGTGTGCTCGAAGTCGGCGGTGTCGAACGTGCCGTCGGCGCGGCGGTACTTCATCAGGTTGATCGACGCCAGGTTGCAGGCCGAGTCGTCGACGTGCATGTACTCCGAGCACGGGTTCGACGCGTTGATCCGGCCCGACTCCGGGCAGGTGTGCCAGTCGTTGATGATCGTGTCGAACTGGACGCCCGGGTCGGCGCAGCGCCAGGC
The DNA here is from genome assembly GCA_036257785.1 of Solirubrobacterales bacterium. Classification (GTDB taxonomy): domain Bacteria; phylum Actinomycetota; class Thermoleophilia; order Solirubrobacterales; family 70-9; genus RHKX01. Next base: position 3,443 of record DATAFA010000148.1, on the reverse strand, counting down.
CGCCTCGGCGAGCTGGTCGAGCAGGTCGCGGGCCGGCAGCGTCTTCAGCGTCGCGCCGTCCTTGCGGGCGATCAGGTCCCAGTCGGAGTCGGCCTCGACGGCCTCCATGAACGCGTCGGTGATCCGGACCGAGTTGTTGGCGTTCTGGTACTGGATCGAGGTGAAGCCGTCACCGTCGATCGACATGTCGAAGCCGGCGTCGCGGAGCGCGGCGGCCTTGTCCTCCTCGCGCGCCTTGCACCAGATGAAGTCCTCGATGTCGGGATGGTCGACGTCGAGGACGACCATCTTCGCGGCCCGCCGGGTCTTGCCGCCGGACTTGATCGTGCCCGCCCAGGCGTCGGCGCCGCGCATGAAGCTGACCGGACCGGAGGCGCAGCCCCCCTTGCTGAGCTGCTCGGTCGAGCCGCGGATGTTCGAGAGGTTGATCCCGGAGCCGGAGCCGCCGCGGAAGATCTGCCCCTCCTTGGTGTTCCAGGCGAGGATCGACTCCATCGTGTCCTCGACGCTGAGGATGAAGCAGGCGGAGCACTGCGGGTGCTCCTCGAAGCCGACGTTGAACCAGACGGGGGAGTTGAACGCGGCCTTCTGGTTGAGGAGGATGTGGGTGAGCTCGGCCTCGAAGGCGTCGGCGTCGGCGTCCGTCGCGAAGTAGTCGCCCTCGCGGCCCCAGGCGGCGATCGTGCCGGCGACGCGGCCGATCATCTGGCGGACCGAGCGCTCGCGCTCCGGCGAGCCGAGCGGGCCGCGGAAGTACTTCTGGGCGACGATGTTGGTGGCGTTCTGCGACCAGGTGACCGGGAACTCGACCTCGCGCTGCTCGAAGGCGGGAGCGGCGGGGTCGCCGATGATCGCGTCGCGGGTCTCCCATTCGAGCTCGTCGAACGGATCGACGCCCGGCGTGGTGTACCGCCGGTCGATCTTGAGACCGCCGTCGACGACCTTCGCGGTCGTGTCGATCGTGGTCTCGGAAGCTGCCTTCGTCATGTTTTCCTCTCCTCGGAACGCCTTCAAGTGGTAACGCCGGATGGTTGCGATTGAGTCGGACGTAACAAGACCGGCGAACGTGTCCCGCCGGGCCCCGCTGAGCTCCTGAGCGGAGCGTAGGGATGGCTTGGAACGAGGTGTCGCGGCTTTCCGCAAACCGGGGAAAACGAAGCTCGACCCGGGCCGCGGTCGACCCCGCATTTTACGGGGTCGGGTCGCTCGGCGCCAGTCCGGGCCGAGCAATTCCGGGGCCTTTAGTGAGGTGGGGGATAATTCGGGTAATGACCGAGGGCATGAGGAAAGCGGCGGAGAGCGGACGGGAGCGGGCGAGCGCCGCGAAGGAGGCCGTCGGCGAGCGGGTCGAGGCCGCGAAGGAGGCCACCGGCGAGCGCGTCGAGGCCGCCAAGGCCGCCGCCGGCGAGCGGGTCGACGCCGCGAAGGCGGCGGCGATCGACCTCCATCAGAAGGTCAAGCCGAAGCTGCGCGGAGTCGTCCACGGCTACTCGTTCCCGGTCTCGCTGCTCGCCGGCGGACTGCTCGTCTACTTCGCCTCGGGCGGCCGCGAGCGCCTGGCGCTGGCGATCTATGCGATCTCGCTCTCGGCGCTGCTCGGAACCAGCGCCCTCTATCACCGCGTCAACTGGAAGCGACCGTCCTCGCGGATGTGGATGCGACGCCTCGACCACTCGATGATCTTCCTGCTGATCGCCGGCACCGTCACCCCCTTCGTGCTGCTCGTCGTCGGCGGCACCCTCGGCACCGCTTTGCTGGTCGCCGTCTGGGCCGGGGCCCTGGCCGGGATCTTCGTCGAGGTCGTCTGGATCAGCTCGCCGCGCTGGGTCTCGGTCGCCGTCTACCTGACCGTCGGCTGGATCGGCGCGATCGCCTTTCCCTCGATCGTCTCCAACGCCGGGCTCGGGGCCGGCGCCCTGATCGCCCTCGGCGGCGTCCTCTACACGATCGGCGCCGTCGTCTACGCCCGCCAGCGCCCCGATCCGCGCCCGGCCGTCTTCGGCTATCACGAGATCTTCCACGTGCTCGTCGTCGCGGCGGCGGTCGCGCACTTCACGGCGGTGGCGATCTACGCCGTCCCCGCCGGTTGAGCCCCGGACCGGACGGCAGCGACGCCATCGAGGCCGGCCCGCTCGCCCGCGGCGAGACCGGGGCGGCGGCCCGGGCGCTGGCCGCGGCGTTCCTCGACGATCCCGTCGCGACCGCCATCGGCCCGAGGCGGCGCTCCCACCGCCGCGCCATCGCCCCGCTCTCCTTCAGCGGGATCGTCGCCGCGAGCGCGCGCCACGGCGGCCGGGTCGACGTCGCCCGCAGCGCCGGCGAGGTCGTCGGCGTCAGCATCGCCTTCGACCCCGGTCGCTGGCCGATCACCGACGGCGCCGCCGTCTACGAGCTCGCCTGGGCGCTGCTCGCCGGACCGCTGCCGATCAGTCGTGGGATCTCGTTCGACCGGACGGTCCGCGCCTCCCACGTCGACCACGAGCACATGTACCTGTGGTTCCTCGGAGTCCATCCGGCCGCCCAGGGCCGTGGCGTCGGCCGGACCCTGCTCGCCGACCTCCACGGGCGCTCCGACGAGCGCGGCGTCCCCACCTACCTCGAGACCGGGACGATGGACAACGTCGCCTGGTACGCCTCGCTCGGCTACGAGCTGCTCGGCGAGATCGAGCTTCCGAACGGCGCGCCGCTCTGGCGGATGCAGCGACCCGAAGGACCCTCCGGCTAGCGGTCTGGCGCCCCCGCCGGGACGGCGAGCAGCCGGCGCAGTCTCGCCACCACCCCCGTGGGGTCGTGGTGCACCTGCGCCCCGGTGAACCGGATGACCATGAAGCCCCGACGCTCGAGCTCGGCCTGGCGGCGGCGGTCGGAGTCGCGCTGGGCCGCCGTGTGGTGGGCATCGCGGCCGTCGAGCTCGACGATCAGCCGCGCCTGCCGCCACAGCATGTCGGGCCGGAAGCGGCCGATCCGCACGTTCGGCTCGGCCAGCGGCAGCCCGTGGCGCTCGCAGAGCAGGACGAAGTCGCGCTCGAGACCGTTCGCGCAGTGGGCGAGGGCGGGGAGGTGGGCATCGACGGCGGCGCGGAGGGCGACCGTCCCCGGGCGGCCGCTGCGCAGGACGGCCTCGAGCTCGTTGCGGTCCAGCAGGCGCTCGAACTCGGCGCGGGCGAGGACGAGGCTAATGCTGTCGTGGCTCAGGTCCTCGGTCGCGGCGAGGAGCGCCTCCGGCAGCGGAACGACTGGAAGGCCCCGATGGAAGCGCCGCTCGAGGTGCGGTAGGTGTGTCACCCGCATCTCGCTCCGTGGACAGCACCGGTGTGGCGCGGCGAGGAATGTCGGCTGTGGCAGACGGTGCAGCAGGTCCCACCACCAGAGGGCAGTGAGGGAAGCGAGGGCGGCGCCGGGTCCGGCCAGCAGGAGCGCGGCCGCCAACTCCCCCTCGGTGC
>DATAFA010000130.1:0-25039 GCA_036257785.1 Solirubrobacterales bacterium | reverse complement strand
GACTCGATCGTGGCGCCGGCCTGGCGTCGCGTCTATTGGGGATGACCCCGAGCGAGCCCGGATCGATCCCTGAGCGGGGGCGGCCGCTCAGTCGGAGCCCGAGGCGAAGTCCTCCGGGGAGACCTCGTCGAGGAAGTCCTTGAACTTCTCGACGACCTCCTCCTGGTCCTCGACCTCGTGCTCGAACTCGATCGAGGACTCCTCGATGACCTCCTCGGCCGCGTAGATCGGCGCGTCGCAGCGGACCGCCAGGGCGAGGGCGTCGGAGGGGCGCGAGTCGATCTCGACCTCGGTGCCGTCGATGGTCAGGGTGATGGTCGCGTAGAAGGTGTTGTCGCGGAGCTCGGTGACGGCGATCCGCTCGCACTTGGCGTCGATGTTCTCGAGGACGTCGGCCATCAGGTCGTGGGTCATCGGCCGCGGCGTGCTCGCGCCCTGCAGCTTCATCAGGATCGCGGCGGCCTCCGGAGGCCCGATCCAGATCGGAAGAAACCGATTTCCGTCGGCAGTCTTCAGCAACACGATCGGCTGCTTGCCGACCATGTCGAAGCTGACGCCGTAGATCTGCATCCTTTGCAAGTGGGCGATCCTGGATTCGAACCAGGGACCTCGTCCTTATCAGAGACGCGCTCTAACCAACTGAGCTAATCGCCCGCGATCGCGGATTCTAGTGAGAGCTCGGATCGCCTACTTCCGGCGCAGCGACTTCGTCAGAGCGAGGACTTCGTCGAGGTCGGTGAAGCGGATCTGGGCGGTCAGACCACGCGCCCCGGAACTGACCCGGACGTCGTGGCCGAGCGCCAACTCGAGGGCGTCCTCGGCCTTGCCGATCGCCGCCTCCTCGTCGGGATGGAGCTGGCGCGGCTTGCGCGCGGGCGGCTCCTCCTCCCCCTTCGCGCGCTTCTCGGTCTCGCGCACCGACCAGCCCTCGGCGACCGCGCGGCGGGCGAGCCGGCGGCGCGGCTCCTGACCCTTGGCGGCGAGCAGCGCCCGGCCGTGGCCCTCGCTGAGCTCGCCCGACTCGAGCAGGCCGATGACCTGGTCGGGGAGGTCGAGGAGGCGGATCAGGTTCGAGATCGTCGAGCGGCTGCGGCCGACGCGACGCGCGACCTCCTCCTTGCTGAGGTCGAGCTCCTCGACGAGCGCGGCACAGGCGCGGGCCTCCTCGATCGGGTTGAGGTCCTCGCGCGCCATGTTCTCGACGAGCGCCATTTGCAGGCGGTTTGCGTCGTCCTCGCTGCGAAGCACGGCGGGAACGGTCTCCAGGCCGGCCTTCTGAGCGGCCCGCCAGCGGCGCTCGCCGGCGATCAGCTCGTAGCGGCCGTCGCTGAGCGGGCGGACGACGAGCGGCTGGACGACCCCACTCTCGTTGATCGACTCGGCGAGCCGCTCGAGCGCGGCGTCGTCGAACGACTTCCGCGGCTGGCCCTCGTTCGGGCGGATCAACTCGACCGGCACGTCGCGGTAGGACGGCTCGCTGACCTCGTAGGACTCCGGCAGGATCGCGGCCAGCCCCCTCCCCATCCCCGGCTTCCTAGCCACGAGCCATGACCTCCTCGGCGAGCGAGCGGTAGGCGACCGCTCCCCGCGACTCGGGAGCGTGGGCGATCACGGGCACTCCGAAGCTCGGCGCCTCGGCGAGCCGGACGCTGCGCGGTACGACGGTCTCGAGAACCAGGTCGGTGAAGTGATCTTTCAACTCGTGCTCGACATCCTGGGAGAGACGGGTGCGGTCATCGGTCATGGTGATCGCGATCCCGGTCAGAACCAGTGCGGGGTTGAGTTGGCGGCGCACCGACTGCAACGTGTCGAGGAACTGGACGAGCCCCTCGAGCGCCAGGTACTCGGCCTGGACCGGCACGATCACCCGGTCGGCGGCGGCCAGCGCGTTGACCGTGATCGGCCCCAGCGACGGTGGGCAGTCGACGAAGGTCGCGGCGAAACGCTCGCGGATCGGACCGAGGCCGTCGCGCAGCCGGTACTCGGAGCGGTCGAGGCCGGGCAGCTCGACGGCGGCGCCGGCGAGGTCGCGGTTGGCGGGGACGACCCAGAGATTGTCGGTGTCGGTGGGCCGGGCCGCGGTCGCGATCGAGCCGTCGCCGCAGAGCGTGTCGTAGGTGGAGGGGCGGGACTCACGGTCGAGGCCGAGCGTCACCGTCGCGTTGCACTGCGGATCGAGATCGACGACGAGCGTCTGCCTGCCGGCCTCGGCGATGCAGGCGGCCAGGTTGACAGTCGTGGTGGTCTTCCCCACCCCACCCTTCTGATTGGCGATCGCGTAGACGAAACCCATGGAGTCCTTTGCTTGCAGCAGCGGGCGACTCTAGATCACGCCACGCGGACGCTTCTTGGCCATTCCCGCTCGGCGCGGCAGATCGGTTGGTGTCGGCCCCTGCTTGCGCATCGAATAGAGGTGTCGATTCCGGCTCCCCGCGTAGGGATCGGCGCTCCGGACTTCGCTCAACCCGATCCCGAGCCGGGGTGCCCCGCGTTCCAGTTCGGCCTCTTCGCCCGGATCCCTCCTCCCCTTCCAGGCGACGAGGACGCCACCGTCGCGGAGCAGCGGCGAGGCGAGCTCGGCGAGGGTGCTGAGCCGGCCGACGGCGCGGGCCGTGACGGCGTCGTAGGACTCGCGGCCGGGGGAGTCCGGGCGGGCCCAGTCCTCGGCGCGGACGTTGAGCGCGCGGGCGTTGGCGATCCCGCCTGCAACCGCGGCGCGGTCGATGAACTCGCACTTGCGGGCGATCGACTCGATCAGGTCGACCTGCGCATCCGGCAGCATCGCCGCGAGGACGAGGCCGGGGAAGCCGGCGCCGGCGCCGACGTCGGCGATCCGCCCGGCGGCGGCGAGATCGGCGAAGCCGAGGCCGCTGAGGCTGTCGGCGACGTGGACGACCCACGAGCGGGCCGGCTCGATGACGCTGCTCGGCGCGGTCTCGTCGGCCGCCAGCAGCGCGATCACGGGTTCGAGCTTCGCCCGCGCGGCAGCGGTCAGCTCTGGCTGGGGGAGCGGCTCCGCGTCCGCGCCGCTCAAGTCAGTCGGAGATCAGTGGCGCGACGACGATCCGGCGCTCGGGCTCGTCGCCCTCGCTGTAGGTCTCGACGTCGCTGCGGTCCTTGAGGACCTCGTGGACCATCCGCCGCTCGCTCGCCGACATCGGCTCGAGCCGGACCGGCTCGTCGTTGCGGACGGCGCGCTGGGCGGCGACGGCAGCCTCCTCCTCGAGCAACGCGCGGCGGCGCTCGCGGTAGCCGGCGGCGTCGAGGGTGACGCGCTTGCGGTCGCTGATGCCGAGCGAGGCGGCGCGGTAGCAGAGCAGCTGGAGCGCGTCGAGGGTCTGCCCGCGGCGCCCGATCAGGATCCCGAGCTCGTCGGGGCCGTCGATCGCGGCGTAGATCTCGTCGTCGGTCTCGCTGACCTCGACCTCGGCGTCGAGATCGATCTCGTCGAGCACCCGGTCGACGATCGCGCGAACGCGCTCGGCCGGCTCCTCGGGGATCTCCTGGTCCTCGCTCATCGCTGCCTCCCACTCTTCTTCTTCTTCTTGCGCGGCGGCGGGGGAGGCGGCTTCGCGGCCTGTATCTCCTCCGCGGTCGGCTTCTTGATCGGGCCCATTATCGAGTGGACGACCTGCTGCTGTCCGAGCGTCCAGAGGTTGGTCGAGATCCAGTAGACCGACAGCGCCGCCTCGAACTGGAGGACGAACGGCGCGAACAGGAAGGGAAGGCCGTAGATGATGTACTTCTGCGGGCCCTCCATGCCCTGGCCACGGACCGTCATCGCCAGTCCTGAAGCCAACTGGGTGACGATGAACAAGACGACGAGGACGGCCGCGACGGCGCCCTCGGGAGGCTCGATCAGGCTCGGGATGAACAGGAACCCCTCCGGCGGTGAGCTCTGGACGTCCATCTGGAAGCTGTCGCCCTTGAGCATGTAGTAGAGCGAGATGAAGACCGGGATCTGGAGCAGCAACGGCAGGCAGGAAGCCAGCGGGTTGATCTCGTTCTCCTGGTAGAACTTCATCATCGCCTGCTGCTGAGCCTGCTTGTCGTCCTTGTGCTTCTCCTGGATCTGCTTGAGCTGCGGCTGCAGCTCCTGCATCGCCCGCATCGAGCGAATCTGCTTCATCGAGATCGGCAGGATCGCGAGCCGGACGACGAAAACCAGCGCGATGATCGCCGGCCCCCAGCCGAGGTGGAGGCTGTCGTGGAAGAAGACGATGATGTCCTCGGGGATCTCGGTGAAGATCGATGCGACAGGCAGGCTCATCGGCTAGCGGCTCTCCGGGTGCGCGGTCTGGCGGTGCGGAAAAGGGTTCGCTCGGACAGCGGATCGAGCCCGCCGTTGCTGAAGGGATTGCATCGTAGGACCCGCCAAGCGGCCAGGATCATGCCGCGAAACGCCCCCAGCTCGCGGACTGCCTCCTCGGCATAGGCCGAGCAGGACGGGTAGTAGCGGCAGCGCCGGCCGAGCGCGGGGGAGACGAATCGGCGGTAGAAGCGGATCGGCAGCAGCGCGATCGTGGCCGCGATCCCGGGTCCGGCGCCCGTTTCACGTGCAACGCCCCGCGATTCGCCCGGCGCCCCGCCCGGCCGCGTTTCACGTGCAACGCTCACTCGCCCTCGCCCGCCTCGTCGAGCAGTGCGGCCAGCGAAGCGGTCAGGCCCGCGGTTCCCTCCCGGTCGATCAGGCCGGCAACGCCGCTGCGGCCGACGAGGACGAAGTCGTAGCCGGCCGGAAGCCGCTCGGCGAGTCCCCAGAAAGCCTCGCGCATCGCCCGCTTGACCTTGTTGCGCTCGATCGCGCCGCCGACCTTCTTGCCGACCGAGACGCCGAGGCGGACCTCCTCGTCGGCGTCGTCGCCGCGCGGGAACGCGTAGAGGACCAGAAAGCGGTTCGCGTGCGAGCGCCCGTCCCGATAGGCACGGTCGAAGTCGCCGCTGCGCGAGAGACGACCCCGCTTGCGACCCTCGCCTCCCGGCTTGGACACCATCTATACCGTCAGGCGCTTGCGGCCCTTGCGGCGACGGCGGCGGATGATCTCGCGACCATGCCGCGTCCGCATCCGGGCACGAAAGCCGTGCGCGCGGGCGCGCTTTCGCTTCTTTGGCTGCCAGGTTCGCTTCATATCCGAGTCTCTCTCGTGCCCGCCGGAGCTGCGGTGGACGTGCAGGACGGAGCAGTATAGGGAGGACGGGCCGAGGGTTATGACGCGATTTGCGGAGTCGGGTGCGGCGGGTCCCGACGGGCCGCCGTCGCGGACCTATGATCGGCCCGGAGAGGCCTCCCGGCCGGTGCCGGGCCACGTGATGTTCCCCGAGACCTTGCAAGAAGACTCGAGACAAGAGCTGGCGACGATCTGGAACGGAGTCCGCGAGGAGCTCCGCCACACGCTGCCGCCTTCCGCCTTCGAGAACTGGCTGGAGCCACTCCGCGCGGTCGGGATCCAGGGCAGCCGCCTCTACGTCTCCGGTCCCGACCGGGTCCGGGACTGGTTTCAGCGCCGCTACGGCGCCGCCGCCACCGAGGCGCTGCGCCGGCGCGCCCCCGGCTTCACCGAGATCGCCTTCACGGACCCACCGGCCGGCAGCTGCGCGGACGCCGGTCCCGGGTCGGGGCGGGTCGGGGCGGATCCGATCCCCGCCGGACTCGCCGCCGGCCTCGACTTCGACCACTTCGTGATCGGCTCCGGCAATCGCTTCGCCCACTCCGCCGCCCTCGCCGTCGCCGAGTCGCCCGGCGAGTCCTACAACCCGCTGTTCCTCTACGGATCGCCGGGGCTCGGCAAGACCCACCTGCTCGTCTCGATCGCCGACTACCTGCGCAGCCGCCGGCCCGACCTCGACGTCGCCTACACGACCGCAGAGCGCTTCACGTCCGAGTTCGTGACCTCGCTGCGGGGCGACGGCAGGCCCACCGAGCGCTTCAAGAAGCGCTATCGCGGCGTCGACGTCCTGCTGATCGACGACGTCCAGTTCCTCGAGGGCAAGGAACGAACCGAGGACGAGTTCTTCCACACGTTCAACGAGCTCTACTCGCAGGGGAGCCAGATCGTGCTCTCCAGCGACCGCCCGCCCGAGGCGATGGGCCGGCTCAGCGAGCGGATGCGCGACCGCTTCGCATGGGGATTGACGGTCGAGCTCCAGGGACCCGACCCGGCGACGCGGATCACGCTGCTGCGCCGCCTCGCCGCCGAGCACGGCATCCCCGTCCCCGACCTCGAGGTCCTCCAGCAGATCGCCGGCGCCGCGCCCGGCAACCTGCGCCGGCTCGAGGGCGCGCTCACCCGGGTCACGGCGTTCGCCTCGATGCTCGGCGAGGTCCCCAGCGCCGATCTCGTCCGCAAGGCCCTCGGCACGAACGCCGAGCCGGTCAGCGACGTCCCGGTCCGGGCGCCGGCCGAGGAGCAGCTCGAGCGGATCCAGAAGGCGGTCTGCGACGTCCTCCACCTCTCGCTCGCCGACATGCGCTCGCCGCGCCGCGCCGCCACCCTCGTTCGCGGCCGCCAGCTCGCCATGTACGTGGCCCGCAACCAGACCGACCTCTCGCTCGCCGAGATCGCCCGCGGCTTCGACCGCGACCACTCGACCGTCCTCCATTCGATCCGCCGCGTCGAGCGCGACCTCGAGCCCGGCTCCGATATCCACCGGGCCCTCGAGCTGATCCACGAACGTCTCCACATCGAGGGGGAGGGCGCGTGAGCCGCGCCGGCGATTCCACGGAGCGGGACTTTCCAACAGCCCCGTCCACAGCCCGCGAAGGCGCACATGGACTGCCGTCGCGGGGTTCTGAAAGGGTTTCCACACACCTAACATCAACTCTGACCACCGGAAGAGGATGCAGATGCAATTGAAAGCCGAACGCGATCCGCTGCTCGACGGCCTGCAGACCGCCGCCAGAGCTCTGTCGACGCGGACGACGCTGCCCTCGCTCGGGGGGATCATGCTCGTCTCGGCGGGTGGCAAGGCGATCGCGCGGGCGACCGACGGCGAGCTGGCCGTCTCGGTCGAGCTCGACGCGGAGGTCGACGGCGACGGCGAGATCCTGCTCCCCGGCCGGCTCCTCGCTGACGTCTCCCGGGCGCTCCCGCAGGGGACGGTGACGCTCGGCGAGCGCAAGGACAAGGGCGACGTCGAGCTGACGGCCGGGACCGCCAACTTCCATCTCCGCCTGCTCGACCCCGAGGACTTCCCACGCCTGCCCGAACCCGAGGGCGAGCTGTTGAAGATGCCCGCCGGCGCGCTCGCCGAAACGGTCGAGCGGGTGGCGCGCGCCGCCTCGCGGGACGAGGTCCGGCCGATCCTGACCGGGATCCTCGTCAGCGTCGAGGAATCGACCCTGACGATGGTCGCCACCGACTCCTACCGGCTCAGCGTCAAGCGGACCGAGCTCGAGGGCGCCGCGCCGAAGGCCTTCGAGGCGAACGTGCCGGCGCGAGCGATGCGCGAGCTCGCCCGGGTCGTCGCCCAGAACGGTGTCGAGGAGGTCGAGATCGCCCTGCCCGGCAACCAGATCGTCTTCCGGGCCGGCAATGTGACGATGTCGTCGCGGCTGATCGAGGGTCAGTTCCCGAGCTACCGGCAGCTCCTGCCCGACGCGTTCGACCACGACGTCCGGCTGCCGCAATCGGAGCTGCTCGACGTGACCCGCCGGATCCGCTACCTGGCGCAGCGCAACGCGCCGCTCAAGCTCGCCTTCGAGGAGGGGCAGCTGACCGTGGCCGCCGAGACGCCGGAGATCGGCGACGCGTCGGAGTCGATGCCGTGCGCGTTCAGCGGCGAGGCGATGGAGATCGCCTTCAACCCGCAGTTCTTCATCGAGGGCATCGAGAGCGTCGAGACCGAGGAGCTGGTCCTACGACTGACTTCGCCGTTGCGGCCAGGACTCCTGCAGCCGGCGGGTTCGGAGGACTTCAGCTACCTGGTGATGCCGATCCGGCTCAACGTCTAGGTATGCGGCCGTGAGGATCGCGGCGCCGGGATCGAAGGCCGAGTGAGGGTCGCGCGGGTAGTCCCGCACTCGTTCCGGAACCTCGCCGACGCCGCGGTCGACCTCGGCCCGGGTCTGACCGTCCTGCACGGGCCGAACGGCGCCGGCAAGACGAACGTGCTCGAGGCGGTCTTCTTCGCCCTGACCGGCCGCTCCTGCCGGACCCGTCGCGAGCGCGAGATGATCTCCTTCGGCGCCGATCTCGCCCGGGTCGAGGCACTGCTCGAGCCCGATCCCGGCGAGCACTCCGACCCGCTGGCGATGCTGGCGTCGATCTCGAGCGGGGAGGCGCGGCGGCGGCTCGTCGACGGCTCGCCGGCACAGCCCGCGGACGACCGCCGGCGCCCGGCGATCTCGCTGTTCATGCCGGATCGGCTGGCGCTGGTCAAGGGGCCGCCGGCACCGCGGCGCGCCCATGTCGACCGTCTGGCCGGGGCCCTCTGGCCGGCCCGGGCGGAGCTGCCGCGCGACTACGCGCAGGCGCTCGCCCAGCGCAACAGCCTGCTGGCGCGGATCAGGCGCGGCGCTGACCCGGAGGCGCTGTCGGCGTGGGACCGGTCGCTGGCCGAGCGGGCGGTCCCGCTGGTCACGGCGCGAGCGGCCGCGGCGGACGAGCTGGTCGAGCCGTTCGCGACCGCCGCAGCCGAGCTCGGGCTCGCCGGCGGCGCCGAGATCGCCTACCGGCCGCGGACCGCGGACCTCGACGCCGAGGCGATCGTCGCCGAGCTGGCGGCGCGCCGCGACGGCGACGTCGCCCGCGGGTTCACCGCCTTCGGGCCGCATCGCGACGAGATCGAGCTGTCGTTCGGGGGTCGCTCGCTGCGTCGCTACGGCTCGCAGGGCCAGCAGCGGCTCGGCCTGCTGGCGCTCCTGTTCGCCGAGCGCGAGGCGTTGCGCTCGGCGCGCCGGCAGCTGCCGCTGCTGCTCCTCGACGACGTGATGAGCGAGCTCGACCCGGAGCGGCGCTCGCGGCTGGTGACGATGCTCGAGGATGGGGGGCAGACCTTGATCACCGCGACCGAGCTCGACCACGTGCCGGCGGCGACTGCCGCCGAGCTGGCGATCGCGGCCGGCGCCGCGACCGCCGGGGCGACCTCGTGAGCGGCGCGGGTCGGCGGGGAGGGCCGCGCCGACCCGGCAGCCCTCGCAAGCTCGGCTCGGCGCTCGAGAAGCTCGTCGCCGAGCAGGCACCGCCGACCCTCCTCGCCGAGGTCCAGACGGCCTGGCCCGGCGTCAGCGGCCCGCAGATCGCGGCTCGGGCCGAGCCCGTCGCCGAACGCGACGGAAAGGTGACGATCGCCTGCGAGAGCGGCGCCTGGGCGCAGGAGCTGGAGCTGATGGGAGAGCTTCTGAGGGAGCGGATCGACGCTGTGATCGGGCCCGATCGGGTGACCGGATTGCGGTTCACGGCCGACCTCGCCCGCCATCGCTGACATTTTCATCCGCCTCGCTTCCAAAAAGGCACGATTTGCAGGTATTTCTTTGCGACCTGCTGGAACGGCCGGCGTTCGTGCCTGATAAACTTATGTCAACCGCCCGGCGCACGCCTGAGACGGATCTCCTCACGACCGGGAGCTCCCTTCGACCAGGTACGCAGCGGCCCTGGAGCCGCCGCCGGGCACGGCATCATTGACAAGCACCCGAACGGGAAGGAACGAGTGGCGGAGAACGCGAACGCGAAGGGTAAGAGCGGCGCCAAGGACAGTTACGGAGCGGAGGACATCACCGTCCTCGAGGGCCTCGAAGCGGTCCGTAAACGCCCGGGCATGTACATCGGCTCGACCGGGGTGCGTGGCCTTCATCACCTCGTCTACGAGGTCGTCGACAACTCCGTCGACGAGGCCCTGGCCGGGCACTGCGACTCGGTCCAGGTGACGATCCATCCCGACAACTCGGTCACCGTCGTCGACAACGGCCGCGGCATCCCGGTCGGCACCCTCGAGAAGGAGGGGCGGCCCGCCGCCGAGGTCGTCCTCACCGTCCTTCACGCCGGCGGCAAGTTCGGCGACGGCGGCGGCTACAAGGTTTCCGGCGGCCTCCACGGCGTCGGCGTCTCGGTCGTCAACGCTCTCTCCGAGCGGCTTCATCTCGAGATCAAGCGCAAGGGTCACGTCTGGAACCAGGACTACGAGCGCGGCAAGCCGCAGAACGAGCTGACCAAGGGCGCCGCGAGCAAGACAACCGGGACGCTGATCAGCTTCCTGCCCGACACCGAGATCTTCCTCGACGTCGAGTACGACTTCGCGACGCTGGCCGAGCGGATGCGCGAGACCGCGTTCCTGACCCGGGGGCTGCGGATCACCCTGAATGACGAGCGCGGCGAGGGGCAGACCGAGGAGTTCTACGCCGAGGGCGGGCTGGTCGATTTCGTCGCCCACCTGAACGCGGCCAAGGACGCCCTGCACAAGAAGACGATCTTCATCGAGGGCGAAACCGACGACGGGGCGCTCGAGGTGGCGATGCAGTGGAACACCGGCTACCAGGAGTCGCTGTTCTCGTTCGCCAACAACATCAACACCACCGAAGGCGGGTCGCACCTGTCGGGGTTCCGCTCGGCGCTGACCAGGACTCTGAACGCGTACGCGCGCGAGAAGGGGATGCTTAAGGAGAAGGACCCGAACCTCTCCGGAGACGATGTACGCGAGGGCCTGACCGCGGTCGTCTCGGTGAAGCTCCAGGACCCGCAGTTCGAGGGTCAGACGAAGACGAAGCTCGGCAACCCGCCGATCGAGGGCTTCGTGCAGGCGATCGTCAATCGCAAGCTCTCCGAGTTCCTCGAGGAGAACCCCGCCGACGCTCGCCGGATCGTGCTCAAGTCGATCGACTCCGCCCGCGCCCGCGCCGCGGCCCGCAAGGCCCGCGACCTGACCCGCCGCAAGTCGGCGCTCGAGAACTCGACGCTGCCCGGCAAGCTCGCCGACTGCACGGTCCGCGACCCGAGCCTGACCGAGCTGTTCATCGTCGAGGGCGACTCGGCCGGCGGCTCGGCCAAGCAGGCCCGCGATCGCTCGACCCAGGCGGTGCTGCCGCTGTTCGGCAAGATCATCAACGTCGAGAAGAACCGGATCGACAAGGTCCTCGCCAACGACGCGGTGCAGTCGCTGATCACGGCGATCGGGACCGGCGTCCACGAGGAGTTCCAGATCGACGACGCCCGCTACCACAAGCTCGTGATCACGACCGATGCCGACGTCGACGGCGCCCACATCCGGACGCTGATCCTGACGTTCTTCTACCGGCAGATGCCGGAGCTGATCGAGCGTGGCTACGTCTACATCGCCAAGCCGCCGCTCTACCGGGCCAAGAACGGCAAGCGCGAGCTCTACATGGAGAAGGAGACCGAGCTCGAGGCGTTCCTGCTGCGCGACAAGTTCGAGAAGTTCGAGATCGTCGACCAGGACGGTCAGGCGACGAAGCTCTCGGAGAGCAAGTGGCAGCGCTTCAACCGCTCGTTCAAGGAATACGAGGGTTGGGTCAGCTCGCTGCAGGCCGCCTATGGTCACGACCGGGTCCGGTTCCTCAGCGAGTCGCAGATCCTCGACGAGGGCGCGGCGAGCATCGCCGGCGTCCGCGAGCTGATCGAGGCCGACGACCCTGATGCCGAGGCCTACGAGACCGAGCTGATCTCCGCCGATGGCGAGATGCTGGTCGTCAAGGCGATCCACCGGAAGTCGGGGCTGGCACGCACGCACCACCTGCCGGCCGACCTGTTCTCATCGACCGAGTACCGGAAGCTGGTCGAGGTGCATTCGTCGCTGCTGAAGCAGGTCGGCGAGCCGCCGATGAAGGTGAGCCTGGCCGACAAGAGCCGTGAGGTCGAGTCGTTCGGCGAGCTTCGCCGCGCCGTCCTCGAGCTCGCCCGCCAGGGCGTGACCCTGCAGCGGTTCAAGGGCCTCGGTGAGATGAACGCCGAGCAGCTCCGGGTGACGACGATGGCGCCGGAGTCGCGGACGCTCCAGCAGGTGACGATCGACGACGCGGCGATGGCCGAGCGGGTCTTCAGCGACCTGATGGGCGACAAGGTGGAGCCCCGCAAGGAGTTCATCACCAACAACGCCCGCGACGTGGACGTGCTCGATGTCTGAGCGCCGGCCGCGACGGATGAACGCAAGCACACACGACGACCCGAAGGTGGATGGCTAGATGGAGGGCTCGGATGTTCTGAGCGGGGGGAACGTCGAGATCCGCGAGATTTCGACCGAGATGCGCTCGGCGTACCTCGACTACGCGATGAGCGTGATCGTCGGGCGGGCGCTGCCCGACGTCCGCGACGGCCTCAAGCCGGTCCATCGCCGCGTCCTCTACGCGATGCACGACCTCGGCCTGCAGCCGAACCGCCCCTACCGGAAGTCGGCGTTCATCGTCGGCGAGGTGATGGGCAAGTATCACCCGCACGGCGACCAGTCGATCTACGACACGCTCGTGCGGATGGCGCAGGAGTTCTCGCTGCGCGAGCCGCTCGTCGACGGCCAGGGCAACTTCGGCTCGATCGACGACGACCCACCGGCGGCGATGCGGTACACGGAGGCACGGCTCGCGCGCCTGGCCACCGAGATGCTCCGCGACATCGAGGCGGAGACCGTCGACTTCGGCCCCAACTACGACGAGTCGTCGGCCGAGCCGCTGGTGCTGCCGTCGCGGTTCCCGAACCTGCTCGTCAACGGGTCGTCGGGGATCGCCGTCGGGATGGCGACGAACATCCCGCCCCACAACCTGCGGGAGGTGATCGGCGCCGTCCACGCCTACCTCGAGGACCCCGAGATCGACACCGAGGGCCTGATGCAGCACGTCAAGGGGCCGGACTTCCCGGGCGGCGGCACGATCATGGGCTCGGAGGGGATCCGCTCGGCCTACCGGTCGGGGCGCGGCTCGGTCCGGGTCCGCGCGAAGGCGCACATCGAGCCGATCCAGAGCGGCAAGGAGGCGATCATCGTCTCCGAGCTCCCGTTCATGGTCCGCAAGGGCGGCGACGGCGGTCTGATCACGAAGATCGCCGACCTCGTCCGCGACAAGAAGATCACCGAGGTCTCCGATCTCCGCGACGAGTCGGACCGCTCCGGGATGCGGCTCGTGATCGAGCTGAAGCGCGACGCGATCCCGAAGGTCGCGCTCAACAAGCTCTACAAGCACACGCAGATGCAGACGACCTTCGGCGTCAACATGGTGTCGCTGGTCGACGGCGTCCCGCGGACGCTGTCGCTGAAGGAGATGATCCACTTCTACGTGCTGCACCAGCGCGAGGTGGTCATCCGCCGCACGCAGTACCAGCTGCGCCAGGCCGAGGCCCGAGCGCACGTGCTCGAGGGGATCCTGATCGCCCTCGACAACCTCGACGCGGTGATCGCCCTGATCCGCGGCTCGGCCAACCCCGACGATGCCCGCGCCGGGCTGATCGAGCGGTTCGAGCTGACCGAGATCCAGGCGCAGGCGATCCTCGACATGCGCCTGCAGCGTCTGACCGCGCTCGAGTCCGACAAGGTCCGGGCGGAGCACGCCGAGCTGATGACCCGGATCGGCGAGCTGCGCGCGATCCTCGGCGACGAGAAGCGGATCGACGGCGTCATCGGCGAGGAGCTGACCGAGCTCGCGGAGCGCTACGGGGACGAGCGCCGCACCGACATCACCTTCGCCGAGGGCGAGGTCGACATCGAGGACATGATCGCCGACCAGCAGATGGTGATCTCGCTGACCGCGTCGGGGTACGCGAAGCGGCTCCCGCTCGCGACCTACCGCCAGCAGCACCGCGGCGGCAAGGGGGTGACGGGCATGAACCTCAAGGAGGGCGACTACATCGAGCACCTCCACATCTGCTCGACCCACGACTACCTGCTGTTCTTCACGAACCGCGGCAAGGTCTACAGGCTCAAGGTCTACGAGCTGCCGGAGGGCTCGCGGACCTCGCGCGGCAAGGCGCTCGTCAACGTGCTGCCGCTGCGCGACGGCGAGCGGGTCATGGCCGTGATCCCGACCCGCGACTTCAGCGAGGGCAAGTACCTCGCGTTCGCGACCGCGGGCGGGCAGATCAAGAAGACCGAGTTCCCGTCCTACAACACCCCGATCCGGGCCGACGGGATCATCGCGATCAAGGTCCGCGAAGGGGACGAGCTCGTCCAGGTCCGGCTCACCTCGGGCGATGACGACATCCTCATGGTCTCGCGATCCGGCAAGGCGTCGCGGTTCAGCGAGGCCAAGGTCAGGTCGATGGGCCGCGACACATCGGGCGTCCGGGGTATGAACGTCTCCGACACGATCGACGGGACGCCGAACCGGGTGCTGGCGATGGACATCGCGCGGCCGGACACCGACGTCTTCGTCGTCACCGAGAACGGCTACGGGAAGCGGACGTCGATCGACGACTACCCGGTCAAGGGGCGCGGGACGAAGGGCAACCTGACGATCAAGCTGACCGAGAAGAAGGGCGGGCTCGCCGGCGCGCTGATCGTCCGCGAGCACCAGGACCTGCTGTTCATCTCGGTCCACGGGATGGTCCAGCGGACCTCGGTGAAGGGGATCTCCCGGCACGGCCGGGCGACCCAGGGGGTGAGGGTGATGAACATCGCCGACGACGATCGCGTCAGCGCCGTCGCCCTCGTGGTCGAGGAGCAGGAGGCGGCCGCGCTGCCCGAGGGCGAGCCCGTCGCCGAGCACGAGCTGCCGCTCGACGGCGAGGTCGAGTCGGTCGACGGTGACGACGAGCCCGACGCCGACGAGCCCGACGCCGCTTCCGAAGCCGACTGAGCTGGGACCGCCAGAGCCCGACTGGCCCGTTTGCTTCAATCCGCGGACCAGAGAAAGGAGGTGGTCCTAAATTGAGTGACTTGTACGTTGGGACTCTGGAGGTGACGGGCCGCTAGGCGGCACGCGGGCCGCCCGGCGAATACCACCCGGGCACCGGCGGGGACAGCGGGATCGGAGCTTGTCCCATCCGATCGAAGATCGTCACCCCGCTTGCACCGCACCTGAGAGGCCGCTCCAGCCACGCGCTGTGAGCGGCCTCTCGTATTTCCGCTCCCGCTCCACTGCTACTTTCGCCGCCCGGCCGGGTTTGCGAGGACGAGCATGGAGACGGAGAACGCGGAGACGACAGCCAAGAGGCGCATCGGCGTCGTCGTTCTCGTCTGCCTGCTCGCACTCCTGGTCACCGGGTCCGCGACGGCAGCCGGCGGGCGCACCGTCCGCGACCCGAAGTTCGACACCGCCTACCTCACCCGGCACGGTCGCCTCGACGTCACCAAGGCGAGCGCCGGGCGCCGGGTCGCGAAGGTCACGCATTCGGTCACGATGCGCGCGAAGCTGAAGCCGGTGCGGCGGCGCGAGCGCCCGGCGATCATCATCAACACCCGCGGCGGCCGGCGCAGCACCTACGAGTACATCGTCTACGGCTCGACCGTCTTCAGGGTCCCGAGGAAGGGGCAGCCGCAGCGCGTCGCCGCGGCCACGCTGGCGGCGAAGGACCGGACCTGGCGGTATCGCTTCGACCTCGACGACGTCGCCGGGCTCGGCGCCGGCTACGGCTGGGCGGCGGTGACGCAGAAGCGCAGCGGCAAGTTCGCCGACGTCGCGCCCGACGACGGCTACGCCCGTAGTCGCTGACGAAGCGGGTCAGGCGGCTGCTGCTGCGGGGGCCAGGTAGCGCTCCCAGATCGGCGGCGGCTTCGGCGCCGCGACGCGGATGAAGACGTTCGGGCCGGGTGGGCGCGGCGCCGTCTTCGGGTGCATGTGGATCTCGCGGGGGAGACGGTTGCCCTTGCGTCGGTTGCATGGGGCGCAGGAGGCGACGATGTTCTCCCAGACCGACTCGCCGCCGCGGCTGCGCGGGATGACGTGGTCGACGGTCAGCCCGCTGCGCTCGCTGCCGCAGTACTGGCAGGTCCAGGCGTCGCGGGCGAGGACGGCCTTGCGGGTGATCTTGCGGCGGTGGACGTCGCGGGGGATGCGGACGTAGGTGACCAGCCGGATCACGACCGGCCGGTCGAGCTGGATCCGCTCGGAGTGGAGGACGCGGTCGCCGGTCTCGAGCATCTCCGCCTTCGCCTTCAACAGCAGCACGGCCGCGCGGCGGACGCTGCAGACGTGAATCGGCTCGTAGGTCGCGTTGAGGACGAGAACGCGTCCGCCGATACCCGTCCCAGCCGCCGGGCCCTCCGTAGCCCGGGCCGCCGGACCCGGTGCGAACACCACGCTCATCTGCGCCGTGATTCTAGCCACGGCTCTAACGGACCGGCGCGCTTCGCCGGGACGTGGGCGCTTCGCGGGCGGTGCTTCCCGCCCCGACCTAACCCACTTGGCCGGGCAGCGGCGGCGCGCCGCCGACCTGGTAGCTGCCGAGCACCCGGACCGTCTCGGCGCGCTCGCCGAGCGCCTCGATCCCGGCGGCGACGGCGGCGTCGCCGGCGCGGCCGTCGAGGTCGAGGAAGAACAGGTAGGTGCCGAGGCCGCTGCGCCGCGGTCGCGACTCGATCCGGGTCATGTTGATGCCGCGATCGGAGAGCACCGACAGCGCGTCCACGAGCGCACCCGGGTGGTCGGCGCCGAGCTCGTCGAAGACCAGGGTGGTCCGCCACGGCCGCGCCTCGTCGACGGCGGGCGGTTCGGCGTCGACGTCGGCGAGCCAGACGAAGCGGGTGACGTTGTCGCCCGCGTCCTCGACGTCCTCGCGGAGGACGACGCCGCCGTAGGCCGCCGCCGCCGCGGCCGATCCCAGCGCAGCCCACGGCTCGTCCCCGGCGGCGGCGATCAGCCGGACCGCCTCCGAGGTCGAGCTGACCGTCTCGACCGTCGCGGCGGCGAGCTCGGTGCGGAGGAACCCCGCGCACTGTGCGGCGCCCTGGGGGTGGGAGAGGACGCGCTCGATCGCGCCGAGCTCGAGCGGGCGGGCGGCGATCAGAGTCTGGTGGACCTGGTGGTCGAACTCGCCGACGATCCGGACCCGGTCGGTGTCGAAGGCGAGCGCGTCGAGGGTCGGCCTGACGGTCCCCTCGATCGAGTTCTCGAACGGCACCAGCGCCCGCTCGGCGTCGCCGCTCTCGACCGCTTCGACGGCCGCGTGGATCGTCGCGACCGGAAGCGGCTCGAAGGCCACGCCGGCCGCGGCCAGCCGCAGAGCCTCCTCCGAGAACGTCCCGGCGGGGCCGAGGTAGGCGACCTTCATCGCACGTCGCCGGGTTCCGGCACGCGGACGGGGCCGCCGCGCGCCTGCTCCATCGCCGCCAGCTCCTCCGGTGAGAGATCGAGACTGGAGCGGCCGCCGACGATCGGCTTGGCGTAGACGCGAGCCTGGTCGCGCTGGAGGATCGCGGTGATGATGACGCCGTTGTCGTGGTCGTCGAGGAGCGCGACCGTGCTCGACTGCCGGCCGCTCGTCTCGTTGAAGGCGTCGTAGCGCAGCACCGCGGTCTTGCTGACCGTCGCGTCGAGCCGCTGCTCGGTGGCGGCGATCCGGGCGGCGGTGCGGGCGGTCTCGGCGTCGAGGGTGTCCTCCATGTCGGCGACGACGCGCGCCAGCCCGGCCGCATGTGCGACCAGGTCGGTGCGAGCGTCGCCGAGCACCAGCTTCTGATCGGCCCGCAGGCGCCGCACCCGGATCATCAGGGTCAGGCAGATCAGCAGGGCGAGCACCGCGCCGCCCGCGGCTGCGAGCGCGACGATCCCCACGGTCGAGTCCAGGTTCCGCACGGCCTACAGGTTAGGCGCGCGGTCAGAAGGTGACCGTGTAGCTGGCCTTGTTGTTGTCGGCGACCTGCTCGCAGCCGACCGTCGCGACGTCGACGTCGATCGTGACGCTGTCGCCGGCCTTCGGCTCCGGGTCGAGCGGAACCTTGACCGTCTGCGTCTCGCCGGCGGCGATCTCGTCGATCGCCCCGGACTCGTTGATGCCGCTGTCGCTGGAGACGTCGACGGTGATGTTGCTCTCGTCGGCGGTCCCCTGGTTCTGGACGGCGACCTCGATCTCGTTGTCGCCGCTGACCGCGGCGACGGTGCCGCCGTTGACCAGCGCCGTGCCGCTCGGCTGCAGGAGGGTGCTGCCCTCGACGAGGCCGAGGCCGTGAGTCTCGCCGTCGTTCTTGCAGGCAGCGTCGCTGACCGAGCCGGTGGAGCCGGTCGCGACGCCGCCGAGCGCCGCCGCGGTGACGGCCGGATCGAGGTAGTCGGGAGTGTCGGGCAGGAACTGGCTGTCGGGCACGCCCTCGTCGACGACCACGTCGTTGTCGGTCAGCGCCTGCTCGATCTGGTCCTGGGCGCGGGCGTAGAGGATGTCGCTGGCCGAGAAGACCTTCATCTGGGTGTAGATGGCCTTGCCCGCCTTGTCCGCCTCCTTGCCGCCGGCGCTGAGCCCGGAGAGCTGCGCCGCGATCCCCTCGAGGGCGTCGTGGCGGAGCTCGAAGGAGAGGACGACCTGCTCCTGGGCGCCCTTGATGTCGTCGGGGGCGTCGAGGCCCTCGGCGCGATCGAGCAGCGCCTGCGAGGTGCCCTTGTCGCCGTTGACCTCACCCTCGAAGCCGATGTCGCCGGTCTGGCCGGAGTCCTTGCCCTCGAGCCGCTGGAAGAAGGTCGTGCTGAGCTGCTCGTTCTCGGCCGTGATCGAGCTGAGGTCGCTGACGTAGTTCTGGTAGGAGCGGTCCTTGCGGGCGTCGAGGCAGCCGCGGAACGCGATCACGACCAGGATCAGGAAGACGATCGCGCCGAGCAGGAGTCCCGCCTGGCGGGCGCGGGCCTGGCCCTTGGTGGCGGGCGGGCCGCCGTGGGGAGGGCCGCCGGCCACAGCACCGCGACCGGCTCCCGCCGGATCTCTCGGTTCCCCGCTCTGGGGAGGCTCGTGTGGGTCGTCCTCGTCGAAGAAGTCCACGGCTTACGGGCCTTTCGCCATCACCAGTATTACCCCTGCCCCGGCCGTGACCGCATCCCGGCCGCGCGGCCGGGATGCGGGCCGCCTAGGACGCCGGCGCCGAGCCGTCCGCGGCGCCGCGCCGCTGCAGGGTCCGGCGGAGCTGGGCGATCGACCTGGCGACGACGCCGGGCTCGACGATCGAGATGACCGCCAGGTAAGCGCCGGCCCCGGCGGCGAGGGCGACGACCAGGGTCAGGGGGGCGGCCCAGGAGAGCGCGTCGGAGACGGCGCGGGCGGCCGGCCAGGCGGCCGCGCAGCCGAGCATGACCGGGCGGACGGCGCGCAGCTGCTCGCGCAGCGGGACGTCGAGCCAGCGGGCGGCCGCGACCATCCGGATCACGAGTGAGACGGCGACGTGGGCGAGCAGCACCCAGGCGACGACCTCGATGTCGCCGAGCATCGCGGCGAGGATCACGCCGAGCAGGAACGCGGGCAGGGTCGCCGCCGAGGTGCCCGCGTTGAGCCCGGCGCGGTCGACCGAGTTCATCAACCAGCCGATGCTCGCCTCGATGTGGTTGAGCGTGCCCCAGATCCCGAGGATCGACAGGACGCCGATCATCGGCAGCCAGTCGGACCCGAACACCGTGACCGTGAAGGGCTCCGCGGTGGCGCTGAGCAGGATCCCGGTCGGGCAGGCGACGAGGGCGACGAGGCGGAGGACCGAGAGGAACGACGCGACCACGCTCTCGCCGCGGTGCCGCATCCGGGCGAAACCCGGGAACGTCACCTTCGCGACCGGCTCGGTGATCGCCCAGTAGGGCAGCTCGGCGACCCGGAACGCCATCGAGTAGTAGCCGAGCTGGGCCGATCCGAGGAAGCCGCCGACCGACATGTAGTCGGCGTTCAGCTCGATGTAGGCGAGCCCCGACTGGGCGAGGAAGCCGCGGCCCTCGCGGATCGCTGCCACCGCGGTGCCGCGCTCGAAGGTCGGCCGCACCCGGTAGGGGCTGGCGGCGATCAGGGTCACCGCGAAGACGAGCGTCCCGGCGACCTGGGCCGCGACGAGCGCCCAGACCCCGGCGCCGGCAACGGCGGTCCCGATCGCGACGACGGCGTAGGTGACGCTCTGCGCGAGCTGACAGCGGAAGCGGCGCCAGAACTCGAGCTCGCGCTGGAGGATCGTCGAGTAGAACCAGGTCGGCGCGTTGAGGACGACCGTGGCGCCGAGAACGGCGAGCACCGGGGTCAGCTCGGACTCGTCGAAGATCGCGGCGGCGAGCGGCGCGGTCGCGGCGATCAGCACCGCGGTCAGCGCCCCCATCGCGAGCATCAGCGTGAAGATCGTGCCGCTGACCCGGTCGTCGAGGTGCTTGCGAATGACCAGCGTGCCACCGAGACCGAGGTCGCTGAACAGGGCGAGGACGCCGATCGTAACGCTCGCGAGGGCGACGATGCCGAAGTCGGAAGGGGTGAGGATGCGGGCGAGGACGAGCGTCGTCCCGAACGTGATCACCTTGTTGCTGGCGAACATCAGGACGGTCGAGACGACGCCGCGAACGGCCTTGTCCTCGAGCCGGCCGGAGGGGGCGGCGTCTTCGGGGGAGCTCATGCACCGGCCCCCGGCCGGTCAGCCACCAAGCCCCCGCTGGGCGCGGACGGTGATCAGCATCTCGTAGTCGGGATCGCGGGGCTCGAGCTCCTCGCGGCGCAGCTCCGCGGCGGCGAGCCCCTCCAGGAAGGCGATCGATGCGAGGACGTTGCCGTAGGCCTCGACGCGGACGTCCTCGGGCGCGAACGCCGTCTCGAACAGGCGCCGCGCCGAGAGGGTCGTGAAGCGCCAGTAGTCGCCCCAGAGGTCGCGGTCGGGCCGGCAGGTCTGGGTGATCCCGGGGATCGTGACGAGGGCGACCCCGCCCGGCTTCAGCATCCGCTGCAGCGTCGCGATCGCGGCCTCGACCTCGTAGATCACGTGCAGCGTCTGCGTGCAGATGACGCAGTCGAAGCGATCCTCGGGGATCGCGGCCCCGGTGGCGAGGTCGCCGACGATCGTCGCGACCGGGTTGGAGGCGTCGGCGTGGAGGACGTCGAGGGCGGTGATCGCGCTCTCGGGATGGCCCGCGCCTTCGCCCGACCAGCCGCCGAACTGGCGCGCGTAGTCGTCGCCGCCGACCTCGAGCACGTGGCCGTGAATGTCGCCGCCGCCGTATCCGGAGGAGCCGCCGTGGCGGCGCAGGAAGTCCTCGACGTAGTAGCGGTCGACCGGAAGCCCGCGGTCCATCCCGTAGTGGCGA
The DNA here is from genome assembly GCA_036257785.1 of Solirubrobacterales bacterium. Classification (GTDB taxonomy): domain Bacteria; phylum Actinomycetota; class Thermoleophilia; order Solirubrobacterales; family 70-9; genus RHKX01. The sequence continues at coordinate 3,930 of DATAFA010000130.1, read as the reverse complement.
CTGATCGGCGCGGGGCGGCGGAGGTCGCCGAGGCGGACGTGGCCGGGCGCCGGCGGTCGCCCGGTCAGGCGGGTGACGGCACGTCGTGGCACCCGCCCGAGCGCGCGGCCGACGGCGACCAGTCGCCGCGATCCGGCGTCGGGTTGCGGCTCAGCGGCCACGGGCCACCCTCCAGACCGCGAGGCTGAGTTGCGAGGCGAGATGAGCGATCGACGCCTCGCTCGGGTAGAGCCGACCCATGAGGTAAGGATCGGCATCGGCCCGGACGGCCACGCCGCGGGTCGTGAAGCCGGAGCCGAAGCCGGCATCGCGGGCCGCTGCCGCGACCCGCTCGTCGCCGGCCCCGAACGGGTAGGCGATGCAGCGCAGGGGTGCGCCGGCCGCGCGCTCGAGCTCGTCGGCGCCGTCGCGCATCGCCCGGCCGAGCGTCGCGTCGTCGAGCGTCGTCAGCCGCTCGTGGTCGCGGGTGTGAAAGCCGATCTCACAGCCGCTCGCCGCGAGCGCGGCGACGTGCTCGGAGCGCAACCCGCTCTCGTCCTCTTCGCCGCCGAGGCGCTCGAGCAGCGCGGTGGAGAGCTCGTCGCGTTCGTTCGCGGGCAGAGCGGCGACGGCGGCGACGGCACGGTCGGGATCGTCGGTTCCGAGCACCGCCGGGCCGACGTCGGAGCCGAGTGCCCGCTCGAGCCGCTCCCACCAGAAGCTCGCCGGGCCGTGCAGCGAGGCGCCGGTGAGAAAGAAGGTCGCCGGGGCGGCGGCGGCGGCGAGGATCGGCAGCGCCAGCTCGAGATGTGAGCGGAGGTCGTCGTCGAAGGTGATCGCGAGCGGGAACGGCTCGCCGCGCCGCCGGGCGAGGGCGGCCCCGCGGAGCTCCCCCGCCGGGACCAGGCGGTAGTTGGCGGCGAGGTGGCGGACCTGCTCGCGGAACGTCGCCGCGGTCACCGCCGGGACGACCGCCGCCGAGCCCGGGTCGCCGGCGCGCTCGTCGCGGATCCCGTGGTAGACGAGGGCGATGCCGGCCCGCAACCCGCTCCGCCGCAGCGCCCGGTCGAGTGCGGTCGCCGCAGATTGCCGCAACCGCCGCTTGGCGCCGCCGTGGCTCGGCGCCGGGGCTGTCACGGCGTTCGCCGCCGGCAGCAGCGATCGCAGCCACTCGGCGCCGGCGGCGGCCGGGACCGGCGGCGGTGCGCTCGACCCGGCCGCGCCCCGGCGCAGCAGGATCCGGGCCGCCCGGATCGCGTCGGCGCGGCTGCGGCAGCGCAGGGCACCGCGGAGGCTCGTCACCGCCGGGGCGAGCGTCCGCCCGGCGAGGACTTGGCCGTCCGCGAGCCAGCGGTAGAACCAGATTCGCCCCTGGGGAGGGGGGCCCGGGCGCCCGTGCATGCGGTCGAATCGGGCCAGCTCGGCGAAGGCGCCACCGGCCGTCGAGCGCATGCTCTGGGGGTGGAGGCGGTAGCCGACGAGGGGCTCGTCGCAGGCGGCGGCGGGGGCGGCAGCGGCAAGACGGACCCAGAGGTCCCAGTCGGCGAGGTGCCCGAAGCTCGGGTCGAAGCCGCCCACCTCGCGCGCCAGGCCGGTCGCGACGACGACGTTGGAGGCGCCGGCGGGTATCGCGTTGTAGGCGGCGAGGAGCTGTGGCAGGCGATCGGGCGCCGGCGGGTCGGCGATCGTGACCAGCCCCCGGTCGGCGGTGACGAGGATCACCCCGGCGTAGGCGAACGACGCCCGAGCGGCGGCAGCCGCATCGAGCTGGCGCCGCAGCTTCGCGGGTGCCCAGACGTCGTCGTCGTCGAGGAACGCGATCCACTCCCCGCGCGCCGCCTCGATGCCGCGGTTGCGGGCGCCGGCGACGCCTAGCGAACGATCGTTGCGGACGATCCGCACGCGCGGGTCGTCGAACAGCGCCGCCACCGGCGCCGCCGTGGCCGACCCGTCGTCGACGACCACGACCTCGAGCGGGACGCCGACTTGCCCGAGCGCGCTCGCCAGCGTCGTCGCCAGCAGCGGCCAGCGATCGCGGGTCGGGATGACGACCGAGACGGCGGGATCGCCGTCCCCGCCTCCGCGGCCCGTGCTCACGGCGTCATTTGCAGCGAGCTGGGCATCCGCCCGTCCGCGGCAACTGCCGGCTCCTCCGGCTCCCCGATCACGTGCGCGAGCCATTCCGGCACCGGCACGTCGGGGCTGGCGGCGGACTTCAGCCGAGCGACGATCGGCTCGCCACCGATGAGGGCGACTCCGCGCAGCACGTCCATCCGCGAGCGCTCGCTCATGCCCATCCGCAGGTAGGCGCCGGCGGCACGGATCCGCCGTCCGGCGAGCCGGTCGTCCCCGGCCGCCTTGCGGGCTGCCGCGCGGGCACCGAACCGCCGCCCGTCGGGCATCAGGTCCTGGTGCTTGGCGGCCAGGTACTCGAGCTCGGCGCTGAGCTCGGGGCGGTGCTGGTGATGCATCGCCGCCGCGTGCTCCCAGTAGGCGACCAGCGGCGCCTCGCAGAGGGCGGCCGGGGCACGGCGGGACAGCCGCACCCAGAGGTCCCAGTCGGCGATCACGCTGAGATGCTCGTCGAAGCCACCGATCTCGCGCAGCAGGTCGAGCCGAACGGTCGCCGTCGATGGCGGCCCGACCACGTTGAGCTCGAGCAGGCCGTCCTCCAGGGCATCGGGGGGTGCCGGCATCATCACCCGGCGCGCCCCGGTCGGTCCGACCGAGATCGCGGCTCCGTAGCCCCAGGACGCACCGGCCTCAGCGATCGCCCGCAGGTGCTCGCGGAGGCAGGTCGGCGCCCAGAAGTCGTCGTCGTCGAGGAACGCGACCCACTCTCCCTGCGCCGCTTCGATGGCGCGGTTGCGGGCCCGGGCGACGCCCTGGTTGGTCTTCTGGCGGAGCACGCGTAGCCGCGGGTCGTCGATGGCGGCGAGCCGCGCCGGCGTCCCGTCGCTGGAGCAGTCGTCGATCACGAGCACCTCGAGATCGACGTCGGTCTGATCGAGCACCGAGGTCAGGGCACGCAGGAGGAGTGGCCAACGTTCGAATGTCGGCAGAACGACACTCACCTTGGGCATGACAGATTCCTCACGTTCGGGTCAGACTGGACATTATGAAGGCTCCCGACAGCGGCCGCGTGGCCAAACGACGGATTCACCGCAGGAATCGACCGAGGAACCGGAAAACTTGAGTCCTGGACCACCCCCACCGACCGATTCGGGCGAGGATCAGCGCCGAGATCTGGTCTCGGTCGTGATCCCGACGCGCAACCGCTGGGCGCTGCTCGCCCGCGCGCTCACGTCGGTTCTCGGCCAGCAGGGCGCCGAGCTCGAGGTGGTGATCGTCGACGAGGGTTCGACTGACGAGACGCCGGCACGGCTCGCGGCGCTGACGGACGAGCGCGTGCGGGTCCTCCGCAACGACTCACCCACCGGCGTCGCAAACGCCCGCAATCGGGGCATCGACGCGGCGCGGGGAGAGTGGGTCGCGTTCCTCGACGACGACGACTTCTGGGCCCCGGACAAGATCCGCTCCCAGCTCGACGGCTGCGCCGCCGCCGGAGCCGACTACTCCTATACGGGCCTCGTGACGACCGACGCGCCACTCGAGCTGCGCCGGGTCTCCGCACCGGCGCCCACGGAGGGGTTGGAGCGCGCGCTGCTCGGGATGAACGTGATCGGCGCACCGTCCTCGGTGATGGTGCGGAGGTCGCTGCTCGAGCGGGCCGGCGGCTTCGACCCGGACTTCTCCATTCTCGCCGACTGGGACCTCTACATCCGCCTCTCCGCAGCCGGCCGGCCGGCTGCGTGCGAGGCGCCGCTGACGGCCTATCTGACCCATCCGACCAACATGCACCTCGACGCACCCGCGGCGCTGGAGGAGTTCCGGCGGCTGCGCAGCAAGCACGCGGCGCTCGCCAGATCCGTCGGCGTCAAGCTCGGCGAC
>DATAFA010000128.1:0-5164 GCA_036257785.1 Solirubrobacterales bacterium | reverse complement strand
CGTCAGCGATGTATCCAGTTTCCGCAATCCACGATGAGCCCGGTCGAAATCGCGACTTGCATAACCCCTGCACCCAAACTACGACAACGGGGTGCAACCGACTAGAGCCCCCGACAATCCGGGCGGGCCGGCCGCCGGACCGCGTGGTCGAACTCGGAATCACCGAGCGTCATTCCCGTCGCTGCGCCGCTCGCTCAGCCGGGGGCTGCAACTGCACGCAGAGCTACCAAGGCCAGCCGCGGTGGTGCTCACTCACGCGCGCCCATTCCCAGACCTACAAACCGATTGAGATCAGATCGGCGCTGTTCAACGCGCAGGCGGACCTGGGCCTCCTCGCAGAGGAGTGGCTGGCCGAATGGGAGTTTCTCGAGTGGGCCCAGATCAAACGCCGGCTGGCACGGTCCTCCGGCACCGACTGCCGGATCCCCGGCAAAAGCAGATCCGAAGGGCGTACGGGAGCTAGTTCCCGCAGGAGGCGAAACTCCGGACTCGATTCAGCACGGCCGCATTCCCGCTGCCGATGCGGGACTGCGGCCAAGGGAAACTCCGGAGCGAACTCCGGAACAACCGATATGGCGAGGGCGGGAATCGAACCCGCGACACCACGATTTTCAGTCGTGTGCTCTACCAACTGAGCTACCTCGCCGGAATGGGGCGATAAGGCTAGTGGAGGGGCGGCCGGACGCGCATCGCGTGGCCGCTTCGCGGGAGCCGGGTTCGATCGGTGCCCGAGGGCGGCAGCGGCGCAACTAGCGAACGGGCGTCCGTTATCGTGTTCGCGATGCCGAGGAGCTCACGCGAAGCCGCAGCGCAGACCCGGGAGTCAATCCTCCGCGAGGTCGTCGACGAGGCGTCGATCGCCGGCCTCGACGGGATCACGCTGGGGACCGTCGCCGAGAGCCTCGAGATGAGCAAGGCCGGCGTCGTCGGGCCGTTCGGCAGCAAGGAGAAGCTGCAGCTCGAGGCGCTGAGCAGGGCCGCGGAGACGTTCCGCGAGGACGTCTGGGACCGCGCCGGCGAGGCGGCGAGCGGATTGCCGCGGCTCGAGGCCCTGATCGAAGCGTGGCTCGAGCACCTGGCGCGCCCGACGTTCCCGGGCGGCTGCTTCCTCACCCAGGCGGCCGCCGACTTCGACGCGCGTCCGGGGGCGGTTCGCGACGCGATCAGGGCGATCAGCCGCCGCTGGGAGCGGGCGATCGCCGCCGAGGTCGCGACGGCTGTCGAACAGGGTGAGATCGATGGCGTCGATCCCGCTCAGGCCGCGTTCGAGATCAATGCGATCGCCCAGGGGGTCAACCAGGCGATCCAGTTGCACGGCGACAGCGCCGCCGTCGCGCGCGGCCGCGCGGCGATGCGCCGGGCGCTCGGGATCGACTGAGCCGGGCCCGGACCGTCGCCGCCGCTCACGCCGCGGCGGCGACCTCGATCCGCTCGCCGGTTTCGAGCCGGCGGGGCTGCCAGTCGGCATCCTCCGCGGCGGCGAGGAATCGCTCCAGTGGGCGATCGGCGGGCCGGTAGAAGCGGCTGCCGCCGTAGCCGCCGAAGTGCATCGGCACCGCCGAGCGGGCGCCGAGCAAGCGGACCGCCTCGGCCGCCTGCTCGGGGTCCATCACGCCGGGGTAGGAGCTCGCCGGGCGGCGATGCGGGAAGTCGAGCACGGCCCCGTTGATCGGGACCAGCGCCAGATCGATCGGGCCGGCCCGCATCGCGATCCGCCACCAGTAACCGTGGAAGAGGGTGTCGCCGAGGTGCAGGACCCGGACGCCCGCACCCTCGACCAGCCACGAGAGCTGCGGGTCGCCGGTCCCGTCGGCCGCCGGGACCGCGGTGACCGTGAACGGTCCGAGCTCGGCGCTCTCCCATTCGGCGAGCCGCCGGCGCTCGAGCCCGGCGGCGTTCAGCTCGTGGTCGGCCTGGGCGAGCCCGAGCTCCGCGAGCCCCTCGCCCGTGCCCGCGCGTGGCTCGAGGACCGGGGCGCCGGGAGCGAGTCCCGAGGCGAGGGCGCCGGCGTCGGCGTGATCGCGATGGAGGTGGGTCAGCAGCGCCGCCGCGGCCCGGCCCCGGCTCGAGGGCGGGACCACGGCGGGGTCCGCGATCGCCTTCGCCTCCTCGCCGAGGGCCGCGAAGACCGCGCTCGGATCCGCGAGCGGATCGATCAGGATCGTCGTCCCCGCGACGGTCAGCTCGAAGCCGGCCCAGCCGAGCCATCTGACGTCCATCTGCATGCCGGGCAGAATAACGAACGAGCGTAAGTTATGCGTCCTCGGGGACGTTGACCCGGGGTCGAGATGCAAATCGGTGCCCTCTATGGACACCAATTCGCATCTCGACACCGAGCCGACGGTGCATGGGGCCTAATCTGGGTAGGGCAATCCCGAGGAGGATGCGATGACGACCTGTCCAGACCGCCAAGCAACCGGTGGCTCGTCGTGCGCTTGACCCGCCGCAACACCTTCGGCGACCGTCGCGAGGCGGGACGGATGCTCGCCTCCCGGCTGCTCGAGATGGATCTCGCCGATCCGGTGGTCATCGCGCTGCCCCGTGGCGGCGTGCCGGTCGGGTTCGAGGTGGCGTCGGCGCTGCGGGCGCCGCTCGACATCGGCCTCGTCCGCAAGCTCGGGCACCCGAACCAGCCCGAGCTCGGCCTCGGCGCGATCGGCGAGGACGGCACCGTGGTCGTCGACGAGCGCGCGACGGAGGCGTTCGGCATCACCCGCGAGCAGATCGAGTTGATCGCCGCCCGCGAATCGGCCGAGCTCGACCGCCGGCGCCGCCTCTACCGCGGCGACACCCCGCCGGCCGAGATCCGCGGCCGGACCGTGATCGTCGTCGACGACGGCATCGCGACCGGCGTCACCGCGTCCGCCGCCTCCCACGTCCTCAAGGCGCAGGGCGCGGCGCGGGTGATCCTCGCCGTGCCGGTCTGCCCGGCCGGGACGGCGGATCGGATCGACGGTGACGTCGACGAGGTCGTCAGCCTCTCGGCCCCGCAGCACTTCAGCAGCGTCGGCTCCTGGTACGACGACTTCTCGCAGACCAGCGACGAGGAGGTAGTAGACCTGCTCGATGCGGCCCGAGAGCACGTCCACGGGGGCGAGACGGCAGCCGACCTGGCGGGCGAGGTCGAGATCCCGACCGGCGACGGCGCCGTCCTCGGCGGCACGGTCGGGCTGCCGCCCGAGCCGAGCGGCCTCGTCGTCTTCGTCCACGGCAGCGGCTCGAGCCGCTACAGCCCGCGCAACAACTCCGTCGCCCGCTACCTCGAGGGCCGCGGCTTCGCGACCCTGCTCTTCGATCTCCTGACGACCGCCGAGGCCGACGACCGCCGCAACGTGTTCGACATCGAGCTGCTGACGAGGCGGCTGGTCGACGCGACCCGCTGGGCCCACCGTCAGCACGCCCTCGCCCGGCTGCCGCTCGCCTGCTTCGGCGCATCGACGGGCGCCGCGGCCGCCCTGAAGGCAGCGGCGGAGCCCGACAGCGGTATCGGTGCCGTCGTCTCCCGCGGCGGCCGTCCCGACCTCGCCGGCGCCGCGCTCGGCCGCGTCACCGTCCCGACGCTGCTGATCGTCGGCGGTGACGATACGGAGGTCCTCGCCCTCAACCGCAGCGCCGCCGAGCACCTCGCGGGGCCCTGCCGGCTGGCCGTCGTGCCGGGGGCCGGGCACCTCTTCGAGGAACCCGGGACGCTCGCCCGGGCCGCGAGGCTGGCCGCGGACTTCCTCGAGGTCCGGATCGAGGACGGCGACGCCGCCTACCGCGCCACCGGCACCCGCTGAACGTCACCGCCCGGCCGGGCTGTCAGCAATCCGTCCTGCTCGCCGACTCGATTGCGGAGAGACCGTGTCGGATCAGCACAAAAACCGTTCCAGGGGTCGCAACGCGGCCGCCAATCCGGGGACGCCGTCCGCGCCCTTCCCTACCGTCCCAGCGGCCATGGAGCAGCTGCAATCACAGCTCGGCGACATCAGCGGCGAGGGCCTCGCGCCCCCCGCCCATCAGGAGCTGGCGACCCTCGCCGACGGCGATCGGGTCGAGTCCTGCTACGCCGTCCGGGACCGCAGCCGCCGGCCGACGAAGCGCGGCGGTGAGTGGCTGGCGCTGAAGCTCGCCGACCGGACCGCGACGGTCAGCGCCAAGTCCTGGGACGAGGTCGAGGCGCGGTTCGCGATCGCCGAGCCCGGCACGGTGGTCAGGATCGTCGGCCGCTTCGAGCGCAGCCCGCAATGGGGCGACGCGCTGATCGTCGAGTCGATCGCGCCGGCGGTCGACGGCGACTACGACCCCGCCAACCTGCTCGAGACCTCGCCGCTGCCGCTCGAGCGGATGGAGGCGGACCTGATCGCGCTGCTGGAGACGATCCAGAACGAGGACCTGCGCGTCCTCCTCGGCCGCCTGCTCGCCCCCGGCGGCGAGCTCTGGGAGCGGTTCCGCGACGCCCCCGCCGCCAAGCACTTCCACCAGGCCTACCGGCACGGGCTGCTCGAGCACACGCTCTCGGTCGCCCAGGGCGTCAGCGCCGCGGCGTCGTTCTTCCCGGGGATCGACCGCGACGTCGCGATCACCGGCGCGTTGCTGCACGACATCGGCAAGCTCGAGGCCTACAACGACAACCCGCTCGCGATCGACATGACCGATCTGGCCGGCTGATCGGAGAGATCCCGCTCGGCTACTACCGGGTCCGACGCGAGATCGAGTCGATCGAAGGGTTCGATCCCGATCTCGGCTGGGCGGTCCTGCACATCATCCTCTCCCACCACGGGACGCTCGAGCACGGCTCGCCGGTGACGCCGGCGACACGCGAGGCCACCCTCGTCCACATGATGGACAACCTCGGCGGCAAGCTCGGGAGCTTCGACCGGATCGAGCGGACCCTGGCGGACGGCCAGGCCTGGTCCGGCTTCGACCGCGGGATCGACGGCTCCGCGTACTTCAGAGACCGCCGGGCGGCCTGAGCGGCCGCGGCTCGGCGTCATCGGCCGGCTCACGGCCGAAGGCCGCTTCGCCGACCTCTTCCTTGATCTGCGGGCGCTCAGACTCGCCGGGCGGCCTGAGCGGCCGCGGCTCGGCGTCATCGGCCGGCTCACGGCCGAAGGCCGCTTCGCCGACCTCTTCCTTGATCTGCGGGCGCTCAGACTCGCCGGGCGGCCAGAGCGGCCGCGGC
>DATAFA010000127.1:0-5037 GCA_036257785.1 Solirubrobacterales bacterium | reverse complement strand
GGGCGATCCGTGAGTCCGCTCCCGAGGTGGCCGTGCTGATGCTGTCGATGCACGACGAGGACCGTTACCTGTTCGAGGCGCTGAAGGCCGGCGCCTCCGGCTACGTGCTCAAGCGGGCGGCCGATCGCGAGCTGATCGAAGCGATCAGGGCCGTCGAGCGCGGCGAGCCGTTTCTCACCCCGGAGGCCCAGCAGGCGCTGATCAGGGACGTCCTCGAGGGTGGCGAGAACCGCGGCGAGGAGCTGACCCCGCGCGAGGAGGAGGTGGTCAAGCTGGTCGCCGAGGCGCACACCAACAAGGAGATCGCGGAGATCCTCGGCCTGGCCGAGAAGACCGCCGAGAACCATCGCTCCAACGCGATGCGGAAGCTCGGGATGCGGGACCGCGTCGAGCTCGTCCGCTACGCGATCCGTCGCGGGCTGATCGAACCCTAGATACCCCGACGGCCGGCGCTCAGGCCGGCTTCCGCAGGGTCAGCAGGTCCTGATAGGGCGCACCGGCTCGCCCGACCCGCCCCGACCACCATCCGCGGACGATCTCCGGTTCCGGCTCGAAGCCGACCTCGGCGATCAGCGGCAGCAGCTGCTGCGCGAGGATCCCGACGCAGAACTCCGGCACGCGGGCGTCCGCCGCCAGGTACTCCGAGCCCTGGGCGTCGCTGAGGAGGTGGTCGAGCCTGAACGCCGCCCGATCCTCGGCGAGCAGCCGCTCGACTTCTTCGTCGACGAGGAAGAACGTGCAAGCGAGCGAGCCGCCGGGCCGCAGCACGCGGAACGTCTCCGACAGGTAGCGGCGGACGCCGTCCGGCTCCATGTGGGTGAAGACCGAAGCGGCGAGGGCGACGTCGAAGCCGGCGGCGCCGTAGGGAAATTCGTACTCGGCTGCGGGCCGGCCCCCGTGCCGGTTGTACTGGCGGTTGCGGACGTCGGCGACCCGGAAGCGGAAGTTCGGATGGCGGGAGGTGATCTCCCGGCTGCACCAGCGAATGAACTGGGGGACGATGTCGAAGCCGTCATAGGTTCCCGCCGGCAGGGCCGGGATCAGGGCGACCGCGGTCCGGCCGATGCCGCAGCCGATGTCGAGGACGCTCGAGTCCGGTTGCAGCCCGTTGCCGCTGACGAGACGATCGCGCCACTCCGCTCCGACCGCCTCGAAGTCGGCAGGCCGGCCGACGTATTGCAGGCGCCGCGGCGGGGTCAGCGGGTCGCGGCGGCCGGTGACCCGTTCGACGCCGTCGAGCGGCGCATATGCCACCGCCCTGAACGTGCGCGAGTAGTAGACGTCCTTCAGCGCCGAGCGAAACCGCTCGCGGACGATCTGCTTCTTGCCCGTGCTCACCTGAAGTACCTTGCTGAAAGCCGGAGCGATCCGTTCCGGTCCACCCGTGGCGGCAGCAGTCTCACACAAGCCCAGCCGACGAGAGTTGCGTGACGGCTCGGTGATCGAGCTTCGCGAGGTCCTGCCGACCGACAAGGGCGCGATCGCCGAAGGGTTCGCCCGGCTCAGCCCGGAGTCGCGGTACCGGCGCTTCTTCTCCTCGGTCGATCGCCTCTCCCCCACCGACCTCGCCTACCTGACCGAGGTCGACCATCACGACCACGAGGCCGTGGTCGCATTCGACCTCGAGGGAGCCACGGTCGGGGTCGCCCGCTACGTCCGCGGCGACGAGCCCGAGACCGCCGAGGTCGCCGTGGTCGTCGTCGACGACTGGCAGGGACGGGGCGCCGGAACCGCCCTCCTGGAGCGGCTCACCGAGCGGGCGTCGGAGAACGGCATCAAGCGCTTCGTCGCGCTGATCCTCCAGGAGAACGCCGAGGCGCTGGAGCTGTTCCGCTCGATCGACGCCGAGACGAGTGGGCCGAAGCGGACGCCCGACGGCTACCTCGAGCTCGTCGTCGAGGTCCCGCCCGGACCGGTCCCGGGCACGGCGCTCGGCCGCGCCCTGCGGACCGCCGCCGCCGGGCGTGTCGTCATCCATCCCTGGCGGCTGATCAAGGACCGGCTGCAGGCGATGCAGCAAAACCGACCTGATCGCTAGGATTTGGTCCATGCTGTTTTCGACCAAGGCCGAATACGGGGTGCGACTGATGGTCGCGCTCGGTCGTCAGGAGGGCGAGCGCCCGGTGGCTCTCGCCTCGCTTGCCGATTCGGAGACCCTGCCGCTCTCCTACCTCGAGCATCTCGTCGCGAAGCTGCGCGAGGCCGGCCTGGTCAGCTCGCAGCGGGGAGCCCACGGCGGGTACCGCCTGGCGGTCCCGGCCGAGGAGATCCGCATGCTCGAGGTCGTCGAGGCGCTCGAGGGGCCGATCGCCCCGATGGACTGCTTCATCGACGGGGCCGACGGCCGGATCCTCTGCTCGCACGAGTCCGACGGCGATGTCGCCTGCTCGACGAAGCTGCTCTGGACCCGCGTCCACGGCGGGATCACCCGGGCGCTGGCGGGGACGACCCTCGCCGAGCTGATCGAGTTCGAGAGCCGCGACAAGAAACTGAACACCGTCACCGTCACCGCCGGCGCCGTTTGAGCGCCGCCGACCCGAACGCAACGAACTGGAGTCGAATTGGCTGATCTCGAGATCAAGAACCTGCACGTGTCCGCCGAGGACAAGGAGATCCTCAAGGGGCTCAACCTCGAGGTGAGCCGCGGCGAGGTCCACGCGCTGATGGGGCCGAACGGGTCCGGCAAGTCGACCCTGGCGAACTCGATCATGGGTCATCCCTCGCTCGAGGTGACCGACGGCACGATCCACTTCGATGGCGCGGACGTGACCGAGGCCGCTCCCGACGAGCGCTCGCGGGCCGGGCTGTTCATGGCCTTCCAGTACCCGGTGGCCGTCCCCGGCGTGACCGTCGCCAAGTACCTGCGGATGATCGTCAACGCCAGGCGCGAGGCGCAGGGCGAGCCGGAGATCAAGCTCAAGGACTTCGCCCGGACCACGCAGGAGGCGATGGAGATGATGGACATCCCCCGCGATTTCTCCAGCCGCTACCTCAACGACGGGTTCTCCGGCGGCGAGAAGAAGCGCATGGAGATGCTGCAGATGGCGCTCCTGAAGCCGACGATGGCGGTCCTCGACGAGACCGACTCCGGTCTCGACATCGACGCGCTGCGGACCGTCGCCGGGGGCGTCAACCGCTTCGCCGGTCCCGACATGGGCGTGCTGATCATCACCCACTACCAGCGGATCCTCCATCTGGTCGAGCCCGACCGGGTGCACGTCATGTACGAGGGCCGGATCGTCAAGGACGGTGGCCCCGAGATCGTCACCGAGCTCGAGAAGCACGGCTACGGCTGGATCAAGGAGGAGGTCGCGGCCGGCGCCTGAGCGCGGCCGCGACCGGCAGACATGGCATCGGTCGCCTCCGATCGCACCGCGACGGCGGAGTCGCCGGCGCTCGACCTCGGGCGGATCCGCCAGGCGTTCCCGACGCTGAGCCGGATGATCGGTGAGGAACCGCTCGTCTACCTCGACTCGGGCGCCAGCTCCCAGCGCGTCCTCGCCTCGATCGAGGCCGTCGATCGCTACGAGCGACAGCACCACTCCAACGTCCACCGCGGCTCGCACACTCTCTCGGGGGAGGCCACGGCCGCCTACGAGGGCGCCCGGGCGACCGTCGCCGACCATCTCGGCGCCGGCGACCGCCGCGAGGTCGTCTTCGTCCGCAACGCCACCGAGGCGATCAACCTCGTCGCCCGGGCCTGGGGCGGGGCCAACGTCGGACCCGGCGACCGGATCGTCCTCACCGAGATGGAGCACCACTCCAACATCGTCCCCTGGCAGCAGCTCGCCGAGGCCACTGGAGCCGAGATCGACTGGGTCGGGATCGACGACGACGGCGAGCTGCTCCGCGACGAGCTCGAGGCGGCGCTCGCCCGCTCGCCGAAGCTCGTCGCGGTCACCCACGTCTCGAACGTGCTCGGCACGTCGAACCCGATCGCCGAGATCGCGGCGATGGCCCATGACGCCGGCGCGCTGATCCTCGTCGACGGGGCCCAGTCGATGCCGAAGATGGCGATCGACGTCCAGGACCTCGGCGTCGACTTCTACGCGGTCACCGGTCACAAGGCCTACGGGCCGACCGGCATCGGCGTGCTCTGGGCGCGTCTCGACCTGCTCCGCGAGATGCCACCGTTCCTCGGTGGCGGTTCGATGATCCGCAAGGTCACCGAGGCGGGAACGACCTACGCCGACCCGCCCGCCCGCTTCGAGGCCGGCACGCCGGCGATCGCGCAGGCGATCGGCCTCGCGGCCGCACTGAGATGGCTCGACGCGATCGGCACCGACCGCTCCCTCGAGCACGAGCGGGGAATCGCCGGCTATGCCCTCGAGCGCCTGGCGGCGGTGCCGGGGCTGCGGATCTTCGGGCCACCCCCGGGCCCCGAGCGGGTCGGCCCGGTGTCCTTCGAGCTCGACGGCGTGCACGCCCATGACGTCTCCGAGATCCTCGATCGCCACGGGGTCGCCGTCCGCGCCGGCCACCACTGCGCCCAGCCGTTGATGCAGCGGCTCGGCGTCTCGGCGACGGCCCGCGCCAGCTTCGGGATCTACACCACGGAGGCGGAGATCGATCGCCTCGTGGAGGGCCTCCACGATGCCCGCAAGGTCTTCGGGGTCTGACGGCGGAACCGATGGACGAGCTCTATCGCGATCAGATCCTCGAGCACTACAAGCGGCCCCACAACTTCGGCCGGCTCGACGCCTACGACCTCGACTTCGAGGACACCAACCCGTTCTGCGGCGACGAGCAGCACGTCTTCATCAAGCTCGACGAGGACGGCCGGGTCAGCGAGATCTCCTTCCAGGGGCAGGGCTGCGCGATCTCGACCGCGGCGACCTCGTTGCTGACCGACGAGCTGATCGGCAAGACGCGCGAGGAGCTCCTCCGGCTGCCGAAGGAGACGGTCCTCGAGCTGCTCGGCATCGACATCTCCGCGACGCGGATGAAGTGCGCGATGCTCGGCCTCAAGGTCGTCAAGTCCGCCAGCCTCGGCGAGCCCGCCGACTGGGAGGACGAGGGCGAGGACGGCGACCCGGC
>DATAFA010000050.1:0-1591 GCA_036257785.1 Solirubrobacterales bacterium | reverse complement strand
CGTCGGCATCAACACCGCCGTCGCCGGCATCGGGCTCGGCCTCGCCGTCCCGATCGACGACTCGACGCGGCGGATCATGCACGCGCTCATGACGTCGGGCCGGTTCCAGCGCGCCTACATCGGGATCGCCGGCGGCGGGCGGCCCCTGCCGCCGCGTGTGGCCGCCGCGGTGGGACGCGACCACGGGGTCGAGGTGATGGAGGTCGTCGCCGGCAGCCCCGCCGCTCGAGCCGGTATCCGGTCCAACGACCTGATCGTCGAGCTCGACGGCGTGCCGATCTCGGACGCGCGCGACCTGCAACGGCTGATGGTCGGGGACGTGATCGGCCGGTCGGTTCAGGCGCTCGTCTGGCGCAACGGCGAGCTCCGGACAATCACGATCAATCCCGCCGAGCTCACGGCGGCCTGAGCCTCGCGGGCCGATCGACGGCTCAGCAGTCGGTCGCCGCGCGGAGTGCCTCGCAGGGTTCGCCACAACGGTCCGGGGCGAGCGATCCGATGCGACGGACGAGGAGCGACTTCGGGAAGGGCAGCAAGTTGTCCATCGAGGCGACCCCGTCCGACGGCAGGCCTTCCTCGGCTCCGACCGGCACCTCGGTGGGGATCCCTCGGATGGTCCTGGTGACGGGCGCGACCAGGATCTTCCGCAAGACGGGGATCGCCTCGTCCCGGGTCAGCACCAGGTAGGGACGGCCCTTCGCATCGGGCGCCTCGCCCCACCAGAGCTCGCCTCGCGCCGGTTCACTCACCAGGGTTCCTCATGGATCGAGCGGATCGCGGCCCGGGTCGCCGCCGCCACCTCGTCGTCGTCCTGCGGGATCGCCCGGTATCCGTCGGCGATCAGCGCCCCCACGCGCCGCCGCCGCTCGGCCTCGACGAGCGTCTCGAGGGCCGTCCTGACCGCGTCGGCCTTGGTCTCGAAGCGCCCCTCGGCCACGAGGTCAGCGAGGGACTCGGCGAGGCCGTCTGGTATGCGAACTGCTATCTGCTCTGACATGCACAGAGCATACCAAGCACTGGCCCCGGAGTGCTGCGCTCGGACGTACGTTCAGATCATGGCTGGGCGCGAACGCCGACCCCAGCGAGGAAGCGGCTCGTACACTCGCGCGATGCACGACAAGAAGGGCGATGCTCGCCGGTGGTTCGATCGGCGGGCCGGGAGCTACGAGTCGGGGGTCACGTCCCGATGGCGCGATCCGGTCCAGCAGGCGTCGCTGGACGCGCTGCATCTCGGCGCAGAGGATCGATTGCTCGACGTCGGGTGCGGCACGGGCGGGGCCTCGAGATCCGCGGCGTCCCTCGCCGCCTCGGTCGTCGGCGTGGACCTGTCGCCGGAGATGATCCGGCAGGCGCGCGACCTCGCAGAGGGCATCGGGAACGTGCACTTCGAGATCGCCGATTCCGAGCACCTGCCGTTCGGCGAGGGGACGTTCACCGCGGTGCTCTGCTCGAACTCGTTCCACCACTACCCGGACCCGCGCCGAGCGGTCCGGGAGATGGCCCGGGTGCTCGCCCCCGGCGGCCGGATCGTCGTGGGTGATGCCTGTGGGGATCTCGCGACGGCGCGCATCGCCGATGCCATCCTCCGGCG
>DATAFA010000103.1:0-11199 GCA_036257785.1 Solirubrobacterales bacterium | reverse complement strand
GATTTACCGGTCACGCCGGTATAGGCTGTCCACATGGACGTCGCCGAGCTCAGCCGCCAGATCGAGGACAAGGTCGCGCCCGAGCCGCTGCTCGCGGTGCAGGCGTTCGCCAACACGTTCTCCTCCTTCGAGGACGAGGAGGAGTTGCTGTCCGACGCCGGTTCGACCCGCGACTGGCTGCTCGTCTCCGGACTTGCCGTCCCCTCGGTCACGGTCGGCGAGGAGGAACGGCAGCGGCTCGTCACCTTCCGGCAACTCGTCCGCGCCCTGATCGACGCCAACATGAGCGGTGAGCAGGACCGCGATGCCAACGCGGAGCTCGCCCGGCTCGTCGCCGACCACCCGGTCCCGGTGACCGCCGGCCTCGACGGGCGAGTCGGCCTCGACCTCGAGCCGGCGGAGTCGGTCGACGCCCTGATAGCGCAGATGATCGGGATCGTCCTGCGGGCGCAGATCGACGGATCCTGGGAGCGCCTGAAGATCTGCCTCGACGACACCTGCCGCTGGGCCTTCTTCGACGCGTCGAAGAACCGCCGGGGACACTGGTGCTCGATGGAGGTCTGCGGCAACCGGGTCAAGAACCGGGCCTACCGCGCCCGTCAGTCGGCCGCTAGTCGGTGAAGCGCTCGGCGCACCGCTGCATCTTCGTCGTATCCGGCTGAACGCGCTTGACGCAGGCGAGGACGCGCTCGGCGTCCGTCTTCGAGGCGCCGGTGAGGTTCGGCGGGTTGCTGATCCCGGCATCCTCGAAGGCGTTGTCGAGGGAGCTCCCGACGCCGTCGAAGCTGTCGAACGCCTTGTCGATCGTGTCGTTGGTCGTATCGAGGATTGGGCGGATCATGAAGAAGTAGACCGCGGCGAGGATTCCGACGGTGACGATCAGTCTGATCAGGCTGCGGGCGAGCGTCTCCGACATCGGCTGTCGCGAATCTAACCGTTACCGGGGTCGGAGAGGCGCGCGGAAGCTGCGCCAGAGAGCGCAAACTGCGTAAAAGCCGGCGCCGGCCTGCGGGTCGGCCCCCCGGCGGCAACTATCCTCCGGGCGTGGCCAAGGACACCGAGAAGCTGATCCGCCAGCTCTCTCTGATCTCTTTCTTGATGGCGAACCGCCGGCCCGTTTCGGCGCTCGAGATCAAGCAGGAGGTGGAGGGCTACAGCTCGATGAACGAGGACGCGTTCGCGCGCCGCTTCTACGCCGATCGCGCCGAGCTCGAGAGCCTCGGGATCGCGCTCAAGGTCGACAAGCCGAGCGAGGGCTTCCTCGAGTCCGAGCTCTACGCCCTGCCGCCCGAGAACTACTACCTGCCGGCGATCGAGTTCACAGACGCGGAGCTCGCGGCGCTCCGTACGGCCCTGGCGCTGCTCGACGGGCAGTTCGCCTACGCCGAGCCGCTCCGGCTGGCGCTCCAGCAGGTCTCGTGGGGTCGCAAGAGCCCGCTGAGCTCGGGCGCCGACGCACCGATCGAGATGGCGATGACCGCCTCCGCCGGCGGCCGCGAGCTCTCCCAGCGGCTGGCCAAGATCGAGACCGCGATCTCGCGCCGCAAGACGATCCAGTTCAGCTACTACACGATGGAGCGGGACGCGACGATGGACCGCAAGGTCGACCCCTATCACCTCGTCTTCCGTTCCGGCCAGTTCTACCTGATCGGCTATGCCCACGAGCGCGACGCGGTCCGGGTCTTCCGCCTCTCGCGGATCCTCGGCAAGGTCTCCTACGCGAGCAAGGCCGAGCACGACTTCAACCCGCCGGGCAGCTTCGACCGTCGCGACTACGCGTCCCGCGCCGACTGGCAGATGGGGACCAAGGAGGGGACCGCGCGGATCTTCCTCCGCGACCGGATCGATTGGCTGGTCGAGCGCGACTACGGCGAGTACGGCGAGATCGAGCCCGCCCGCAACGGCGACGGCAAGCGCGGCAAGGGATCGGTCTTCGCGACCGAGTTCTCGTCCTCGCGTCAGCTCGTCGCCTGGCTGCTGGGCTGGCGCCAGAACGCGGCGGTCATCGAGCCTCCCGAGCTCGCTGCCGAGGCCGAGGAGCGGCGCGAGCTGCTCCGCGGCCGGCACTCGAGCGACTTCAAGACGGCCAAGCCGGTCGCCAAGCCCGCGGTCGCCGACGCCGAGCGGCGCAGCCGCTCGAACGGCAAGACCGAGACGGTGATCCGCCCGGAGCGATTCGCCCGCCTCGTGACCCTGGCGGGGATGCTGATCGACTCCGCCCGCAACGACCGCAAGCTGCTCACCGCCGACGTCTGCAGTGAGCTCGGCATCTCGGCCAAGGAGCTCGCCAGCGACATCGACGTCCTCAACGTCGTCAACTTCGGCGGCGGCACCTACGTCCTCTACGCCGAGGTCGTCGGCGACGAGATCGAGGTCGATCCCGAGGCCTACGGCGACAGCTTCGCCAAGCCGGCGCGGCTGCTGCCGCTCGAGGCGAAGGCGCTGGTCGCCGCGATCGACTTCTTCGGCGACCACCTGCCGCAGGCCGGGCTCGACACCGCCCGCGAGAAGATCGTCGCCGCGCTCGGCCACGACCCCTCCGAGGAGGGCCTGCAGATCACGATCGAGCGCGACGAGCCCGAGATCGTCAGTGCCGTCAACGACGCGATCGCCTCGAGCTCGGTCCTGAAGATCAACTACTACAAGGAGAACGAGGACCAGTTCACCTCGCGCGAGATCGAGCCCTACCGGCTCGCCCGCGGCCCCGACGGCTGGTACGTCGGCTGCCGCGACCGCAAGCGCGACGCGGTCCGCCACTTCCGTCTCGACCGGACCAAGGAGGCGGAGCCGACCGGCCAGCGCTTCGAGCCGTCCCCGGAGGTGCTCGACCAGCTCTCCGAGCAGGAGTGGCTGAGCGTCGGCGAGGTGACCGACGCCCGCGTCGCCCGTGTCTGGGTCTCGCCCGAGCGGGCCCGCTGGGTCCGCGAGGAGCGGACGGTCGTCGAGGAGCTCGCCGACGGCGCGCTGATCATCGAGATGCCGTTCGCCGGCACCTCGTGGCTCGTTCGCGAGGTCCTCAAGGGCGCCGGGGACATGGTCGTCCTCGAGCCCGACGACGCTCGCGAAGCGGTGCTCGAAGCGGTCACCGAGAAGGCCTGAGCGAGGCCGGGGTGGAGGAGCCCGCGGTCGAGGCTCCCGGCCATCCGGCCGTGGTTCGCGTCCGCGCGGCCAATCCCGGCCCGATGACCCTGACCGGGACGAACACCTACGTCGTCGGGAGCTCACCGGCTTGGGTCATCGATCCCGGGCCCGCCGACCGCGGCCATATCGAGCTGGTCCGCCACGTCGCCGAGACCCGCGGCGGGATCGCAGGCGTCCTGCTCACCCATTCCCACAGCGACCACAACGCCGGCGTCGCGATGCTCGGCGCGCCGGTCGTGGTCGGAAACGAGGACGGCTTCGACGACCTCGCGGCGATGCTCGCCACCGAGCCGGTGGCGCTGCCGCCGGCGCCCGCCGACGGCGAGGTCGGCCCGTTCACCGTGATGGCCACTCCCGGCCACGCCCCCGACCACGTCGCCTACCTGTTCGGCGAGGTCTGCTTCTGCGGCGACCTGATCCTCGGCGAAGGATCGACGATCGTCCCGCCGGCGGCGGGTGGCGGCTCGCTGGTCGAGTACATGAGCTCGCTCGACCGCCTCGCCGGCCTCGGCGCGGTGCTGCTCTGTCCCGGCCACGGCGAGTGGATCACCGATCCGGCGGCGAAGATCGCCGAGTATGCCGACCATCGCCGCGAGCGCGAGCGGCTGCTGCTAGCGGCGCTTGCGGACGGCAAGCGCAGCGACGACGACCTGCTCGACGCCGCCTGGGCGGACGTCCCAGCGCCGATGCGGCCCGCCGCCGCCCTCGCGATGCGCGCCCACCTCGAGAAGCTCGAGGCCGAGGGGCGCCTGCCCGCCGGCCTCTGACCGGCGCCAATACGATCGTTCGCGATGGCCAACCGGCGCGAGCAGATCAAGCTGACCCCCGAGGAGCAGCTCGAGCTGCTCGACGAGGAGCGGATCGTCGTCTGCACCACCAACGGGCCGCGCGGGTGGCCGCATTCGATGCCGCTCTGGTACACGGTCCGCGACGGCGACATCTGGGTCTGGACGTTCGCGAAGTCGCAGAAGGTCAGGAACCTCGAGCGCGACCCGCGCTGCGCGCTGCTGGTCGAGGCCGGCGTCGAGTACGGCGAGCTGCGGGGGATCCAGATCGAGGCCGAGGCGGAGCTGATCCGCGACCCCGAGCAGGTCTACGGTTTCGGCGCCGACCTGACGATCCGCTACGCCGAGGGGATCGACAGGATCGAAGGCGACGCCGAAGCCGGCCTTCGCGCCCAGGCGCCGAAGCGGGTCGCGATCCACTTCCACCCGGTCCGGACCGCGACCTGGGATCACCGCAAGCTCGGCGGTACCTACTAGATGCCGGCCGTGCTCACCCACTTGCGGGCGACCGGCGAGGCGTGAGCCCGTCCCGGTCCGGTCGCTAGCCTGCGGCGCATGAATAACCTCAAAGGGCTGATCCTCTCGGGTGGCGCGGGCACCCGGCTGCGACCGATCACCCACACCTCGGCGAAGCAGCTCGTCCCCGTCGCCAACAAGCCCGTGCTCTTCTACGGGATCGAGGCGCTCGTCGAGGCCGGCGTGACCGAGATCGGGATCGTCATCGCCCCCGAGACCGGCGAGGAGATCCGCGAGACGGTCGGCGACGGCTCAGCCTTCGGGGCGGAGGTCACCTACATCCCGCAATCGGAGCCGCTCGGGCTCGCCCACGCGGTCCTGACCGCCGAGGGCTTCCTCGGCGACGACCCGTTCGTCATGTACCTCGGCGACAACCTGCTCCGCGACGGCATCACCGGCCTCGTCGAGGCGTTCCGGCGCAACGAGCCCGACGCCCTGATCCTGCTGACGCAGGTGCTCGACCCGGAGAATTACGGCGTCGCCGAGCTCGACGGCGAGCGGATCGTGCGCCTCGTCGAGAAGCCTGTCGAACCACCGTCGGATCTGGCGCTCGTCGGCGTCTACATGTTCACGCCCGAGGTCTTCGCCGCCGCCCGCGCCATCGAGCCCTCGCCGCGCGGCGAGCTCGAGATCACCGACACGATCCAGCACCTGATCGACACCGGGCACCCCGTCGAGCAGCACCGGGTCAAGGGCTGGTGGAAGGACACCGGCCAGCTCGCCGACATGCTCGAGGCCAACCGGCTCGTGCTCGAGGACATCGAGCCGCACGTCAACGGCGAGCTGATCGACTGCAAGATCGCCGGCCGGGTCGTCGTCGAGGAGGGAGCGACCCTCGAGCGCTGCACGGTGCGCGGGCCGGCGGTGATCGGGGCCCACAGCCGCCTCGTCGACTCCTACGTCGGCCCGTACACCGCGATCGCGGCGGGCTGCGAAGTGATCGACTCGGAGGTCGAGCATTCGATCCTGCTTGCCGGCGCCAGCGTCAGGCATCTGCCGTCGCGGATGGAGGCGAGCCTGCTCGGCCGCAACGTGCGGATCTCGCGGGCGGAGGGCCTGCCGAAGACGTTGCGGATGCTGGTCGGCGACCGCTCCGAGATCACCCTCGCATGAGGGTCATGGTCGCCGGCGCCGCCGGCATGCTCGGCCAGGACGTGGTCGGCGCCGCCCGGCGCCGGGGCCACGACGTCTCCGCGATGACCCGGCAGGATCTCGACGTCACCGACCCCGCCTCGATCGACCGGGCGATCGCCGAGATCCGTCCCGAGGCCGTGATCGACTGCGCCGCCTGGTCCGACGTCGACGGTGCAGAGGACGACGAGCGGGGAGCGATGGCGATCAACGACACCGGGGCGGCCCTCCTGGCCGCCGGCGCGGCCCGGGTCGGCGCCAGCGTCCTCTACCCCTCCAGCGACTACGTCTTCGACGGGACCGGCAGCGTGCCCTACCTCGAGGACGACATGCCCGACCCGATCAACGCCTACGGCCGCTCGAAGCTCGGCGGCGAGGTCTCGGTGGCGGCAGCCAACCCGAAGCACTTCATCGTCCGCACCTCGTGGCTGTTCGGGCTCGGCGGCGGCAACTTCGTCGAGACGATGCTGCGGATCGGGGGTGAGCAGCCGGAGGTGCTCGTCGTCAGCGACCAGCGTGGCTGCCCGACCTCCTGCACCGATCTCGCCGAGGGAATGGTCCGGCTGATCGGCACCGACCGCTACGGCATCCACCACATGGTCGGTGCCGGGACCTGCACCTGGTTCGACTTCGCCGTCGAGATCTTCGACCAGGCCCACATGGAGACGCGGGTGATGGCGGCGACCACGAAGATGATGGCCCGCAAGGCGAAACGCCCCGCCTACTCGGTGCTCGGGCACTCGAGCGAGGACGCGATCCTCCTGCAACCGTGGCAGCATGCGCTGCGCCGTTACCTCGACGACAGGGAGCTGAACGCTCGGTGAAACTTCTCGTTACCGGAGGGGCCGGGTTCATCGGCTCGACCTATGTGCGCTGCCGCCTCGCCGAGCATCCGGACGACCGGATCGTCGTCCTCGACAAGCTCACTTACGCGGGGCGCCGCGAGAACCTGGCCGGGGCTCCGCCCGGGCAGGTCGAGTTCGTCGAGGCCGACATCGCCGACCGCGAGGCGGTCGCCCGCGCGATCGACGGCTGCGATGCGGTCGTCAACTTCGCCGCCGAGTCGCACGTCGACCGCTCGATAGCCGAGCCCGACGCGTTCATCCAGACCGACGTCTTCGGGACGTTCGTGCTGCTCGAGGCCGCCCGCGACGCCGGCATCCGTCACCTCCAGATCTCGACCGACGAGGTCTACGGCTCGATCGAGGAGGGCTCGTTCACGGAGAGCTCGCCGATCGAGCCGTCCTCCCCGTACTCGGCCTCGAAGGCCGGCGGCGACCTGCTCGTCGGCGCCTTCCAGCGGACCTACGGTGCCGATGCGCTGATCGTTCGCGCCTCGAACAACTACGGCCCCTACCAGCACCCCGAGAAGCTGATCCCGCTGATCGTCCTGAACGCGATGGCCGGCGACCGGCTGCCGGTCTACGGCGACGGGATGCAGGTCCGCAACTGGCTGTTCACGGAGGATTTCGCCGCCGCCATCGACGCCGTCCTCGAGCGCGGCGAGGCCGGCGAGGTCTACAACGTCGGCGGGCCCGAGGAGCTTCCGAACATCGACGTCGTCCGCCGTGTCCTCGCGCTCACCGGTCGCGACGAGTCGCTGATCGACCACGTCGCCGACCGGCTCGGACACGACCGCCGCTACTCGCTCTCCTCCGACCGCACCGAAGGCCTCGGCTGGCGGGCCCAGGTCCACTTCGACGAGGGCATCGAGCGGACCGTCGCCTGGTATCGCGACAACCGCGACTGGTGGGAGCCGATCCGCTCCGGCGAGTACCGCGAGTACTACGAGCGCCAGTACGGGACGAGCCTGAGCTCGTGACGAATCCCGTCGAGACCCGGATCGACGGGCTGGTCGCGATCGAGCCGGCCATCCACGGCGACGAGCGCGGCTTCCTGATCGAGAGCTTCCGGGCCGACCGCTGGCGCGAGCTCGGGATCGACGAGGAGTTCGTCCAGGAGAACCACTCGCGCTCGACCCAGCGCGGCACCCTCCGCGGCATGCACTTCCAGACCGAGCCGGGCCAGGGCAAGCTCGTCCGCTGCCCGCGCGGGGCGATCTACGACGTCGCCGTCGACCTGCGCCGCGGATCGCCGACCTACGGCCAATGGGAGGGCCACGTCCTCGACGACGAGCGCCACCGCCAGCTCTGGGTCCCGGTCGGCTTCGCCCACGGCTTCCAGGTCCTCAGCGAGGTCGCCGACGTGGCCTACAAGCTCACGTCCCTCTACGACCCAGCCACCGAATCGGAGATCGCCTGGGACGACCCCGGCGTCGGCGTCGAATGGCCGGTTCCCGACCCGCTCCTCTCCGACCGAGACATTCGCGCGCCCCGGCTCGCCGCCGTCGCCGACGAGCTGCCGTTCACCTACTGAGCCCGCCGCCCCGCGACGCTTTCTCCCCGCCGGCGGTGACGGGTCAGCGGCAGATCCGAACCCGGTCGGTCAGCGTCAGGATGCGGCCGTCGATCAGCTCGCCGTCGGCTTCGATCAGTGGCTTGCGCTCGGAGCGGAGCAGGCGCGAGTTCAGCTTCTGCTTGAACGGTGCCGAGCGGACGGTGCCGCTGGGCTGCCCGGCGACGCGGAACGAGACGCGTACGAGCGGGGCCGAGCCATCACCCCGGCGACGGACAAAGGCGACGAAGTCGCCGGCGGTCCGGCACTTGGCGCCGTCCTTGCGCACCGGCTCCGGCAGCTTCAGCCGTAGCGCCGGTTTCGTCCGGCACGACTTGCCGGCACAGTCGCCGAGCTTCTCCAGCCGCTGCGCGAGTGCTTGGCGGACCTCGTCGTAGGCGGGATCGGCGCGCAGGTTCTCGAGCTCGTAGGGGTCGCGGCGGATGTCGTAGAGCTCGACCTGGTTGTCCCAGTAGCGGACGAACTTGTAGCGGCTGGTCCGCACCGCCTGGTACTCGGTGCCGCGGGGGTTGCCGTTCGGCTTCGTCGGCGCGTCCTGCTCGATCAGGAGCTCGCGACCGTGGAGGCGCTCCGGGTGCTCGGCGAAACCGAGCAGCGAGCGGCCGTCGAGCGGGTGATCGGGGCGAGCGCCGGCGGCGGCGGCGATCGTCGCGGCGATGTCGGCGTTGCCGGCGATGTCGGCGACTTCGACGCCGCGCGGGATGCCGGGGCCGCGGATCAGAAGCGGCACCCGGACCGCCTCCTCGTAGACGCGGTTCTTGCCGCTGCCGATCCGGTGCTCGCCGTGGAAGAAGCCGTTGTCGGAGGTGTAGATCAGAAGCGTGTCGCGGAGCTCGCCGCTCGCGCGCAGCGCCGCGACGATCCGCTTCACCCCCTCGTCGATCGCCAACAGCGACTCGCCTCGGCAGCGATAGTTCTTGGTCGTGCGGGCGATCTGCTCTGGTGTCATCGGCGCGAACCGCGAGATCGGCCGCGGCTTGTCGGAGACGTCGGCCTCGTTGAAGCTCGGAGGCACCGGTAGCGGCTCGTCGTCGAGCAGGCCGGCGTGGCGGAGGGCGGGCTTGGCGGTGTCGGCGCAACGGCTGGCGCCGCCCCCCTCGGGCTCGCCGGCGTGCGGGGCCAGGTAGGAGACCGAGAGGAAGAACGGCTGCGCCGACGGCGCCCGCTCGTCGATCGCCCTCACGGCCTTGTCGGTGTAGACGTCGGTCGAGTAGCTCGCCGGCTCGGCCGGGTCGTCGGGATCCTCGTCGAGCGAGCCGTAGGTGAGAACCTCGCCGGCCTCGAACAGCTGATAGCCGTAGTAGGCGTACGTCCGCTTCGAGCCGTGCCACTCCGACCATCCCGGCGGGACGCCGACCCCGCTCGTCTCGTAGCCGTTCACGAACTTGCCGATGTGGATCGTCGAATAGCCCGAGCGCTGCAGCCAGACGGGCAGGGTGTGCTCGACGTCGAGGTTCCCGTAGCCCCCCATCGGCGCCGAGTTGCCGAGGACGCCGTGGTTGTGGGCGTACTGGCCGGTGAAGAACGTCGCCCGCGACGGGCAGCAGATCGGCCAGTTGGTGGTCGTGTCGGGAAAGGTCGCGCCGGCACTGCCGAGCAGCCGCTCGGTCCTCGGCATGAAGCGCATCTCCTCGAGGGTCTGATCGTCGCTCATGACGACGACGATGTTCGGGCGCTGCCGGTCGGCACCGGCCGCGGCAGCCGCCCGATCGGGGTCGCCGTCGCCGAGCTGGAGAAGCACCAGCGCCGCCACTGCGGCGAGCGCCGCCACTGCCTTCGTTGCCCGCATCCTCGGAAGCCTCCCAGGCCGTTGCCGTCTCGCCCTGGAACACGGGACGACGGCGCAAGTAGCGGACCACCGCCCGCGTCGGGGCCGGGAGCGGGCGGTCGCTAGAGTCGGTCGATTGGCTGCCGTCACCGAACAGACTGAGAAGACCGACCCGCTGGTCGAATTCAGCGACCGGACGCGCGCCTGGTTCGAGCGGTCGTTCGAAGCGCCGACTCCGGCTCAGCAGCTGGGCTGGCCGGCGATCGCGACCGGCGCCAACACCCTGATCTGCGCGCCGACGGGCTCGGGAAAGACACTGACGGCGTTCCTCTGGGGGATCGACAGCCTCGCCCGCGAGAAGGCGCAGCGGGTCGAGGCTGAGGCGGCGCAACCATCCGGCGTCTCGCTCGTCTACGTCTCGCCGCTGAAGGCGCTCTCCTACGACGTCGAGCGCAACCTGCGGGCGCCGCTGGCGGGGATCGGCGCCGACCTCAGCGTTGCCCTGCGGACCGGCGATACCCCGCAGCGGGAGCGCCAGGCGATGATCCGCAAGCCGCCCGACATCCTGATCACGACGCCGGAGTCGCTCTACCTGATGCTGACCTCGCAGGCGCGCGACATCCTCACCGACGTCGAGGCGCTGATCGTCGACGAGATCCATGCGGTCGCGCCGACCAAGCGCGGCGCCCACATGGCGCTCACCCTCGAGCGGCTCGAGCGCCACGTCGCCGTCAACGCCAACGACGGCGCCGGCCGCGAGGCACCGGTGCAGCGGATCGGCCTCTCGGCGACGCAGCGGCCGCTCGAGCGGATCGGGAAGTTCCTCGTCGGCCCGCAGCGCGAGTGCACGATCGTCGACGCCGGCATCAGCAAGGAGATGGACCTCGAGATCGTCGTCCCGGTCGCCGACATGGCGGACCCCGGCTCGACCGCAGCGGCTCCGAACGGCGCGGCCCCGGCCGGCGACGGCGTCGAGCTCCCCGGCCCGGAGCCGTCGGCACCGGGCGCGGTCCCCGGTGACTCGCCCTCCCGGGGCATCTGGCCGGCGATCTACCCAGAGTTGTTGAAGCTCGTCCGCGAGCACACCTCGACGATCATCTTCGTCAACAACCGACGTGGCGCCGAGCGGCTCGCCAAGCGACTCAACGAGATGAACGCCGAGGAGCTGGATGAGGCCGAGGCGGAAGCGCAGCCGAGCACCACGCCGGAGGCCGGGACCGAGATCGCCCGCGCCCACCACGGCTCGCTCGCCCGCGAGGAGCGGCTCAAGGTCGAGGAGCTGCTGAAGTCCGGCCGGCTGCCGTGCATCGTCGCGACCTCCTCGCTCGAGCTCGGCATCGACATGGGGGCGGTCGACCTCGTCATCCAGGTCGAATCGCCGAAGTCGGTCGCGCGGGGGATGCAGCGGGTCGGCCGTGCCGGGCACGAGCTCGGTGCCGTCTC
>DATAFA010000087.1:0-15433 GCA_036257785.1 Solirubrobacterales bacterium | reverse complement strand
CCGGTCATGCTCCCTCGAGGATCTCCGCGGCGATCCAGAGCGCTTCCTCGACGGCGATCTCCGGGACCCCGGCGACGCCGATCACCACCAAGGCCGTGTGCGCGGTCGACGGGCTCACGCCGCGCCCGGAGGCCATCGCGCCGAACAGCAGCGACAGCGGGCGGACGTCGTCGGCGATCACGAGCGTCCCGGCCGGCAACTCGGCCGGCCGGCCCTCGAGCGTCTCACCCGGTTCGCTCGGGCGGATCCGGAGCTCGCCCTCGAGCGCGTCGGCGTCGAACGCCAGGACCGGCACTCCCGACTCGATCATCGCGATCGTCAGCGCGTCGTCGAGGAGGTTGCGGGAGACGAACCCGCCCTTCAGCATCCGCTCGAGGACGACCTGCTCGGGCGGCGTCGGCTGCTCGTCGGGATCGAGCCCGATGTGGCGGTAGAAGACGCGGTAGGCCGAGGGGATCGGCTTCGTCCGGAACGTCACGGCCTGCGGGCCCGCGAAGCGGTCGGAGAGCGCGGCGAGGCGGCTCTTCAGCTCCCGGGGCGCGCGTCCGGAGCCGCGGTCGACCTCGAGCCAGCGGATGTAGAGGCCCGGATGCTCCTCGAGCAGCGCCGCGTCGACGGTGCCGCGGGACGCGAGTGGCGGATCCTCTTCGTACCGGCCCATCAGCGGACCCGTTGCTCGCGTTGCTTCGATGCCGCGATCAGCCGGTCGACGAGGCCGCTCAGCTCCGGGACCGTGTAGTTGCCGGCGCGGATCGCCGTGTCGAAGACGATCCCCCCCGGGAAGGCGAGGACGATGGTCGGGCAGACCCCGACCCGGTAGAGGTTCGAGACGGCGCCGTCGCGGTCGAGGCCGACGGGGACCGTCCAGCCGTGCTCGCGGACGATCCCGGCGACCGTGTCGGGATCGTCGCGGACGTCGATGCTGAGGAAGTTGACCCGTCCCGAGTAGCGGTCGGCGACCGCGTCGAAGGCGTCCTGGCTCGGTACGCAGTCGCCGCCACGCGTGAACCAGAACGAGATCGCGAGTGGGCGATCGAAGAGGTCACAGACCCGGATCGCACCGGCGCTGTCGATCCGGCAGGCAGGCGTCCGGCGGTCGTCCTCCGGGCACGGGTTCCGCGAGCTCTCGCAGTCGTCCTGGGCGACGTTCGCGTCGGCGTCGATCCCGGCGAGGGCGTCTGGCACCGCGAACTCGGCCAGCGGGAGGCCGCGCTCGAGCTCGATCCCGGCGCTGTCGTCGTTCAGCAGGTTGAGGAGGGCGACGACGATCAGGGCGACGAAGGCGAGCCCGACGAACATCGAGTAGCGGCCGCTCGGGCGAGGCCGGTCGGGGCTCGCGAGCCCGCGCGGCGGCCGGCGCGGCTCGCGGGGCTCGGTCGGCTGCTCGGGACGGTCCGGGGCCTCGTCGTCGGAGGGCCACCATCCCCCCTTGCCCCGGTCGTCGTCGGAGCCCATCTCAGGCGGGCACGTCGGCGCCCCTGCCGGGGCGCAGGGAAGCGAGCCGGCGCCGCAGCGCGGGCAGCGGGTGGAAGCCCTGCTCGGCCCAGACGAGGGCGGCCGGGAGGACGAGCATGACGCCGGCGAGCGCGACCGTGAGATCGACGACGGTGACGATCCCGAAGTCCCGCAGCATCGTGATCCGGCTGAACGCGAGGACGCCGAAGCCGGCGATCGACGTCACTCCCGACGCCAGGACGGCCGACCCGGTTCGCGCATAGGTCGATCGCAGGGCCTCGCCGACGCTGAGCCCGCGATCGCGCTCCTCGTGATAGCGGGCGGCGAGGATGACGCTGAACTCGGTCGCAACCGCGATCACGAGCGCGCCGAGCGTCGCCGACATCGGGTTCAGGGGGATGTCGATCGCCTCGAGCACCAGCGCCGACCAGCCGGTCGCCAGCGCGATCGGCAGCAGCGGCACAAGCGCCCGCCCGGGCGAGCGGTAGACGGCGAGCAGGACGAGGCCGACGGCGAGCAGGCCGGCGACGGCCAGCCAGTACCGCGAGCCCGACAGCTCGGCGCCGGCGTCGGCGGTCAGCACCGGCAGTCCGACGACCTCGGCGTCGACGCCGTCGGGCGGGTCGAGCTCGGTTCGGATCTCGGAGATCAGCTGCTCCTGCTCGTCGAGCGGCATGACCGGGATCAGGAACGAGAGGCTCGCGACGTCGCCCGAGTCGGAGCGCGAGAGGATCGCCTGGGAGAAGTACTCGGGCACGGCCTCGAGGACGGCGTCGATGCGGGCCTGGTCGACGGGCCGGCCGGAGCTGAGATCGAAGAGGTCCGAAAGCGCCGGCCCCGGGCAGAGCTCGACCGACTCGGCGAGGCAGTTCGGGGTGTCGGGGCCGAAGCCGTGCTCGGCGAGGACGCGCTGCTTGAAGTCGCTCATCCAGGTGATCGCGGCCGGCGAGGTGACGTCACCGGAAAGGACGACGTCGAGCTCCTGGGAGACCCCGGTCGCGGCCTGGAGCCGGTCGACCGACTGCAGCGCCGGCAGGTCGGAGGGGACGAGCTCGCGGATGTCGCTGATCACCTTCGTCCCGGTCCCCGCGACCCAGCCGGTCACGGCGAGGACGGCGGCCACGATCAGGACCCGTCCGGGCTGCTGGATGGTGGCGGCGAGCGCCCGCTCCCATCCGCGGGCGGCGCGGTTCCGCGTGGTGGCGGCGATCGCGGCGGCGCGGGCTCTCGCGGCCGCCAGCGAGCGGGCGGCGGCCGCGGTGCGAGGGGCCGCCGTGCCGGATCGGCGGGACGGTTGCGGCGCGCCGGTCCCCGGACCCGGCGCCCGCGCCATCGAGAGCGCCGCCAGCCCGGCGGTCAGCGAGATCGCCAGTGCCGCGGCGATCCCGGCGACGAGCGCGACCGCGAACTCGCGGACCATCGGGATCGGCGAGAGGGTCAGGGTCAGGAAGCCGACGGCCGTGGCGAGGGCGGCGGTCGCGATCACCGGCCCGCCGCGAACCGCCGCGACGACGGCGGCGGCGGGTGGACGTCGTCCCTCGGCGGCGGACTCGCGGAACCGGGCCTGGAGCTGGATCGCGTAATCGACCGCGAGGCCGATCACGACCGGCAGGACGGCGACCGACGCCATCGTCAGCGAGCCGCCGAGCAGCGAGAGCAACCCGAACGCGAAGCCCGCGGAGCCGATGGCCGTCACGAGCGGCAGCAGCCGCAGCGGCGGGCCGAAGACGAGCAGCAGGACCGCGGCCATGACGAGCAGTGCCGCCCCGAACAGCAGCGCGATCTGACCACCGAGCTCGTCGGCGAGGCCCTGGACGACGACCGGGATGCCGGAGATCTCGTAGCGGCCGTCGCGGAGCGCGAACTGCTCGTCGCCGACGGCGGTGCGGATCAGGCCGATCGCGTCGCGGCGCTCCGACTCGGAGACGTCCGGCTGCAGGCGGATCGAGATCAGCGCCCCGCGGTCGCTCGGGAACAGGTATCCGAATTTCGACTTCGGCGGCGCGCCGGGCTTCGCCTGGTCGAAGACGATCGAGGAGACGAACTGGGCGTTGTCGACGGAGAGGCCCTGCAGGACCGTGGCCGGGTCGAGCCCCGTCTTCAGGAACTGGCTGAGCGCCTCCTGCTGCTCCTGCGGCGAAGCGCCCTTGAGCGACTGGATCTGCTGGAGGATCGCCTCGTTGGAGCGCGCCGCCGCCTCGTTGATGAACGTCGCCGGGCCGAAGACGACGCGGGTCGCCCCGAGGTCGGCGATGTCCTGGCAGACCGGCGCTGCGTATTGGCCGCTCGCGTCGGGCCGGCCGGCGAGGCAGGTCTCGAGCGCCAGCAGGCGGTCGATGTCGCTCGTCAGCATCAGCTTCTTCAGGTCGCCCTCGGCGAGGACGACGATCGCGTCGTCGCCGAAGCGCTCGTGGAACTTCTGCGTCCCCTCGAAAGCGGCCGAGTCGTTGTCGACGAGCTTGTCGGTCCCCGCGTCCGGGGACAGCCGCAGGGCGCCGACGACGGCGACGATCGCGACCACCGAGACGACGCCGGCGATCACCGCCGCCGGGTGGGTCACCGACCACTCTCCTATCCGGCCAAGCAGGCGAGACACAGCTAAAGGTTAAGTGGATAACCCCGACCGGATCCTCCGCTTCGCGTCCGGTCCGGTCGGACCGTTGGGTGTTGCTTGACGGGAGGCATGTACGTGAGGGTCGGGAGCTCCAACCGCCACCCCGCCCTAATCCATCGCGAGGGGGCCCTCTACCTCGGCGTTCAGGAACTGCCGGACGAAGTCGTTGTCGGAGTTGAACAGCTCCTCGCTCGGGCCGCTCTCGACGATCCGGCCCTTCCAGAGCACGGCGATGAAGTCGGCGATCCGGCGGGCGGTCCCGAGGTCGTGGCTGATGACCATGTAGCAGCCGCCGTTCTCCTCGTGGACCTCGCGGATCAGCTCGCAGAGCAGCGCCGTGCGAACCGGGTCGAGCCCCGAGTCGGGCTCGTCGAAGAAGACGATCGCCGGGTCGAGGACGAGCGCCCGCGCGAAGCCGGCCCGCTTCCGCATCCCGCCCGAGAGCTCGTTCGGCATCTTGTAGTGCGCCTCGGCCAGCCCGACCTCGCCGAGCCGGCGGTTGACGATCTCGGAGATCTCGTCCTCCGACTTGTCGGTGTGCTGGCGCAGCGGGAAGGCGGTGTTGTCGTAGATGTTCATCGAGCCGAACAGCGCCCCGTCCTGGAACAGCAGGCCGAACTTCTTGCGCATCTCGAAGAGCTCGTCGTCGGTCATGTTCGGGACCGACTCGCCGTGGACGAGGATGTCGCCGGAGTCCGGGTAGAGCAGGCCGACGATCAGCTTGATGAGGACGCTCTTGCCGGTCCCCGACGGGCCGAGGACCATCGAGACCTCGTCGTCGGGAAGGCCGAGGTTCAGCCCGTTCTGGATCCGGGTCGTGCCGAACTGCTTGACGAGGTCGATGACCTCGATCGCGTCCTCGCCGCCGTGGTCGCGCTTCTCGCCGGTGTGCCAGCGGTACGGGTCGGTGTCGTCGGGCTCGACGCCGGGGATCGTGTAGTCCTGGTTCAGCCTGCCGAGCTCGGGGGCGGCGGAGTTGGGGTCGCCGCCGATCGGACCGCTCGGCGGTGCCTGGGCAGGCGGCGTCGGGACCGGTCGGCCCTCGTGCAAGGTCTGCTCATGGTTCTCTTCCGCCACGGTTCTCCTCCTGCTCAGATGGTATTCAGCCGCCGATCGGGGCGCGCGGATTCGCGCCCCAGAACACGAGCGTCCCCATCATCCCGATGATGTGGACGAGCACGATGTTGAGCACCATCGACTTCGCGGTCGCGGTGCCGACGCCGACCGGCCCGCCCGACGCCGTGTAGCCGTAATAGCAACCGACGAGGACGATGGCGGTCGCCATCATCATCCCCTTGATGACGCTGAATATGAGATCGGGTGGGTTCTGGAACATCCAGAAGATCAGTAGATAGCCGCCGCTCGAGGTGTCGCCGATCTGCTCGACGACGGCGATGTAGGAGGCGACGAAGCCGACGCCGATCGCGGCGAGGTACATGAACGGGAGCGTCATCCAGGCGGCGAGCAGCCGGGTCGCGGCGAGGAAGGTGACCGGCTGAATCCCCATCACCTCGAGCGCGTCGATCTCGTCGGAGATCCGCATCGCGCCGAGCTCGGCGACGATCCCGGTGCCGACCTTGGCGCTCATCATGTAGCCGAAGGCGTAGGGGATCACCTCGCGGAGATCGCACCAGGCGGCGAAGTTCCCGGCGTAGGCCGGTGCGCCGACCGACCGCGTGAAGTAAGCGCCCTCGATCCCGCACTGCAGGCCGAGGATGAAGACGAGACCCCAGATCACGATCGTCGAGCCGAGGATCAGGACGCCGGCCTGCCGCAGGGCCTCGCCGAAGAACTGGAAGACGCGGCCGGAGTAGACGAGACCCATCACCCGCAGGCAGAAGCGGGAGATCTCCCCCATCGAGGTCAGCCACTCCCGCGGTATCGCGAGCCAGGACACTTAAGTGGCGTCTCCGACCAAGCAGATCAAGGACGCAGGAGGCGACGCGGCCACCAGGCCGCGAGCCGACGAGGACGCAGATATGCGCAGCGTCGGAGGCGTCACTTGATCGTCGAGATCTCGGGGTGGGTTGCCAGCAGCGTCTGGGTGAAGACGTAGTTGAACGCGAAGACGCCCATGAACGCGATCACGACCGCCTCGTTGACGGCGGTGCCGACGCCCTGCGCACCTCCGGACGCATTCATCCCTTTGTAGGAGCAGACGATCGCGACGATCGCGCCGAACAGCGTCGTCTTCAGCACCGATCCCCAGAGGTCGGTGACGGACGCGTTGTTGAAGAGCGTCGCGAAGAACCCGCCGAGCGGCTGGCCGTAGGTGAGCTCGGCGAAGATGCCGCCGCTGATCCCGAACAGCAGCGCGTAGATGTTGAGCAGGCCGGTGATCAGCATCAGGCTCAGGAACCGCGGGACGACGAGGTTCTTGATCGGATCGACCCCGAGCACCATCAGCGCGTCGAGCTCCTCGCGGATCTTGCGGGCACCGAGGTCGGCCGTGATCGCGGTGCCGGCGACGCCGGCGACGACGACGGCGGTCACGAACGGCGCGAACTCGCGGACCGAGGCGAGAATGAAGAAGCCGCCGAGCCGGTCGAGGGCCCCGAACAGGGTCAGGAAGTTCGCGGCCTGCAGGCCCGGCGCGCCGAACCCGAACGCGACCGTGCTGATCAGCAGCGGGAACCAGCAGAGCTGCAGCGCGAACAGGAACTGGCTGACGAACTCGCCGCCGTACGGGTACGGAGGCTTGACCGTCGCCACGATCGTCTTCCCGGTCAGGATCATCATGTTCCCGACCTGCTCGAACAGGCCCTTGGCGGGTAGGAACGCCCTATCGGCTGCGGATCTGACCATCTCTCCTCGGAAGCACTCGCCCCTGCGCGATGCCTCCACGCTGAAACTTAGTCCATCGTGGGGCGCAGCGCCACCCGCAGGCGTGGCCTGTGGCCGGGAAACGTCGCCGGGACACGGGGGACCCCGTGGTATGTTGGCCGCGCTTTGGGGAGGAGACCCGATAGGCATGGCGGGAAGGTTCGATCCGCATCGGCGCCGGTGCAGGGCCGGCGGCGGGCGATGGCGGCGGTGGCCGCCACGCTGCTCGCGGCCGGGCTGCTCGGCTCCTGCGGGGGCGACGACTCGACCAACCAGCAGAACGCCGACGAGCCCTCGGGCGACTTCCCGGTCGAGGTGACGAAGGCGAAGTTCCCGACCGAGCAGCGGCTGGCGCTGACCTCCGACCTCCTCCTCGGCGTCAAGAACGTCGGCGACGAGCCGCTTCCGGAGCTCGCCTTCACGATCGAGACCGACGACGGCGACGCCGACGGCTCCTTCCAGACCCAGATCGACGATCCGGCCGCTTCGAACCCGAGCCGGCCGGTCTGGATCCTCGAGAACAAGTACCCGCGGGCGATCGACGACCCGGTGCCGAAGGGCATCTCGGGCGGCCTCCGCGCGCAGACCAACACGTTCGGCTTCGGACCGCTCGACGCGGGCGAGGAGAAGACGATCGTCTGGAGGCTGACCGCAGTGGAGGCCGGTACGTACACGCTCCACTACCGCGTCGAGGCCGGCCTCGACGGTGAGGCCAAGGCCGTAACCGCCGACGGTGGCGAGGTCAAGGGCGAGTTCGTCGTAACGATCGACGACAAGGCGCCGCAGGCGACGGTCAACGACAACGGACAGGTCGTCACGAAGGGTGACTGAGCGCGCGCTCGTCGCACTGCTCAGCGGCGTTCTGCTCGTCGTCTCCGGCTGCGGGGGAGGCGACGACGGCGGGACTGCGCCCGACTCGCGGGCGAAGCCGAGGAGCAACGACGTCGGCAACGGGCGCGGCGGCGTCCGCCTCGAGGAGATCGGCAGCTTCGACGACCCCCTGTACGTGACCCAGCCGGCGAACGACGGGCCCGACCTCTACGTCGTCGAGCAGGGCGGAACCGTCGAGCGGGTCGCCCCCGACGGAAGCTCGACGACGTTCCTCGACGTCTCCGATCAGATCGTCAGCGGCGGCGAGCAGGGGTTGCTCTCGATCGCGTTCGCCCCCGACTACGCCGACAGCGGCCTGCTCTACGCCGACTTCACCAATCGCAACGGCGACACCAGGGTGGTCGAGTACCGGGCCGAGGACGGCGCGGTCGATCCCGGGAGCGCGCGGACTCTGCTCGCGGTCGATCAGCCGTTCCCGAATCACAACGGCGGCCTCGTCCTGTTCGGGCCGGACGGCAAGCTCTATATCGGCCTCGGCGACGGCGGTGGCGGTGGCGACCCCGACCGCAACGGGCTCGACCTCGGGACGCTGCTCGGCAAGATCCTCCGGATCGACCCGGCGCCGGACGGGAGCTCGCCGTACACGATCCCAGCCGACAACCCGTTCGTCGACGAGCCGGGCGCGCGACCGGAGATCTACTCCTACGGCCTCCGCAATCCGTGGCGCTTCTCCTTCGACAGCGAGACCGAGGACTTCTCGATCGGCGACGTCGGCCAGGACGCCATCGAGGAGATCGACCTCGTCGGCCGCGGCGCGGGCTCGGGCGCCAACTTCGGCTGGTCCGCCTTCGAGGGCGACCACCGGTTCAACGAGGACCAGGATCCCGACGATGCGATCCCGCCGGTGCTGACGGCGCTCCACGACGACGGCAACTGCTCGATCACCGGCGGCCTGATCGTCCGCGACCAGTCCCTCGACTCCCTCTACGGCCGCTACCTCTACGGCGACCTCTGCCTCGGCGAGCTGCGCAGCTTCACACCCCGGCCCGGCCGGCCCGCCGGCGACGACGTCGCGCTCGGCCCGCTGGTCGAACGCCTCTCGAGCTTCGGCGAGGGAACCGACGGGACCGTCTATGCGGTTTCGCTCTCGGGGCCGGTCTACCGGCTCGCTCCGGCTGACTGAGCCGCTAGCGTCACCGCGCGATGCGGGGACGATCGATGCGGCGAACGGCGCGGGCTTGCCTGCTCGTCTGCGTGGTTGCGCTCGCGGCAGCGGTTCCGGCCGCCGGCACGGTGGAGCCGCCGGTCGGGGACGGCACCGGGGGCGTCCGGATGAAGCACCTCGGCCGCTTCGACGAGCCGGTCTACGCGACGACGGCGCCGGGTCAGGCCGGGCGCGACCTCGTCTTCGTCGTCGAGCGGGGCGGGATCGTCCGCGTCCTCCGCGGGCCGAAGCTCCTCGCGAAGCCGTTCCTCGACATCTCCGGAACGATCGCCGAGCGGACGCTCGAGCAGGGGCTGCTGTCGATCGCGTTCGACCCCGACTACGACGACAATCGCCGCTTCTATGCCTACTTCACGGCTGCCGGCGGCGACGTGACCGTCGCCCAGTTCCGCCGCTCGCGCGACCGCCGGGTGCGCGCCTACTCGGGAAGCGAGCGGACCGTCATCACGATCCCGCACCCGCCCCGCTCGACGAGCCACAACGGTGGGACGCTGCAGTTCGGGCCCGACGGCAACCTCTGGCTCGCGCCCGGCGACGGCGATCCCGCCTGCGACCCCGGTGAGAACGCCCAGGACACCGACTCGCTGCTCGGCAAGCTGTTGCGGATCACACCGCTTCCGGACGGCGGCTACACGGTGCCGGCCGACAACCCGTTCGTGGGCCTCCCCGGAGCCGACGAGGTCTTCGCCTACGGCTTCCGCAACCCGTACCGCTTCTCGTTCGACGATCCGACCGGCACGATCGCGATCGGCGACGTCGGCCAGAGCGCCTGGGAGGAGATCGACTACGCGACTGTCGCCGCGGCGCGCGGGGCCAACTTCGGCTGGGACGCCTACGAGGGCTACGAGCCGCTCGTCATCCCGCCGAACTGTCCCGGCGAGACCGGGATCCCGCTGCCCGAGGGGACGACCTTCCCGGTCCACGCCTACGCGCACCATTCCGACGATCCGGCCGAGCAGCGGGGGTGCGCCGTGATCGGCGGCGTGATCGCCCGGGACCCGCGCCTGCCGACGCTCTACGGCCGCTACCTCTACAGCGATCTCTGCAGCAGCGCCCTGCGGAGCTTCGTCCCGGCGACCGACCCGGCAACCGCCGGGGACGATCACCGGACCGGGGTCCACGTCCGCCAGGTGAGCTCGATCACCTCGGGACGCGGCCATCGGCTCTACGTGACCTCGCTCTCGGGACCGGTGCTGAGGATCGAGCCGGCCGCCACCGCCGAGCCGGCGCCCTGGCGGCGGCCGGTCGCTAGGCTGGCGCGATGAGCTTCTCGATCCCCCGCGGGAGGGGAACGACGATCGTCCTCGCGCTGATCGCGCTCACTGCGGTCGCCCTTTACGCGGCCGTGGCCTCGCCGGCCCGCGGCGGCGCGGCGACGGTCCGGGCGAAGCTGATCGATCGCTTCGACCAGCCCGTCTACGTCACCGGTCCACCCCGCTCCGGCGGGCGGCTGTTCGTGGTCGAGAAGCAGGGCAGGATCGTGTCGATCAACCGCCGCGGGAAGACCAGCACGTTCCTGAACATCGAGGGGCGGGTCGCCGGCAACACCGAGCAGGGGCTGCTCTCGGTCGCCTTCGCGCCCAAGTACCGCAAGAACAGGCGCTTCTACGTCTACTACACCGAAAAGCAGCACGGCGACATCGTCGTCGCCGAGTTCCGCCGCTCGCGCAAGCACGCCGGCAAGGCGGTCGCCAAGAGCCGCCGGACGGTGATCCGGATCCAGCATCGGATGGCGCCGAACCACAACGGCGGTCAGCTCCAGTTCGGGCCCGACGGCTACCTCTACCTCGGGACCGGTGACGGCGGCGGCGGCGGCGACCCGAAGGAGAACGCCCAGAACAAGGACTCACTGCTCGGCAAGCTCCTCCGCATCGATCCGCGGCGCCGGCACGGCAAGCCCTACACGGTCCCGTCCTCGAACCCGTTCGTCGGCCGGCCGGGCCGCGACGAGATCTATTCCTACGGCCTCCGCAACCCCTACCGGTTCTCGTTCGACCGTCGCGGCGGTCACCTGGTGATCGGCGACGTCGGTCAGGAAAAGTGGGAGGAGATCGACTACCTGACCCGGAAGGCGGCGAACGGCGCGAACTTCGGCTGGGACGCCTACGAGGGCCGAGCTCCATACGAGGTCAGGCCGATCGGGCCGCACGTCGATCCGATCCAGGTGTACAGCCACGCCGGCGGCAACTGCTCGGTTACCGGCGGCTACGTCTACCGCGGGCCCCGGGCTCCGTCCCTGCGCGGCCGCTACGTCTACGCCGACTTCTGCGGAGGCCAGATCCGCAGCCTGATCCCGGCGGTACCGCGGGCTCGCGACGACCGCCCGGTCGGCCTCCCGGGCTTCAGCGGGATCTCGAGCTTCGGCGAGGACGCCAAGGGCAACCTCTACTTCACCGACCTCAGGGGCGGTGGTGTCTACGAGATCGTCGCCGGTCGCAGGTAGCTAGCCGAGCCGGACGTAGCCGGCGAAGGGTTCGGCGCCCTTGCGCTGCACGTCGGCAAGTGTGAAGACGTGATTGCGGTCGCCGTCGAGGCGGGCCGGCTTCGCTTCACCGTCGGGCACCAATCGGGTGCCGTCTGCAAGCTCCAGCACCTGCGCGCCTTTCGCTGCCCTGTGGGCGTCTGTGGTTGCTGTCGCGTGGGGTGCCATCTGCTCAGGCAGGTTAGCGGATGCTAACCGGAACTTTGCAATCTAAATGTCATTTTCCGCGTGACATGCGTCACAGGATTCGCGCAAAGGGTTGG
The DNA here is from genome assembly GCA_036257785.1 of Solirubrobacterales bacterium. Lineage (GTDB taxonomy): Bacteria > Actinomycetota > Thermoleophilia > Solirubrobacterales > 70-9 > RHKX01. The sequence goes on along the minus strand of DATAFA010000087.1, from coordinate 3,740 downwards.
ATTCCGGCGATGCGTACGGGTCATGGCCCTACGCCCGCCCCTCCGCCTCGTACTCGCGCAGGAAGCCCTCGAACTCCCGCATGTGGCCCTGCTCGTCGCGGAGGATCGTGATCACCATGTCCTCGGTGACGGGATCGACCTCGGCGGCGAACTCGCGGATCTCGTTGTAGTAGGAGATCGCCCCGGCCTCGGCTTCGATGACCCCGCGAATGACATGCGGGACGTCCGTCTGCTCGCCGGGCGGCTGCAGGTAGTCCTGATCGGAGGCGAACTGGGCCGAGCCCGGGACGACGCCGTAGAGCTCCTTGATCCGGGCCGCGAACTGCTGGGCGTGACCGAGCTCCTCGGTGATGTCCGTAGCGAGCGACTGCTTGATCTCCTGGGCGCGGACGCCATCGGGGTTGACCGAGTTGGCCACGTAGCTCATCACCGTCTCGATCTCCATCCAATAGGCCTTCTCGAGCATCGTGACGAGCTTCTCGCGATCGTCGGCGCTGTCGTCGGAGAGAATTCCTCGCGAAACTTCTGACACTTGCTGCTCCTTGGTGGTCGGCGGCGAAACCCGCGATCACATCGGCGGGACGCGCTAGAAATCCGTTCGGATGGCACCTACCCGATCGGCGACGGCCCTAATCGAGCACCGGGAGCGGCTGGCCGGAGTCGCGACCCGAACCCTCTCGGTGGCGGGCGAGGGGCCACCGCTGCTGCTTCTGCACGGCTACGCCGACAGCGCCGACACCTGGCGGGCGATGCTGGAGCGCTTCGCCGAGGCGGGCCGGGCGGCGACCGCCCTCGACCTCCGGGGGTTCGGAACCGCCGATCCCCTCGACCCGCTCGAGCTGCTGCTCCCGCAGTGGGACGCGATGGTCGACGCCGCCGTCGCCGAGCTCGGCGCGGCCCACGGGCGGCAGGTGTACGTGGTCGGCAACTCGCTGGGAGGCGCGCTCGCCCTCCGGGCCGCCGAGCGCGAGGAGCTGCCGGTCGCCGGGATCGTCCCGATCGCGCCGGCCGGCCTCCACATGGCCGGCTGGTTCTCGGCGATCGAGCGCGAGTGGCTGGTCCGGCTCCTGCAGATCTCGCCGGTCCCGGTACCCGACCGGATCGTCAAGCCGATCGTCAGCCGCGTCTACCGCACCCTCGCGTTCGGCGATCCCGGCACCGCCGATCCCGAGGTCGTCGAGACGTTCGCCGCGCACCTCGCGGGCTTCGCCCAGAGCATGGGCGTGCTCGACACCGGACGCCGCCTGCTCCCGGAGCTCAGCGACCCCTTCGAGCTCGAACGAATCGACTGCCCGCTGCTCCTGATCTGGGGGGAGCGCGACCGGATGGTGTTCATGACCGGCGCCGAGCGGGTCCTGCGGACCGTCGACTACTCCGACATCGAGGTGATCCCCGACTGCGGGCACTGTCCGCAGGTCGAGGTTCCCGACGTGCTCGCCGAGCTGCTGCTCGAGTTCCCCGGCAACCTCGAGTACGCGCCCTGACCCCGGCGGCGAGCGATCAGGCCGAGGCAGCGTCGGCGGCCGGCTCGTCGACCTCGGCGTCGACGGTGCCGTCGTTGCCGAGGTCCTCGTCCGGGGGCAGCTCGCCGCCGCGCTCGGTGCCGGCGATCAGCTCGTCCGGCTTCGGCTCGTCGGGCACGAACCCCGACTTCATCCCGAAGTAGACGGCCTGCGGGTGGTGGGCGATGATCGCAACCGTCGACTGCTCGGGGTCGACGGCCCAGCCGGTCGAGAGCTTCATCCCGATCTCCTCGAGCCCGAGCAGGCGCCAGACCTTCTCGTGCTCGGACTGCTCCGGGCAGGCCGGATAGCCCCACGAGTAGCGGCGGCCCTGGGCGCTGGGGATGCCGAGCTCCGAGCGCGCCTGCGCATGCAGCCACTCGGCGAGGCCCTCGGCCGACTGGACGCCGAGGCCGTGGGTGAAGAGCTGCTCGGCGAACTCGCCGTCGCGCTCGAGCTGCTCGATCCGCCTCGTCACCTCGGAGCCGGCCGTGACCCCCTGCAGGGCGACGACGTCGCGCTCGCCGGAGTCGATCGGCCGGTAGAAGTCGGCGAGGCAGATGCGATCGTGCTTCGGCTGACGCGGGAAGACGAGCCGCTCGAGCTCGCGCTCGGGGTCGGCCGGGTCGAACACGACCAGCTCGTTGCCGTCGGCGTTGCACGGGAAGTAGCCGATCCGCGCCTTGGGATGGAGATAGTCCTGCTCGGCCCACATCCGCTCGAGCTTGGCGGCGAAGCCCTCCTCCTCGCCGTCGCCCTCGACGATCTTTCGCCACGCCTCGCCCTTGACGCCGCGACCGCCCCAGTGGAGCTTGAAGAGGACGTGGCGGTCGAGGTACGGGAAGACCTCGGCGAGGTCGACGTCGACGTCGCGGACGCCGTAGGAGGCGATCTCGGGAACCGGCGTCGTCGTGCTGACCGCGGAGCGGACGGAGTCGTCGGTCGTCGGTGGCGAGTCGTCGACGACGACCGGCTTCTCGCGCAGCGCCTTCGCCTCGTCGCGGATCTTCGCGACGATCGCGGCGCGGGCCTCGTCGTCGATCAGCGCGTCGACGGTGTCGAGCCCGACGAAGGCGTCCTTGCAGTAGAAGACGCCCGGCTCGTAGATCTCCTCCGACTCGCGCCCGTTCGGATAGAGCGCGCGGCGGCCGAAGTCGCGGTTGATCGCCGCGCCGCCGATCAGCACGGGGAACCCGAGTTGGCGCTGGTGCAGCTCCTGGATGCAGGCGGGCATCTGCTTCGAAGTCGAGACGAGCAACGCCGAGAGGCCGATCGCGTCGGCCTCGTGGTCGACGGCGGCGTCGATTATCTGATCGATCGGGACCTGCTTGCCGAGGTCGACGACCGTGTAGCCGTTGTTCGTCAGGATCGTGTTGACGAGCGACTTGCCGATGTCGTGGACGTCACCGAACACGGTCGCGATCACGACCGTCCCCTTCGTGTGGCCCTCGATCCGGTCGAGATAGTTCTCGAGCTGCGCGACGGCGCGCTTCATCACCTCCGCCGACTGGAGCACGAACGGCAGGATCAGCTCCCCGGCGCCGAACTTGTCGCCGACCTCCTTCATCGCCGGCAGCAGGACGGTGTTCAGGGTCGGGACCGCGCCGATCTTCTCGACCGAGCGGTCGATCCATTCCTCGACCCCGTCCTTCTTGCGGCGGAGGATCTGGTAGTGCAGCGCCTCCTCGGGCTCCATGCCCTCGGTCGGATCGCCGGCGCCCGCTGCCTCGTCCTCGGGGTCCTTGGTCTCGAAGTGAGCGATGAAGCGCTCGAGCGCGTCCTCGGAGCGGTTGAAGACGAGGTCGTCGGCGAGCTCCCGCTCCTCGGCCGGGATCTCTCCGTAGGGCGTGATGTGGTTCGGGTTGACCATCGCCAGGTCGAGCCCGGCATCGACGCAGTGATGGAGGAAGACCGAGTTGAGGACGGCCCGCGCCCCCGGCGAGATGCCGAACGAGACGTTCGAGACGCCCAGCGACGTCTTCACGCCCGGGAGCCCGGCCTTGATCCGGCGGATCCCCTCGATCGTCTCGACCGCGGACGGTCGCCACTCCTCGTCGCCGGTCGTCAGCGTGAAGGTCAGGGCGTCGAAGATCAGCAGCTCGGGATCGAGTCCGTGCTCCTCACAGGCGAGGCGATGGATCTCGCGCGCCACCTCGAGCTTCCGGTCGGCCGTCTTCGCCATGCCCTCCTGGTCGATCGTCAGCGCGATCAGCGCCGCGCCGTGACGGATGACCAGCG
>DATAFA010000063.1:0-8629 GCA_036257785.1 Solirubrobacterales bacterium | reverse complement strand
CCGGGAGTCGATCGCGGCCGAGTTCATCGCCGGCTACCTCGCCGAGGCCGGTGTCGAGGCCGATCTCGACGGGCCCGATCCGGCGCGGTTGAACCTGATCGCGCGAATCGAGGGGGCGGGGGAGGGGCCGTCGCTGATGTTGATGGCGCACACCGACGTCGTCCCGGCGCCGGACGCCGACTGGTCGCTGCCGCCGTTCGCCGGCGAGCTTCGCGACGGCCGGGTCTACGGCCGCGGCGCCGCCGATATGAAGGGCGAGCTGGCAGCGCGGATCGTCGCCTTCGCCGAGCTCGCCCGCAGCGGTGAACGTCCCGCCGGCGACGTGGTGCTCGTCGCCGAGTCCGACGAGGAGCGCAACACCGCCGACGTCGGGATGTCCTGGCTGGTCCGCGAACGCCGCGACCTGCGCTGCGACTACGCGATCAACGAGGGCGGCGGCATGGTCCTCGAGCTTGCCGACGGTCGCCGCGTCGTGACGATCTCGATCGGCGAGAAGCAGGTCGCCTCGCTGCGGCTGCGCTTTCACGGCCGCGCCGGCCACGCGTCCGTCCCCGCCGGTGCCGACAACGTCCTCCGTCGCGCCGCCGAGGCGGTGCGGAGGCTGCTCGACCACGAGACTCCGGCGCAGCTGACCCCGGCGATCGCGGCTGCCCTCGACGGCCTTGGCGCCCCGGCGGGAGATCCCGGCGCGGCGGTCGACTGGGCGGCCGCCCAGCATCCGGTGCTGGCCGGGATGGTGCCGGCGATGACCCGGATGACGATCACGCCGACCGGTCTGCAGACGTATGAGCCGGCGAACGTCATCCCGCCGTTCGCCGATGTCGTCTGCGATTGCCGGGCGTTGCCGGGCGAGTCGATCGACGACGTCCGCGAACAGCTCGACCGCGCCCTCGACGGCCTCGACTACGAGCTCGAGTGGCTCGAGCCGCTCGAGGGCGGCACGGAGTCGCCGACCGACACGCCGCTCTACCGGATCTGCGAGGGGTTCGCGCGCGAACGGCTCCCCGGCGTCGAGCTGTTGCCGATCGTCACCCCCGGCTTCACCGATTCGCACTGGGTGCGCCGCGAGCATGGGACGGTCGCCTACGGCTTCGCGCCGGTGTTCACGACGCCGATGTCCGTCTACCTCGACGGCGTGCACGGGGCCGACGAGGCGATCGACGTCGCCGACCTGGCCGCGATGACCGACTTCAACCTGGAGGCGATCCGGGCGCTCGGCGGCTGACGCTCGATCCGCGAGACGACACTTCCGTCCTCCGGGAGGACGCTTTCGTCGTCTCGCGGGTCAGGTGTCGAGGCCCTCGAGCGTCGCGACGACGAGCTCGCCGATCGTCGCCAGGTCGTAGCCGCCTTCCTGGACGACGACGGTCGGCAATCCGAGCTCGCCGAGCAGCCGGCCGGCGGCGCGGTAGCCCTCCGCGGTGACGTCGAGCGGGCTCTCCGGGTCGGCTGCGGCGGCGTCGACGCCAAGCGCGACGACCACGGCGCGGGCGCCGGCCTCGCGTGCGAACCCGCAGAGCGATGCCACCGCCTCGAGCCACGGTCCGTCCCCGGAGCCGGGTGCGAGCGGCAGGTTCAGGTTGGCGCCGCCGCCGCCGCCGCCGCGCTCGGCGGCGAACCCGAGGAAATGGGGGAACCAGCCGGCGCCGGGATCGACGTGGACCGAGCCGGTCGCAACACCCGGATCGGACCAGAAGATCGACTGGGCGCCGTTGCCGTGGTGGGCGTCGATGTCGAGCACGGCGACCGGGCCACCGACCCGGGCCCGGAGCGCTCCCGCCGCCGCCGCGGCGTTGTTGAGATAGCAGGAGCCGCCGTAGGCGCCGGCGGTCGCGTGGTGCCCGGGCGGCCGGCAGCAGGCGTAGGCGGCGGGTGCCCCGGCAGTGACGAGGCCGACGGCGGTCAACGCCGCGTCGACGGCCCCGCGGGCCGCCTGCCAGGTCCCGGGGCCGATCAGCGTCATCGTGTCGAAGGCGAAGCGCCCCGCCCGGGCGGTCGTCGCCGCCGGATCGATCAGCGGCAGCTCGCCGATCAGGCCCGGATGGGCGAAGAGGTAGGGGACGACCCGGTTCTGCCCCGGGTCCTCGCCGAGCCCCGCTTCCTCCCAGAGATCCCAGGAGTCGCGGAGCCAGGCGACCAGCGCCGGGTCGTGGAAGCACAGGGCGATGTCATCGGGCGCGTCCTCGGCCTCGACGACCGGCGCCCCGGCCGCCTCGACTGCGGCGCGGATCCGCTCGGCCCGCTCCGGCACCTCCGTCCCGGGTGTCCGCACGCCGACCCAGACCTCCCCGCCCGGCTCGTGGAGGCGGTGATGGTCGCTCCAGACGAGCGGGATCCCGAGGCCCATCACCAGGTCCTATCAGACCCGTGGGTCACCTGAACCCCACTATTCAGGGGTCGGATGACCCAGGCCCGACGGCAATCCATGGCTGGGTCACCTGAGCACCGCTATTTCGGGGTCAGGTGACCCAGGTGGGGGTTGACAGGGGGTTCGGCGCCGGGATAGGTTCCTTAACGATCGTTCATTGAAGGCTGGTACGGCTGTGGACATCAGGGAGGACCTCGGGACCGGCAGGGTCGTGGCCCCGCCGCGCGCGCTGCCGCAGCCCGCCGAGCGGCTCGACCCGGGACCGCCCGTCGGCGAGCGGGAGTTCGAGCTGGCGGTCGAACGCCTCTGCCTCGACTCGACGTCCCACCGGAGCATCCGCGAGCGGGCCGGGGGCGACCCGGTCGCGATGGGCGAGCGGATCGCGGCGATCGTGGCCGAGCGCGGGAAGATGCACAACCCCGAGACCGACTCCGGCGGCGTCCTGCTCGGGACCGTGACCGCGGTCGGCGATCGCTTCGACGATCCGCCCCCGGTCGGTGCCCGGATCGTCACCCTCGCGTCGCTGACGCTGACCCCGCTGCGGCTCGATGCGGTGACCGGCGTGGATCCCGAATCCGCCCAGGTGGCGGTCGAGGGGACGGCCTACGTCTGGCAGTCGGCGCCCTGGGGCCTGCTTCCCGATGACATCCCGACCGCGACCGCGATCGAGCTCTACGACGTCTATGGCGCCGGCTCCCACACCCGCGACCTGGCGCCGGCCGGCGGCGGCACGGTCTGCGTCCTCGGCGCCGGGCACGCCGGCAAGCTCGCGCTGGCCGCCGCCCGCGACGCCATGGACGGTGGCACCCTGGTGGCCGTCGACGTCGACCCCGAGGCCGTCGACCGGGTCGAGGCGCTGGGGCTCTGCGACGTCGGCGTCGTCGCCGACCTCCGTGACCCGCTCGGCACGATCGACGCCGTCGCCGCTGCCGGCGCCGGCCCGGCCGATCTGACCGTCGTGGTCGTCAACGCATCCGGATGCGAGCCGACGGCGATCCTCCTCACCGCGCAGCGCGGCACCGTGCTCTTCTACTCGATGGCGACCCGGTTTCAGACCGCCGCGCTGACCGCCGACGGGCAGTCCGCCGACATCACGATGATCGTCGGCAACGGCTACGCCCCCGATGCCGGCAGCTACGCGCTCGACCTCTACCGGCGGGTCCCGGCGCTGCGGGAGGCGTTCGTCGCGTGAACGGCGGCAGCTACGAGGTGCGGACCCGCTGGCAGGACCTCGACGGGCTCGGCCACGTCAACCACGCCGTCGTCTTCACGTACCTCGAGGAGGCCCGCGACGCCTTCCTCCGTGACCACGGGATCGGCCGCGAGGAGTACGTCGTCGGGCGGTGCTCGGTCGAGTTCAGAGGGGAGATCGCGCCGGGACACGCCGCCGTGACCGTCGAATGCGGCGTCCGCGAGCTCGGGAGCAAGAGCATCAGGACGGCCGAGCGGATCCTCGGCAGCGAGGGCGACGTCGTCGTCGAGGCCGATTTCGGGCTCGTGCTCTGGGATCCGGAGGTGCGCGGGACCCGGCTGATGACCGACGCCGAGCGGGCGTCGCTGAGCAGGTCGGAGGTGCTGCGCGGATGAGCGCCTGGAACGAGAATCCGGCCGTCCTGACCTGCGCCATCACCGGGGCCGACGTCTTCCGCGAGAACAACCCGAATATCCCGTACACGACGAAGGAGATCGCCGACTCGGCGATCGGTGCCGGCAACGCGGGCGCCACCGTCGTCCACCTCCACGTTCGCGAGGACGACGGCACGCCGAGCGGCCGCCCGGAGCTGTTCGTCGACGTCATCGACCGGATCCGCGCCGAGAGCGAGGTTCTGACGATGGTCTCGACGGGTGGGTCGAACGACATGACGATCGCGGAGCGGACGACCGGGCTCGAGGCGAAGCCGGACATCTCCGGCGTCGAGTCGGGCTCGATGAACTTCGGCGACGAGACCTTCATCACGCCGCCGCCGGCCGGGCGCGGGATCGTCGAGCGGGCGCGGGGAGCGGGCATCGCCCTCGAGGTCGAGGTCTTCGACGTCGGTCACGTCGTCAGCGCCGTCCGCTGGCTCGAGCAGGGGGTCATCGAGGCGCCGATGATGATCAACCTCGTCTTCGGCGTTCCCGGCGGGATCGATGCCTCGCCGGAGGCGCTCGACGCGATGCTGCGGCCGCTGCCGCCGGAGACGTTCTGGACCGTCACCTGCATCGGCCGCCACCATCAGCGGATGCTCGCGCTGGCGCTGCTGCGCGGCGCGCCGGGGATTCGCACCGGCCTCGAGGACGTCGCCTACATCAGCCGCGGCGTCCACGCGCCGTCCAACGCGGCGCTGGTCGAGATGGCGGCCGGGCTGGCCGGCACGCTCGGTCGCGAGATCGCCACCCAGGAGCAGACCAGGGAGCTGTTGCCGCTTGGCTGAGCCGCCGGAGATCGTCGGGACGGTCGCCGCCCGGCGCGGCACCGAGACGCGGGAGGCGATCGATCGCGCCGCGATCGACCTGTTCGCGGAGCTCGGCTACCACGCGACCTCGATGCGGGCCCTGGCGGCGGCCGCCGAGGTCCAGCCGGCCGCGATCTACCACTGGTACCCGAGCAAGGAAGCGATCCTGATCCACCTCCAGGACGACTTCATGGAGCAGCTGACGGTCCGCGTCCTCGCCGCCATGGGGGAGCACGAGGCGCCGGCGCTGAAGCTCGCCGCCGCGGTCCGCGAGCACGTCGTCTACCACGGCCTCCATACGAGCGAGGCGTTCGTGACCGACAGCGAGATCCGCGCCCTCGCCGACGAGCCGCGGCGGGCCCTGATCGCCAAGCGCGACGACTACCAGGCGATGTTCGGCGTCCTGATCCGCGACGGGATCCGCGACGGCACGCTACGGACCTCCGACGTCCACGTCGCCACCTACGCGATCCTCCTGCAGTGCACCGGCGTGGCGCTGTGGTTCCACCCGGACGGGCCGCTCGGCCTCGACGAGGTCGCCGAGCTGCACGTCGAGCTGGTGCTCGGCTCGCTGCAGGCCGATCCGGCGCTGATCGGAGAGGCGATCGCGAATGTCAGCCGCCGCCGGCCGGCGGCGGGGAGGAGCTGATGGCGATCAAGCCGCCCGCGCTCCCGGAGCAGGCGACGATCGCCGTCGTCGCGCCCGCGAGCCCGCCGCAGACGCGCTCGGACATCGAGCAGGCGACCCAGTACTTCGAGTCGCGCGGCCACGAGGTCGTCTTCGGCCCCAACCACCGCAAGGTCCACGGCTACCTCGCCGGCACCGACGAGGAGCGCGCCGCCGACCTCCAGTGGGCGCTGAGCGAGCCCGGGATCGACATGGTCCACGCGCTCGAGGGCGGGTATGGAACCGCGCGGCTCCATCCGCTGATCGACTGGAGCTCGCTCGGCGACCCGCGGATCGTCTGCGGCTTCAGCGACCTCACGGCCCTGCACCTGTTCGTCGCCGCCCACGCCGGCTGGGTCAGCTTCTACGGCCCGAGCTTCCTGCGCTTCACGCGACGGAGCGAGGGGGATTACCGGCTGACCGAGGAGACCGAGGAGTGGTTCCACCGGGCGCTGCGGCCGGAGCCGCTCGGCAAGGTCTTCGAGGACCCCAGTGATCCCTACGTGCTGACCCTCGGCGAGGGCGTCGCCGAGGCGCCGCTGGTAGGCGGTTGCCTGACCCTGCTCTGCTCGAGCATCGGCACGCCCTACGAGGTCCAGACCGACGGCTGCATCCTCGTCGTCGAGGACCTCAACACCGAGGCCTACCTGATCGACACGGCGCTCAACCACCTGCGCCTCGCCGGCAAGCTCGACAACCTCGCCGGCTTCGCGTTCGGGACGAGCGTCAACCTCGGCTACCAGACCCTTCCCGAGGGCCCCGAGTCGACGTTGTCGATCGAGGAGATCCTCGACGAGCTGATCGCCCCGCTCGGCATCCCGGCGATCTCGAACGTGCCGTTCGGGCACGGCAAGCACCAGGCGACGATGCCGCTCGGCGTCAGGGCCCGTCTCGACGGGGCCGGTAAGACCCTCGAGATCCTCGAAGCGGCAGTGGAGGAACCGAAATGATCAAGGGAGCAGTGACAATCGTCTTCGCGCTGGCCGTGGCCGCGCTCGCGCTCGTCGCCCTGCCGGCGGCCGCCCAGGAGGACTCGACCTCGCCGAGCAGCGACGAGAACGTCCTCCGGATCGGCTGGGCGCAGGACCCCGACACGCTGAACCCGTTCGTCGGCCAGAACGAGGAGGACTACACGGTCTGGGCCCTGAACTGGGACCTGCCGATCAACTTCAGCCCGAAGACGCTCGGCCCCGCCCCCGGCATCGCCGAGAGCTGGGAGGTCTCCGACGACCGCAAGACCGTGACCCTGAAGCTGGCACCCGGCATGAAGTGGTCGGACGGCAAGCCGATCACGTCGAAGGACGTGAAGTGGTCGCTGGACGAGCTCGGCGGCCACGGCGTCCTCTTCGCCGGCTACACGTCGAGCATCACCAGGATCGAGACTCCCGATCCGGAGACCGTTGTGATCCACACGAAGCGACCGGACGCGCGGATCATCGGCGGCCTGTTCGTCTACGTGCTGCCCGAGCACGTCTGGGGCAAGGTCTCGCTCAAGGATCTGAAGGGCCAGTACCAGCCGAAGCTGCCGATCGTCGGCAGCGGGCCCTACGTCGTCACCGAGTACGAGCGCCGCAAGATCATCACGATGGAGCGGAACCCGAACTGGCGCGGCGAGCCCGGCGAGTACGACAAGGTCCAGTTCATCCGCTACGGCAACCAGGACGCCGTCGAGCGGGCCCTCGACCTCGGCGAGATCGACCTCGTCCGCGAGGTCGAGTCCTCGAGCTACGCCCGGCTCGGCGAGCAGGAGAACGTCTCGACGAGGCGCAGCGCCACCCCCGCCTACACGCAGCTCGCATTCAACCTGTGCCCGGAGCGGCTCTGCCCCGATGCGAGCTTCAACCCGGCCGTCCAGGACCGCACGGTCCGCCAGGCGATCGCCTACGCGGTCGATCGCAACAAGCTGAACGAGATCGCGACCCGCGACACGTCGTTCGTCGCCAACGGGATCCTGCCCTCCTACTACAAGACGTTCTACGAGACCCCCGAGCAGACCTATCCCTACGACCCCGACCTCGCCAACCAGATGCTCGACGACGCCGGCTGGACGCTGAACGACGACGGCGTCCGTGAGAAGGACGGCGAGACGCTCTCGTTCGACCTCTACGTCCGCTCGGAGTCGCCGTTCACCGTCCAGATGGCGAAGCTGATCGCCGAGATGACGCAGGACATCGGGGTCGAGTTCAAGGTCCAGGTGGTCAGCACGGACAAGCTCTACGACCTCACGGTCCGGACCGAGAACGGCAAGCCGGCCCCCGCCTTCGACACCTTCATCTGGGGATGGGGCGGTGACCCATACGACCCGAGCTTCCTGCTCAGCATCCTCACCACCGGCGAGATCGGCGGCTCCTCCGACTCGTTCTACTCGAATGCCGAATACGACAAGCTCTACCGCGAGCAGACCGGCATCTTCGACACCGAGGAGCGCAAGGCGGTGATCGCGAAGATGGTCGCGCTCACCCAACGCGACCTGCCGTACCTGGTCCTCACCGAGGACCCGCAGCTGCAGGCCTACCGGACCGACCAGATCGAGCCGATCAAGCCGATCTGCCCGGAGGAGACCGGCGACTTGTTCTGCGACCAGGTCTCCTACGACGGCGTGCTGACGCTGCATCCGATCGCCGGCGCCTCCGCGGAGACAGGCTCCGGAAACGCCGGCCTCGCCGGCCTGATCGGCCTCGTCGTCGGCTTCATCGGCGGCGTCATCGTCACCCGGATGCGCTCTCGCGGCCGCGACGAACCCCTGGAGCTACCGGAATGACCGAACCTCGGTTCATGATCTCCCGTCCCGCAGCACCCAACGGTCCGGGGGAAGCGGACGCGAAGCGGAGCATTCCCCCGGGGTTGTCCCGGAGCATTCCCCCGGAGTTGTCTCAATGAGTGGGAGGTGGTTGGTTGCCAAGGTCGGCGCCGCGGTGCTGACGCTGATCTTCGTCCTGATCTTCAACTTCTTCCTGTTCCGGGCGATCGGTGACCCGACCACCCAGCTCGCTCGGCTCCCGGGCGCCACCGACAAGGAGATCCAGCAGCTCCGCGAGGACTACGGTCTCGAGAAGCCGCTGCTCGGGCAGTTCGCCGACTACGTGGGCGACACGGTGCAGGGCGATCTCGGGATCAGCCAGCGGACGCGGCGGCCCGTGGCCGACGAGCTGTGGGACG
>DATAFA010000062.1:0-4791 GCA_036257785.1 Solirubrobacterales bacterium | reverse complement strand
GCCGTACATGGTCACCGACCAGGACCGGATGGAGGCAGTCCTCGAGGACCCCTACATCCTGATCGCCAACCAGAAGATCGGCTCGGTCCGCGACATCCTGCCGATCCTCGAGCAGACGATGCAGGGCGGCAAGCCGCTCGTGATCGTGGCCGAGGACGTCGAGGGTGAGTCGCTGGCGACGCTGGTCGTCAACAAGCTCCGCGGCACCTTCACCGGCGTCGCGGTCAAGGCGCCGGGCTTCGGTGATCGCCGCAAGCGGATGCTCGAGGACATCGCGATCCTCACCGGCGGCGAGGTCATCACCGAGGAGATGGGCCTGAAGCTGGAGAACACCCAGCTCAGCCAGCTCGGCAAGGCCCGCCGCGTCGTCGTCAGCAAGGACACGACGACGATCATCGACGGGGCAGGCGAGAAGGCGCAGATCGAGGGCCGGATCGGCCAGATCCGCTCCGAGATCGAGAACACCGACTCCGACTTCGATCGGGAGAAGCTCCAGGAGCGTCTCGCGAAGCTCGCGGGCGGTGTCGCGGTCGTCAAGGTCGGTGCAGCCACCGAGACCGAGATGAAGGAGAAGAAGCACCGCGTCGAGGACGCGCTGCAGGCCACCCGTGCCGCCCTCGAAGAGGGAATCGTGCCCGGCGGTGGCGTCGCTCTCCTGAACGCTCAGGCCGCGGTCGACACCAAGGACCTCGACGCCGACGAGGCGACGGGCGCGGAGATCATCCGCCGCGTGCTCGAGGAGCCGCTCCGCCAGATCTCCGAGAACTCGGGGTTCGAGGGTTCGGTCGTCGTCAACAAGGTGCGCGACATGAAGGCCGGAGAGGGCCTGAACGCCGGCACCGGCGAGTACGGCGACCTGATCAAGGACGGCGTCATCGACCCGACCATGGTCACCCGTTCGGCGCTGCAGAACGCGGCCTCGATCGCCAAGAACATCCTCACCACGGAGTGCATCGTGGCCGAGCCGCCCGAGGAGGGCGCCGGCGGCGGCATGCCCGGTGGCATGCCCGACATGGGCGGGATGATGTAAGGAGTCCCTCGGGACTTCCGCGGCTCCGACGATGAGGCCGCATTGCATTCAGAAGGGCCCGGGAGCGATCCCGGGCCCTTCTCCGTTTCCGGGCCTGAAACGGAGCCGTCCGGGCTCAAGCCCGAGGCCGGTTTCTGCCGATAGGTCGTTGTGAGCTGGGATCGGACCATCGCGCGACTGCACGACCGCCTCGGCGCGTGGTCGGACCGCGAGCTGGCAGCGACGCTGCTGGCCGCGATCGCGATCGCCGGGTCGACGGTCGGGTTCCTCACCTACCTGCTGCCCCATCCCGACGGCACCGACTTCGTCGCCCCCTCGATCGCTTTCGCGATCTCGATCCTCGCCGGGATGGCGCTCTGGGCCCGCCGGCGAACGGCGCCGTGGTCGGCGATCGGCACGGTCGTGGCGTTGGGCTCGGTGGTCGTCACGGTCGCGATGGTCTCGGTGCCCGGCCGCTCGGCCGCCTACGTCACCTACTTCGTCTGGCTCGGGATCTTCGCCTTCTACTTCCTGCGGCCGCGATGGGCGCTCGTCCAGACGGCCTGGATCGCAGCGCTCTACGCGATCGCGGTCGTTCTCGACGACCAGCGGGGGGCGATCGAGCTCTGGGTCAACGGCGTCGCGACGACGCTCGGCGTCGGGCTCCTCGTGCTCGCGCTGCGGACCCGGATCACGGTCCTCGTCGGCAGGCTCGAGCTGACCGCGCGAACCGATCCGCTGACCGGCCTGCCGAACCGGCGTGCGTTCGACGAGCGGCTGGCCGGGGAGTTGGCGCGGCTCGACCGGACCGAGGAGGTCGTCGCGTTGCTGATCCTCGACCTCGACCACTTCAAGGCGCTCAACGACACCTCCGGCCACCTCTCCGGCGACAACGCCCTGCGGGTCGTCGCCGACGTCATCCGGACGCGCATCCGTGCCGTCGACTGGCCCGCCCGGATCGGCGGCGACGAGTTCGCGATCGTGCTTCCCGGTGCCGACGAGGAGGAGGCGATGTGGGTCGCCGAGCGGATTCGGACGGGCATCGACGGTGCGTTCGAGGACGCCGAGATCCCGCTCGCCGTCAGCGTCGGCGGCGCGGCCCGGCGCGGCTCGAGGATCGACGTCGAAGAGCTCCACGGCGAGGCCGATCGGGCCCTGTACGAAGCGAAGCGGCGCGGCGGCGCCGGCGTCCGGTTCCGCTCCCCGGCGATCGCCTGAGCCGGGTGCCGACCCTCGGGGAGTGCGACGATCGCGGAGTGAGCGACACGGCAGCCATCCCGCTCAGCCCCGAGGACAAGGCGATCCTCGACCTCGAGTGCTCGTGGATCGCCGGGCACACCTGCAAGCTCGTTCGGCTCGGTGGCGGAGCACCCGGGGTCACCGATCTGCGCCGGCTGATCGGCGACCGCATCGCCGTGGTCCCGGAGCTGACCCGCAAGCTCGGCGGCAGCGACGACGCGCCGCTCTGGGTGCCCGACGAGCGCTTCGACGTCGACCGGCACGTCCGCGCATCCGAGCTCGGGCCGGCGCCCGACCGGGACGCCGAGCTCGACGAGATCGCCCGCCTGTTCGAGCAGCGGCTCGATCGCGATCGGCCGCTCTGGGCGATCGACGTCGTCCCCCGCGCCGGCGGCGGCGCGGTGCTGGTCTGGCGGATCCACCACGCCCTCGCCGACGGGACCGCCTCGATGCGGTTCGCCGAGGAGTTGCTCTGGGATGCCGACGATGACGCGGGCCGGACCGTCGAGCGGCCCGCCGGCCCAGCCTCGCACGTCCCCGAGCACGGCGAGCACCCCGATCACAAGCGGCGCCGCGCTCACCTGGCGGCGTTCATCGAGCGCGAGTACGCGGGCTCACTGCACCGCTCGCCGTTCGACGGGAAGATCGGGACCAGGCGGCGCATCGCGGTCGCCGAGGTCCCGCTCAGACCCCTCCACGACGCCGCCGGGAAGCTCGCCGGCGCGACGCTCAACGACGCCCTGCTGGCGGTGGTGGCCGGGTCGCTGCGGCGCTGGTTCGAGCGCCATCACGGCTCGCTCGCCGACGTCCGCGTCCGCGTCCCGGTCAGCCTTCACCACGAGGGCGACGATGCCGGCAATCGCGACTCGTTCTTCTCGGTGCGGCTGCCGCTCGCCGTCGCGGACCCGGTCGAGCGACTCCACGTCGTCAACGCCGAGACGCGGGTTCGCAAGGAGGAGCACGACGCCGAGCGCATCGAGCACTCCCTCGCCGAGATCGGCCGGCACTCGGCGAAGCTCGCAGCATTCCTCGAGCGGATCGAGAGCAGCCCCCGCGAGTTCGCCGTCAACGTCTCCAACGTCCCCGGGCCGCGGCATCCGGTCAGCGTCCTCGGGACCCCGGTCGAGGGTCTCCATTCGATCGCCGAGATCGGCCTCCGGCACGGGTTGCGGATCTCCGCGGTGTCGCTCGCCGACCGCCTCTTCTTCGGCTTCAACGCCGATCCCGACCTCGTCCACGACGTCGAGTCGATGGCTGCGGGTGTCGAGGTCGAGGCCGCCGAGCTGATCGGGCTCGCGGGCTGAGAAGCCGAGCTCAGACCGCGCAGACCGAGATCGTCGGCGCGTCGCGGCGGGCCTTCTCGCTCGACCCCTCGAGCTCTGCCAGTGGCGTGTAGCCGAGCCGCGACGGCTCGAGGCCGAGGGCCTCGGAGTCCGCGGGCCCGAGTCGCTCGATCAGCGGCTTCGAGGCGAGCCTGAGCCCGCCGCCGGCGCTGCTCTCGATCCGCGCCCCCTCGTTGACCTCGTCGCCGAGCGCCGTCACCTCGAGCCGGCCGCTCGTCAGCAGGCGGCCGACGTAGAGGCTCGCCCCCCAGTGGAGACCGAAGCGGAAGCTGACGTCGGCGGGGTCGAGTCCGGTTCGCTCGGCGATCGCCGGGGTCCGCTCCTGGATCTCCCGGGCCGCGGCGATGCACGAGCGGGCCGCCCCCGAGTCGGAGCCGTGCTCCTCGCTGAGGAAGAAGGCGGTCACGCCGTCACCGACGTGCTTGCCGACGATCCCGCCGGCGCCGACGATCACCTCGTCGATGGCGAAGCTGAGCCGGCGGATCAGTGTGAAGTAGACGCTGCTCGGCAGCCGCCGGGCCAGACCGGTCGATGATTCGAGATCGCCGAACATGATCGCCCCGGGCCGCTGACCGGGGACGATCAGCGCGAGCATCCGCTGGAACAGGCGCTCGTCGCCGAGGGCGAGCATCGCCAGGGTCGCGGCGCCGACCGCCGGCTTGACGATCACCACCGCCCCGGCGAAGGTGCCGTCGTCCTCGCGCAACGGCAGCATCACCGTGTCGTTGACGATCGTCGAGGAGCCGAAGCGGATCTCGGTCGTGCCGTCCAGCGCCGCCGGCATCGGTCGTACCTCGAGCTCGTCGATCATCGGCACGAGGCGGGCGTCGACGGATTCCCGCAGCGCCTCGATCCCGCCCGGCGACGCCCCGGCCATCTCACCTCCCCACTTGCGGACCCACTCGACCATGCTCTCGCGGGTCGGGCCGGCCGGCCAGGCCTCGCGGATCGCCTCCATCCGGGGCTCGAGGAATCGCAGGCCCTCGCCGACGTCGGGTGGCTCGCGGCCGGCGGAGATCATCACCCGGTAGTCGTCGGTGACGCCGTACATGCGCCAGTCGCGATCCCAGATCTCGGCGGCGAATCCGGTCGCGTTGAGGCCGTCGAGGACGGCCCGCAAGACCGGCTCGCCGCCCTCGCCCATCGCCTCAGGTCGCTTTCAGCACCGTCGCCATCCGGACCGGTTCGACGCCGAGCCCG
>DATAFA010000060.1:0-11698 GCA_036257785.1 Solirubrobacterales bacterium | reverse complement strand
CCGACGGTCAGGGCGCCGATCTCCTGCTTGGCGATCTCGGCGATGACCGGAGCGGCGCCGGTCCCGGTGCCGCCGCCCTCGCCGGCGGTGACGAAGACCATGTCGGCGCCCTTCAGCGCCTCCTTGATGTCATCGCGGCTCTCGGCTGCGGCGCCGGCGCCGATCTCGGGCTGCCCGCCGGCGCCGAGGCCGCGGGTCAGCTCCTGGCCGATCGCGAGCTTGACGTCGGCATCGCTGGAGCGCAGCGCCTGAGCGTCCGTGTTGACGGCGAGGAACTCGACCCCCTTGAGCCCGGCATCGACCATGCGGGACACCGCGTTGGTGCCGCCGCCGCCCGCGCCGACTACCTTGATCACCGCCAGGTAACTGGAAGCCTCCATCTGAGCTTCACTGCCTTTCTCTGTTCCGTCCGGAGCTTGAGTGAAAGTTGAGTGTTTGCGCGCCCGGGCCCGCAAACTGCAGCCAAAGTAAGCGACAACCGGGCGGCTGTCAACGTCACCCTAGGGCCTCTGCAAGATCCCTGTCTCAACCACTGGTTGAGACTTTCGCATCCCTCAGGCGACAGTCGAGGGTGGCGGGAACCTACCCGACGACCGGTCGCGACGGGACCGAGAGGTCGATATAGGTGGCGCCCGTGAGCTTCGGGTCGGCCAGCACCGTCGCCGCCGCGCGCCACTTCTGATCGGCGTTGCCGGGGCTGCCGAAGCGCAGCTCGATGCCGCCGTTGAGCTCGGCGACGACGCCCTGCTGGTCGTCGACGGCGGCCCTCTCCACCTGCGGCTGCAGCGGGCCGGGAACCCCGCCCAGGACCCGTGCCGCCGCCAGCGCCTCACCCTCGGCGCGATCGCCTGCCGGATCGCCGCCGGCGATCTCGGGCAACCCATCGGGACGGTCGACCCCGGTACCGAGGACGGTGCCGTCGGCCGCCAGCAGCGTCCCGCCGTCGGCGTCGAGCCAGCCCGCCGGCGTCCGGCTCTGAACGTCGATCGTCACCGCGTGGGGAAAGTCCGTATCGATCTTCAGGGCAACCACCGACGGATCGTCGGCGACGGCAGCCTCGACGGCGCTGCGATCGAGATGGAGGGTGCTGAGCCCGGTGGCGGCGGCGGTCAACTGATCCGCGACGCCGGGCGTGACGTCGGTGCCGGTGATCTGCACGTCCTCGATCGCGACCAGCGAGGAGTCCCGGAACCAGAGCATGTAGCCGGCCAGCAACGCGGCGATCAGGACCACGGCGACGATCAGGCGGTTGCGCAGGCGCGGCCACGACGGCATCGAGAGTGCCGGACGGCGGGGGATAAGGCGCGACG
Organism: Solirubrobacterales bacterium; assembly: GCA_036257785.1. Lineage (GTDB taxonomy): Bacteria > Actinomycetota > Thermoleophilia > Solirubrobacterales > 70-9 > RHKX01. The sequence continues at coordinate 10,388 of DATAFA010000060.1, read as the reverse complement.
CGCGAGCGGCCATCAGCCCTCCCCACCGAGATCCCAGTCCGCCGGCCACTCGACCGCGCCGAGGATCTGCACCTCGGGCTCGAGGACGACGCCGCTCAGCTCGTGGACGCGGCGGCGGCCGGCGGCCATCAGGGCGACGATGTCGGCGGTCGTCGCCGTCCCGTCGTTTTCGACGAAGTTCGCGTGCTTGGTCGAGAAGCTCGCGCCGCCGACCCGCAGCCCGCGGCAGCCGGCCGCTTCGAGCAGCTGCCCGGACGAGCGGCCCCCGGCGCGCTCGTCGTCGGGGTTCTTGAAGGTCGATCCGAACGTCTTGATGCCGGACGGCTGAGCCTCGCGACGCTTCGAGCGCATGCCGGCCAGCGTCGCCTTGACCGTCTCGGAATCCGACCGCGACAGCGAGAACTGCGCCCGCGCGACGACCTCCCCGTCGGTCAGGTTCGAGTGGCGGTAGGAGAATCCGAGCTGATCGGGGGTGCGCCGCTCCGACCCCGATGCCGTGCAGATGGTCACCCAGTCGAGGGTCCGGGCGAGCTCGCCGCCGTAGGCGTTGGCGTTCATCCGCACCGCTCCGCCGACGGTGCCGGGGATGTTGACGCCGAACTCGAGCCCGGTGAGCCCCCAACCGGCCGCCTTGGCGGCCGCCGACGGCAGCCTGACGCCGGCCCCGCAGAGCAGGCGCTCGCCCTCGCGCTCGATGCGCGCGAGGTCATCGTCGAGCTTGAGCACGAGCCCTCGAAATCCATCGTCCGATACGAGCAGGTTCGATCCCGACCCCACCACTCCTACCCGCGCCCCGACTTCCACCGCATAGGCGAGCAGCCCGACCAGCCGCTCCTCGCTGCCGGCGCGGGCGAACATGTCAGCGGGGCCGCCGACCCGGACGGTGGTCAGCCGGGACAGGTCGAAGTCGCGCTCGATCTCCTCCGGCGTGCTCATCGCTCCTCCTCCACGAGCCGGTCGCCGAGCCTGAAGACGTCGCCGGCCCCGATCGTGACGAGCAGGTCGCCCTCGCCGAGCCGATCGCCGAGCACCCGCTCGGCCCGATCGATGTCGACCAGCCAATCGACCCGGCGACCGGGGGCGGCGTCGGCCGTGGCCGCGGCCACATCGAGGCCGCTGACCCCCTCGAGCGGACCGACCGGAAGCTCGCGAGCCGGGTACACGTCGAGCACCCCGATCTCGTCGGCGGCGCTGAGCGCCCGGCCGAAGCGGGAGGCGAGGGCCTTCGTCCGCGAGTAGAGATGCGGCTGAAAGACGGCGATCAGGCGCCGGTGCGGGAGCTCGCGCAATGCCGCCAGCGAGGCGGCCACCTCGGTCGGATGATGGGCGTAGTCGTCGTAGACGACCGCGCCCGACCGGGTCCCCTTGCGCTCGAGCCGCCGCGCCATCCCCGGGAAGGTCTCGAGCGCCGCGATCAGGTCGTCGAGGCGCGGCAGCCGTTCGTCGAGGTCGAGGGCACAGGCCAGCGCCCCGATTGCGGCGGTCGCGTCGGCGACGTTGTGGCGACCCGGGACCGAGAGCCGGACCTCGCGCTCACCGATCTCCTCGGAAACGACCCGGAACCGGCAACCGCCCGCCGCCGGGGTGACGTCGGTCGCCAGCAGCGCCGCCGCCGGACCGGGGCCGCTGCCGGCCGGCGGGGCAACGGCGAAGCCGAGGATCCGGCCCGCCCCGTCGAGGGCCGCGAGCCGAGTGCCGGCCGGCCGGATGAGCGCGGCGGCCGGTCCCGCGAACCTCGCGAACGCTGAGACGAGCTCCCCCTCGCCGCCCCAGTGCGAGTGATGGTCGAGCTCGACGTTGGTGACGACCGCCACCTCGGGGCCGAGCTTCAGGAAGCTCCCGTCGCTCTCGTCCGCCTCGGCGACGATCCAGTCGGAGCTTCCCCAGTCGGCGTTGGCGGGAGCGCCGCCGGGACCGGCGCCGGGCAGCTCGCCCCCGAGCAGGTAGGCGGGATCGGCCCCGGCCGTCGTCAGCGCGTGGGCGATCATCCCGGCCGTCGTCGTCTTGCCGTGGGCGCCGGCGACCGCGATCAGACGCTTGCCGGCGCAGACCCGGGCGAGCAGGTCGCCGCGATGGGTGACGGTCTGCCCGCGCTCCCGGGCGCGGACGAGCTCGACGTTGTCGTCGGGGACCGCCGTCGAGACGACGACCTCGGCGTCGGGCGGCACCGCGTCGGCGTCGTGGCCGATCGCCGGCTCGATCCCGGCGGCGCGGAGGCGCTCGACGTAGGCGGACTCGGAGCGATCCGAACCGCTGACCCGGTGGCCGAGCCGATGGCAGACGAGGGCGAGGCCGCTCATGCCGGCGCCGCCGATCGCGATGAAGTGCAGCGGGCGGCGTTCCTGCGGCGCGCTCATCGACGGCCCTTCCCGGTCTCGACCGCGGTGACGATCTCGGCCGCGACCTGGTCGGCGGCGTCGGGACGCGCCAGCAGCCGCGAGGCCGCCGCCATCGTCCGGAGCCGATCGGGATCGGCGAGCAGCGGCTCGACCTCGGCGAGCAGCCGCTCGGCATCGAGGGCCTCGTCCTCGACGATCGTCGCGGCGCCGCCCGACTCCATCCAGCGCGCGTTGGCGTGCTGGTGGCGGCCGGAAGCGTAGGGATAGGGCACGAGGACGGCGGGACGGCCGGCTGCCGTCAGCTCGAAGACCGAGCCTCCCGAGCGCGAGAGGACGAGGTCGCTCGCGGCGAGCGCGTCGGCGAGGTCCGGCAGGTTGTCGAGCAGGGTGTAGCGGGCCGCTCCCTCGAGATCCGGCGCGACCTCCGGGTAGTCGCGGGTACCGGCGACGTGGAGGACGTGGAACGGCCGGTCGGCGGCCGGGCCCGCCGGGCCGAAGGCATCGGCGGCGGCCCGGTTGATCCGCAGCGCGCCGAGGCTGCCGCCGAAGATCAGCAAGCACGGCAGGTCGGGCTCGATCCGGAAACGCTCGCGGGCGCGGCCGCGGTCGGCCGTGGCGATCGCCGCGGACACGGGGCGCCCGGTGACGAGATAGCGGCTCCCCTCCCTGCCGGCGATCGGAAAGGCGAGGCAGATGCGCCGGGCGCGGGGCGCGAGCAGCCGGTTGGCGAGGCCGAGGTGGCTGTCGGCCTCGGTCAGGACCAGCGGTAGCCCGCTCACGGCGGCTGCGATCCCGGTCGGTGCGGCGACGTAACCCCCGCCACCCATCACGGCGTCGGCGTCGCGTGCCTTCAGGTAGCGCCTGGCGACCCGGACCCCCGCCGCGGCCCGCCCGAGCGCGAGCGCTGCCCGGAGGGGATTGCGGCGGTCGATCCCCGCGACGTTCAGGAAGTCGATCTCGTAGCCCGCATCGGGGACGAGCTTGGCCTCGGCCCGATCGCGGGTGCCGACGAAGCTGACCGAGGCTCCGCGCTCAACGAGCGCGTCGGCGACGGCCAGCGCCGGAACCACGTGCCCCGCCGTACCGCCGGCTGCGATCACCACCCGCACGCGATCTCCCACTCGCCGCCGGACGGCGTGTCGGGGTCGCCCGTTTCTGCGTCCGGCCGCCGTCGACAACCCGCAAGCGCCGCCGGTCCACGGCCGCTGCCATCCTTGCCGAGCCGCCGTTGGCCACGTTGAGCAGCAGTCCGACGGCCGCGAGGGTGACGATCAGGCTGCTGTTTCCGTAGGAGACGAATGGGAGTGTGACTCCTGTCAGGGGGGCCAGGCCCAGGACGGCGAAGAGGTTGATCGACGCCTGGACCAGAATCATCGCCGTCAACCCGGCGGCGAGCAGGCGACCGTAGCGATCCTTGGCCTTCTGAGCGGTCCGGAACCCCGCGTAGCCGAACAGCATGTAGAGGCCGACTAGCAGCGAGATCCCGATCAGCCCGAGCTCCTCGCCGATGACGGCGGCGATCATGTCGGTGTGGGCCTCGGGCAGATAGAACGCCTTCTGGACGCTCTCGCCGATCCCGACGCCGAAGATCCCCCCCGAGCCGAGGGCTATCGACGCCTGCTGGCCCTGGAAGCCGGCCCCGGCAGCATCCGCCCCGGGGCTGATGAAGCTCGTCAGGCGGGCCATCCGGTACGGCTCCATGAGGACGGCGATCCCGATCAGGAGCAGGAGGGCGCCGGCGATCATCGCGAGATGCCGGAGCTTCGCCCCGGCGGCGATCAGCAGCGCCGCAACCGAGAAGGCGGTGACCATCGCCGTGCCGAGGTCGGGCTCGACCGCGACCAGGGCGCAGATGACGCCGGCGATCAGCAGGACCGGTCGCATGCTCCGGAGGTCGCGGGTCAGCTGCGGCCGCTCGGCCAGCAGGCTGGTCGCGTAGAGCATCAGCGCGATCTTGGCGATCTCCGACGACTGGACCTGGATCGGCCCGAGCGCAAGCCAGCGCTGGGCGCCGTTGGCGGAGGTTCCCATCACCTTCGTGACCAGCAGCAGGCCGACCGCCCCGATCAGGATCGCCCCGGTCAGCCGCCGGACGTTGGCCAGCCGCTGCATCGAGAGGATCTTCATCCCGACGAGCCCGACGGCCCCGAACATCAGCGTCTTCTTGAGATAGAAGAGGCTGTCGCCGTCGTTGAGCAGCGAGGCGCTCGAGCTGGCGCTGAAGACCATCACGGCGCCGAACGTGAGCAGGCACATCGTCGCGGTCAGAAGCAGCGTGTACTCGAGCGGCTTGTCCTTCGAGCGCGAGCGCGAGCGGCCGCGGCCGCGCAGCCGCAGGCCGCTCCACATGCTTGCCGCGATGCCGGTCATCGGAGGGCCTCGACGAGCTCGCGGAACCGCCGGCCACGCTCCTCGTAGTCGGCGAAGGCGTCGAAGCTTGCGCAGGCGGGCGCGAGCAGGACGGTGTCGCCCGGCGCCGCTGCCGCAGCCGCTTCGGTCACCGCGGTGCCGAGATCGCCGCTGCGGCGCAGCGGGACACGGGCCGGGGCGAGGTCCTGGGCCAGCTCCTCGGCCGCCTCGCCGATCAGGTAACAGGCGGCGCAGTGGCCGGCGACGGCCGGCACGAGCCCGCCGAACCGCTCGCCCTTGAGGCTGCCGCCGAAAATCGCGTGGACGCCGTCGCCGAACGACGCGAGCGCCGCCCGGGCCGCGGCGACGTTGGTGGCCTTGGAGTCGTTGACGTAGGCGACGCCGTCGATCTCGCCCACCGGCTCGAGCCGGTGGGCGACGCCGGCGAAGCTGCCGAGCCCGGCGGCGACGGCATCGCGCGGGACGCCGGCCGCCAGGGCGGCGGCCGCCACCGCCATCGCGTTCCGGAGGTTGTGCTCGCCGGCCAGCGCAATGTCGGATCGCTCGACCAGGACGCCCTCGTCGTCATGGATCGCTCCCTCCTCGAGACGGAGCGAGCAGCCGCCGCTCGAGCACTCGATCCCGTAGCGGAGCCGTTGTGCCGCACCGGGGAGGTCGACGTCGCGCAGGGCCGGCTCGTCGGCGTCGCAGATCGCGGTCGCGCCGGCGGGCTGGGAGGCGAAGATCCGCAGCTTCGCGTCGAGGTAGGCCTCGAGGGTGCCGTGGCGGTCGAGATGGTCGGGGCTGAAGTTGAGCAGGACGGCGACCTCGGGCGCGAACGCGACGGAGTCCTCGAGCTGGAACGAGGAGCACTCACAGACGATCGTGACCTCGGGGTCGACGTCGTCGCCGAGCGCCGCGAGCGGCGTGCCGACGTTGCCGGCGACCCTGGCGGGCATCCCGGCCGTGGCGAAGACGTGGCCGAGCCATTCGGTGACGGTCGTCTTGCCGTTCGTGCCGGTGACGGCGACGAAGCGGTTCGGGGTCATCCGCCAGCCGAGCTCGAGCTCGCCGACCACGGTCTTCCCCTGCGCCCGCGCCGCGGCGATCACCGGAGCATCCTGGGGCACCCCGGGGCTCTTGATCACGGAGGTCACGCGGTCGAGCAGGTGGGTTCCGTCGCCATCCAGTTCGAGTTCGACGCCGAGGTCCGCAAGCCTGCCGGCATCCGGAGGATTTCCCCGATCGGTCCCGAACACGCGCTCGCCGCGCGCGAGCAGGGCCCCGGCTGCGGCGATCCCCGAGCGGGCGAGCCCGACGACGAGGAACGGCCCGTCGGGAAGCGGCGGTCGCGGGATGGCTGACGGCACCCCTGGATGTTCGCCGCCGCCGAGGACGTACCTACATCTGACGGGCCGGGGAGTCGTCAGCAACCGTGACGAATCAGGTTCCGATGCTGTTCTGGAACAAGGTGTATCCGATGCCGGCCAGGACCGCGCCGACGATCCAGAAGCGGATCATGATCCTCGTCTCCGACCAGGCCATCATCTCGAAGTGGTGATGGAGCGGCGCCATCAGGAAGACGCGGCGCCGGAACGACTTGAAGGTGAAGACCTGGATCGCCACCGAGAGCGCCTCGATCACGAAGATGCCGCCGAGGATGATCAGCAGTACCTCGGTCTGGGTCATGATCGCGAGCCCGGCGATGGCTCCGCCGAGGCCCAGTGAGCCCGTGTCGCCCATGAAGATCGTCGCCGGGAACGAGTTGAACCAGAGGAAGCCGACCGAGGCGCCGACGAAGCAGGCGGAGAGCAGCGCGAGGTCCTCCTGGCCGGTCGTGATCGTGATCGCGAGGTAGGAGAGGAAGACGATCGCGCAGCAGCCCGCCGCGAGCCCGTCGAGTCCGTCGGTGAGGTTGACGCCGTTGCTCGCGCCGGCGAGCACGAGGAAGCTGAGGACGACGTAGACGACCGGTCCGAGGTAGATCTCGGCGTCGAAGAGACGGATCTGCAGGCTCGGGTCGAGGCCGACCTCCTGGAAGGCGACCCACCAGAGGATCACCGCGAGAGCGATCTGAAACGACAGCTTCCAGCGGGCGTTGAGCCCGAGCGATCGCCGCTTGACAATCTTGATGTAGTCGTCGGCGAACCCGATCGCGGCGCTGCCGAGGGCGACGCCGAAGACGGCGAGGCTCTCGGTGTCGCGGTCGGAGAGGACGAGGTAGGGGACCGAGATCGCCGTGAAGATGATCAGCCCGCCCATCGTCGGCGTTCCCGCCTTCGTGTGATGGCCCTGCGGCCCCTCCTCGCGGATCTGCTGGCCGAACTCCCGCTCGCGCAGGCGCTCGATGAACTTCGGTCCGAGGAAGATCGTGATCAGCATCGCGGCCATGCCCGCGATCAGGATCGCGCCGCGGTCGACCGGGACGGTGCTGAGCCCGTCCGTCTGCGCGAGTGCGATCAACCGCCGGCCCCGCCGAGTCGCGCCACGAGGCCGTCGCTGAGGCGCTCGAGACCGACCGACCGCGAGCCCTTGACCAGAGCGACGTCGCCCTCCCGCAGCTCCGCGGCGACCACCGGGACCGCGGCGTCGGCATCGGGCGCCCAGACGTCCGGCGAGTAGTCGCGGGCGAGCTCGCCGACGCCGATGAGGCGATCGATCCCGCGCGTCCGAACCAGGGCACCGATCTCCGCATGGAAGTCGGCGGCGTCGGGGCCGAGCTCGGCCATCCCGCCGAGGACGGCTACGGTGCGGCCCTCGTCGCCGGATCCGGGTCCGGCGAGGTTCTCGACGGCGGCGCGCATCGAGATCGGGTTTGCGTTGTAGCAGTCGTTGAGCAGCAAGATGCGCCCGGGAAGCTCGATCCGCTCTCCCCGCAGGCGCGAGAACTCTATCCGCGCCGTGCGGGTCGCCATCGCCGCGGGATCGAGATCGAGCGCGCAGCCGATCGCGATCGCGCAGAGCGCGTTGTGAAGGTTGTGGGCTTCGGTGAACGGGAACTCGAAGTCGGCCTCCCCATGCGGGGTGCCGATCCGGGCGATCGTCCGCCCGCCCGCCACCGACGCCGACAGCGCGAAGACATCTCCTCCGGGGCCGAACGTGAGCACCTCGAGCGAGTCCCGCAGGTGCGGGGTGAGCGCCTCCTCGTCCTCGGGGATCACCGCCCGCCCGTTTTCGCCGAGCCCGTGGATGATCTCCGCCTTGGCCTCGACGATCGCGTCGAGCGTGCCGAGCAACTCGAGGTGGACGGGGCCGATGTTCGTGATCGCGGCGACGTCCGGCTCGGCGATCTCGCAGAGATCGGCGATCTGCCCGATCCCCCGCATCGCCATCTCCATCACCAGCAGCTCCGTCTCCGGCGGCGCCGCGAGCAGGGCCAGCGGCATCCCGATCTCGGTGTTGAAGTTCTCGGGGCTGGCGTGGACCCGGCGCGGCAGGATCGCCCGGCAGATGTCCTTGACCGACGTCTTGCCGGTCGAACCGGTGATCCCGACCGTCGGGCAGCCGAGCTCGCGGCGCCAGGCACGGGCGAGCGCCTGCAGGGCGCTAAGCGGCTCGGCGACGGCGAAGACGCGGGCGCCGGCGTGATCTCGCTCGAGCGCGGTGGCGTGCTCGCGTGCGACGACGACGCCCCAGGCCCCCTGCTCGAGGGCGCGCCCGGCGTAGCGACCGCCGTCCTGGTGCTCTCCAGGGAGGCCGAAGAAGAGGTCGCCGTCGCGAGCCTCGCGCGAGTCGATCACGGCTCGCTCCGGCCGCGAGCCGTCCTCGGTCTCTGGTCCCGGCTCCGTGGAACCGACGGTCGCGGCGATCCGATCCGGCGCGAGCTCGATCACGCTCCGCCTCCGACGGCGGGCCGCCGCAGCTCCTCGCGGGCGACCTCGCGGTCGTCGAACGGGATCTTCCGGCCGTTCTCGAACTCCTGGCCCTGCTCGTGCCCCTTGCCGGCGATCACGACCAGGTCCCCCGGCTTGGCGGTGCGGAGGGCCAGCGCGATCGCGGCACGGCGGTCAGGCTCGACCTCGGTGCATTCGCGGCGGTCGGCGGCGACTCCCTCGAAGACCTGCGCGATGATCGCCGCGGGGTCTTCGGAGCGCGGGTTGTCGGAGGTGATGACCGCGAGGTTCGCAAGCTCCGCACCCACCCGTCCCATCAGCGGTCGCTTCAGCGGATCGCGATCGCCGCCGCAGCCGAAGACGCAGATCAGCTCGCCGTCGGCCAGCCTGCGAGCCGCGCGGAGGACGTTCTCGAGCGAGTCGGGCGTGTGTGCGTAGTCGACCAGGACCCCGAAGTCCTGGCCGGCGTCGATCGGCTCCATCCGCCCGGGCACGGGGTCGGCCGCCGCCAATCCGGCGATCGCCTCGTCGAGGTCGATCCCGATCGCCAGGACGGAGCCGAGCGCAGCGAGGGCGTTCTCGACGTTGAAGTGTCCGGGCAGCCGCAATCGCACCGGCCGGGGCTCGCCGCGCCCGTGCAGGGTGAACGTGCCGCCCGCCGCGTCGAAGCCGACGTCGTGGGCGATCAGGTCGGCGGGGTGCCCGGTCGCCGAGAACGTCGTCAGGCGCGGCCTGCCGATCCGCCGGAGGTCGGCGACGAGGCGCTCGCCGAAGCCGTCGTCGACGTTCACGATCGCGGCGCCCGGGACCAGCCCCTGCTCGTCCGGCACGAACAGGAGCCGCTTCGCCGCGAAGTAGTCCTCCATGTCGGCGTGGAAGTCGAGGTGATCCTGGGTCAGGTTCGTGAAGGCGGCGACGTCGAAGTGGATCGAGTCGGCGCGCCCGAGCGAGAGCGCGTGCGAGGAGACCTCCATCACGCAGGCGCGATCGCCGGCGTCGAGCATCCGCCGGAACGTCCGCTGCAGGTCGATCGCCTCTGGCGTCGTCCGCTCGACCGGCTCCGACCGGCCGCCGACGACCCGCTTGACCGTCCCGAGCAGCCCGCACCGGACCCCGGCATGCTCGAGGATCGAGCGAACGAGGAAGGCCGTGGTCGTCTTGCCGTTCGTGCCGGTGACGCCGACCATCCGCAGCTCCGCGCTCGGGTCGCCGAACCAGCGCGCCGCGATCGGCCCCATGGCCGCCCGCGAGTCGGGGACGACGAGCTGTGGGACGTCGACGTCGAGCTCGCGCTCGACGACGAGGGCGACGGCGCCGGCGGCGACCACGGACGGCGCGAAGTCGTGGCCGTCGGCGGTGCTGCCGCGGACGCAGAAGAAGAGCGTCCCCGGCCCCGCCTCGCGGCTGTCGAAGGTGACGTCGCTGATCTCGCCCCGGCTCGGGCCACCGGCGATCCGTGCGGCTCCCTCCGGCAGCGCGTCGCTTAGGTCGGCGAGCCTCATCGCTCGCGATTCTAGGAACGTGGCAGGCGGGGCGGGCGCAGCCACCCACCGGTCACTCGGACGGAGCGATGCCCAGGTACGGAAGCGCGAACGAGGCGATCTGCCCGAAGGCGGGCGCGGCGACCGAGCCGCCGTAGTAATCCCCGCCCTTCGGATCGTCGACGATCACCGAGACGAGCAGGTGCGGATCGGCCGCCGGAGCGAAGCCGACGAACGACGCGATGTACTGGGTGTCGGAGTAGGTTCCGTCCACGACCTTCTGAGCGGTGCCGGTCTTGCCGGCGAGGACGTAGCCCGGGACGCTGACCTCGGATGCCGTGCCGCCCTCCCCGAGGACCCCCTCGAGCATCGTCCGCAGCTGGGCG
>DATAFA010000045.1:0-2026 GCA_036257785.1 Solirubrobacterales bacterium | reverse complement strand
AGCAACGTCCGGGCGAGGTCGCCGACGTACCGGCGCAGCCAGGGTGCTGCGGCGAACTGGACCGAGTGCGTCGTCTCGTGCAGCGCGATCCAGTCGAGCAGCTGGGCCGGATCGGCGGCGAGCTGGACGGCGGCCGCGTCGATGTTCTCGCCAAGGAAGAGCAGGCGCGGCGCCCGGTCGCCGCCGAACAACGGGTACTCGTACTGGCCGAGGACGTGCCTCGATGCGAAGCCGAGCAGCGCCCCGACCTCGGCGGCAAGCACCCGGCCGGCGACTGCGGCGAGCGGTCGCGGGCCGGCGGAGTCGCCGAGCCGCGCCGCGATCACCTCGGTCAGGTCGCGGACGGAGGCGAGGTTGACCTCGACCCACTCCCGGCGGCTCACCCACTCGGGCTCGGGAAGCGGCTCGACCGGCTCGAGGCCGGTGTAGCCGCGGACGGCGGCGCCCGCCCGCCCCCCGGCGGCGCCCAGGTCCGGGCCCGTGGCCATTGCCGCCGCGCCGTGCCCGAGGCCGAGCGTCGCGATCCGCCGGGCCAGATCCCAGTCGACGAGCTCGCTCATGCCAGACCCCTCGAAGCTCAACCGGATCGGCCGGCGGCGCCCGCCTCCTGCGCAGCGAGGACGACGTCGAGGTGTTCGGGCGAGCGCGCGGCAACGACCGGATAGCGCGTCTCGAGATCGAGCGCAGCCGCGTCTAGCTCGTAGCCGATGAAGACGATCTCGCAGCCCGCCTCGCGGACGATCAACTGCGCCGCGGCCGCGTCGACCGAGCGGCAGCTGCGGGCCGAGAGCATGCCGTCGAAGCGGCCGCAGGCCACGTAGCTGAGCGTGATCGCGATCGAGCCGATCGAGCGGATCCGGTAGGCGTTGCCCTGGAGCTGCTCGATCGCGCCGAGGATCCAGCGCGGATCGGAGGACTCGAGCCCGACGACCTCGAGCGGCAACTCGGGTCGGGGCGGCTCGATCCGCGCGTCGCCGAGATGGGCGCCGCCGTCGCGGACGGCCCAGAACTCCTCGCCGGCACCAAAGTCGTGGACGAAGCCGAAGTGGACGTCCTCCATCGATTCGCCGTCGGCCACAGCGAGCGAGAGCGAGTGGGACGGGATCGTCCGCCGGACGTTCATCGAGCCGTCGATCGGATCGATGACGACGCGATGGACGGGGTCGCCGGAGCCGAGGCGGACCTCACCGCGCTCCTCGCTGACCGCCGACATCGCGATGCCGTCGGCGGCGATCCGTTCGAGCTCCTCGAAGACGATGTCCTCGCACTGGCGGTCGAGCTTCAGCGTCATGTCGCCGCCCTCGCCGCGGCCCTCGTACTCGGTCCGCGCGGCGATCCCCCTCGTGGCGCCGAAGAGGTCCGCCTGCCGGGCGGCCATCCGGCGGCAGGCATCGAGCCAATCGATCTCGCGGTCCACGCGGCCAATGGTATTGAGGGCCGCTTGGCGGGCATCCCGGCCCCCGCTACCGTTGGTGGGATGGAGGGATCGCTCAACGAGGACGGCTTCGCGCGGGCGCTGGCGCTCACCTCCGGCCCGGCGCTCGTCGAGGGGACCGCGGGCTCGGGACGTACCGAGCTGCTCGCGCGCAAGGTCGCAGCGCTGGCCGCGAGCGGCGTCGCGGTCGAGCGGATCCTCGTCCTCACCGAGACGGCCGCCAACCGGGCGCGGCTGCGCGAGCGGGTGGCCGACCTGCTCAGCGGCTCGTTCGAGGAGGTCTGGATCGAGACCTGGCCGGGGCTCGGCGAGCGGCTGCTCCGCGACTACGCGCTCGAGGCCGGCATCGACCCCTTCTTCGAGGTCGCCGGCTCCGCCGACCGGCTGGCCCTGCTGCTCGACCGTCTCGACGAGCTGCCGCTGCGCCGCCCCGAGATCCGCGGCAACCCCTCGGGGCTGCTGGCCGGCCTGCTCGAGCGGATCGACGCCCTCAAGGCGGAGGGGATCGGCCCTGCCGACCTCCGCGACCGGGCGCGCGCGGCGGAACGCGGCGCCGCCGGTCGCTCCGAGCGCGAGGTGGCCCTGCGCGAG
>DATAFA010000027.1:0-4182 GCA_036257785.1 Solirubrobacterales bacterium | reverse complement strand
TGCCAACCTGGCTTGGGCTGATGAGGGGGACGTGGTGGATGCGCGGTCGTTGGGTCAGCTGGCGGCAAGTACTCGAGGTGGCACGGATCCTTGCCGGATAGCGACCTGGATCCGTGCCACCTCTGGCACCGCACCCCGGCTGGGCCCAACACACATGTCATCCCGCCCCCTACCACCGCGCCAACCGGCGGAAGCGGACGGCGAAGCCGGAGCATTCCGCCGGAGTGATCTACATGTCTTCCCGTCCAGCAGCACCGCGCCGGCCGGCGGAAGGCGGACGGCGAAGCCGGAGCATTCCGCCGGAGCGATCTACTCCAGCTCGAAGGCCTGCTCGCCGACCCTGACCTCGTCGCCGGACTCGAATCCGGCATCGCGGAGGGCCTTGACGACGCCGATCTCGTGCAGGCGCCGCTCGAGGTAGGAGAGCGCCTCGGGGTTGGCCAGGTCGTGGCGCTCGACGAGCATCTCGACGCCCCGGCCGGTGACCTCGAAGATTCCTTCGTCGACCCTGACGACGTCGAAGCCGCCCGTGCCCTGGGGACGGTAGACGCGGTGCTCGGACTCGAACTCGGGCCCGCCCGCGGCGGAGCCGGTCGCCGCTTCGGTGGGGACGGCGCCGGCCACCGCCCTGAAGATCGTGCCGACGAGCGCGTCGATGCCGGCGCCCGTCGCCGATGAGATCGCGAGCGGCTCGCTGCCCGGATGGCTCTCCCGCCAGGCGTCGAGCTCGAGCTCGACGTCCTCGGCCGGAAGCAGGTCGCGCTTCGAGAGCACGACGAGCTCGGGCAACCGCTCGAGGCCGGCGCCGTGGGCCGCGAGCTCGCCGCGGACGACCGCGTACGCCGCATCGGGATCGGTGCCGGGGCCGAGCTCGAGCAGATGGACCAGCACGCGGCAGCGCTCGACGTGGGCGAGGAACTCGTGTCCGAGGCCGGCGCCCTCGGCGGCACCCTCGATCAAGCCGGGGATGTCGGCGAGGACGAGTTGGCGCTCGCCGTCGTCGATCGTGCCGAGGATCGGGGCCAGCGTGGTGAACGGATAGTCGGCGACCTTCGGCGCGGCTCTGGTGATCCGGGCGAGCAGCGACGACTTGCCGGCGTTCGGAAGTCCGACCAGGCCGGCGTCGGCGAGCAGCCGCAGCCGCAGCTCGATCCATCCCGACTGGCCCGGGAGCCCCTTCTCGGCGAACCGTGGCGTCTGCCGGGTCGAGGCGGTGAAGCGCTTATTGCCGTGCCCGCCGAGGCCGCCGGCGGCGACGGCGGCGCGCTGGCCGGGCTCGACGAGGTCGAAGTACTCGCCGTCGAGGCCATCGACGGTTGTCCCGGGCGGGACTCTGACGATCAGGTCCGAGCCCCGGGCGCCGTGCTTGTTGGCGCCCTGGCCGTGGCCGCCGCGTTCGGCTCGGTGGTGCGCGGCGACGCGCATCGAGGCGAGGTCCCGCCGAGACGGGTCGCAGACGAGGACGACGTCGCCGCCGTGGCCGCCGTCACCGCCGTCGGGCCCGCCACGGGGCACGTGCGCCTCGCGGCGGAAGCTGACGACGCCGTCGCCGCCCCGTCCACCCTCGACGAATATGCGTGCGCGGTCGTGGAACACGGCAGCGAGCCTCTCGCCCGCTACGTGCGAGCTACTCCGGCTCGGCTACCGAGACGACCCGGCCCTTGCGACCGGGCGAGAACTCGACCTTGCCGGCGCGGGTGGCGAAGATCGTGTGGTCGCGGCCGAGCCCGACCCCGTCACCCGGATGGAACCGGGTTCCGCGCTGGCGGACGATGATCTCGCCGCCCCGGACGCTCTGGCCGGCGAAGATCTTCACGCCGAGGTACTTCGGGTTGGAATCGCGGCCGTTGCGGCTCGAGCCGAGCCCCTTCTTGTGAGCCATCAGTCGGTCTCCTTCTTCTCGGCGGCGGGCTTCTTGGCTGCCGGCTTCTTCGCTGCCGGCTTCTTGGCGGCGGGCTTCTTCGTCGGGGCCTTCTTCGCGGCGGCGGGCTTCTTGGCGGCGGGCTTCTTGGCCGGGGCCTTCTTCGCAGCAGCCGGCTTCTCGGCGGCCGGCTTGTCCTCGGTGTCGGCCTTCTTGGCCGCCGGCTTGCGGGTCAGCATCTTCACCTCGGTCACCTCGAGGCGGGTCAGCTCCGAGCGATGGCCCTGATGCTTGCGATAGCCCTTCTTGGCCTTGTACTTGAAGACCTTGATCTTCTCGCCGCGCTCATGGCCGGCAACCTTGGCTTCGACCTTGACCTTGTCGAGCTCGGTCGGTGCGACCACGGTGTCGGAGTCGGTGCGGAACATCACCGCGCGGAGCGGGACCCTCGCGCCCTCGTCCTCGGCGATGCGGTCGACGAGCAGGGACTGGCCCTTCTCGACGCGGTACTGCTTGCCGCCGCTTTCGACTATCGCGTATGTGGACATATCGCTGTGCTCGTCTCCGTGGGAGGAATTAGGACTCTTGGCCGGAATTCGACCCGCTCCCGGCGCGGGAACGGCGCCGTCCGCCTCTGCGGCCGCGGCGCCGAGTGCCGGATTCTAGCCCCTCCGCGGAATCCTGATCGCCCGACCCCTCGGGGATGCCGTCGACGAGCGATGCGAGGCCCGAGGAGCGGCCGATCTCCTCGATCCGGACGAGCTTGCGCTCGCCGACGAGGGGGGCCGCGCCGGTGACCGTGATCACCAGCGCATCGACCCTCGCGACCGCGTCGCCGGGGTTGTACATGTGCGGCTCGTCGATCGTCAACAGCACCTCGTCGCCGATCTGGAACGGCAGCGCGCGCCGTTCGATCTCGTCCTGGTCGCCGGACTCGGCGACCTCGAACGTGTCGATCGGCAGCGCGTCCCCGCCCTCGAACAGGAAGAGCTTGCCGGTCTCCTCCTCGAGCTCGAGCAGGCCGCTGTCGTGGCGCATCAGCTCACGGGCGACCTTCGGGTTGACGCGGATCAGGTGCGCCTGCTTGTCCGCCTTGTCGGTGGCGACGTCGCGGAGCTTGCGCAGCGCCTCGATCGCGACCGTCTCGGCGGAGCGGACGACGCCCTCGCCGTCGCACGTCGGACAGCGGGTCGTGAGGATCTCGCGAACCCCGTCGGTGACGTTCTGGCGGGTCATCTCGACCAGCCCGAGTGGCGAGACCTCGACGACGTAGGTCTTGGTCCGGTCCTCGTCGAGCGCCTTGCGGAGCGTCTTCAGGACCTGGTCGCGGTTCTTGGCCCGCGCCATGTCGATGAAGTCGATGACGATGATGCCGCCGATGTCGCGCAGCCGCAGCTGGCGGACGACCTCGTCGGCCGCCTCGACGTTCACCTTCGTGATCGTGTCCTCGAGCCGGCCCTTGCCCTTGCCGGTGAAGCTGCCGGTGTTGATGTCGATGACCGTCAGCGCTTCGGCGTAATCGATGATCAGATAGCCGCCGGACGGCAGGTCGACGCGCCGCGACAGGGTCGAGCGGAACGCCTCCTCGGCGCCGTGGCGCTCGAACAGGTGCTCGGCGTGCGAGTGCATCTCGACCGAGTCGACGAGCTCCGGCGCGGTCCGCTGGAAGAACGAGGTGACCCGCTCGAACTGCTTCTGATCGTCGATCTCGGCGCCGTCGAACTCGCTGCCGAGGACGTCGCGGAGGACCCGGATCGGCAGGTCCGCCTCCTGGAAGATCAGCGACGGGGCATCGGCGTCCTTGGAGCGTCGCTCGAGCACCTCATGGAGCTTGTGCAGGTAGGCGATCTCGCGCTCGAAGTCCTCCTTGTCGGCCCCCTGCGCGGCGGTCCGGACGATGTAGCCGCCCTTCTCCTTGCTCGCGGTGTGGAGCTTCTCGAGGTTCTTGCGCATCTGGCTGCGCTCGCCGTCGGGGAGCCTGCGGCTGACGCCGATCCCGCCCCCCTGGGGCATGTAGACGAGGTAGCGGCCGGCGATCGAGAGCTGCATCGAGAGTCGCGCCCCCTTCGTCTTCAACGGGTCCTTGACCACCTGCACGACGATCTCCTGGCCGCGCTTGATCAGCTCGTCGATCCGCCGCCCCTGACCGCGGCCGCGCTTCGGCACGGCCTTGCCGTCGGGCGTGACGATCTCGTCGACGTGGAGGAACCCGTTGCGCTCGAGGCCGATGTCGACGAACGCGGCCTCCATCCCAGGCAGGACGTTGTCGACGACGCCCTTGTAGATGTTGCCGACGATCGACCGCGAGCCGCGGCGCTCGA
>DATAFA010000011.1:0-11673 GCA_036257785.1 Solirubrobacterales bacterium | reverse complement strand
TGGTTGAGGTTGCGGGCGCCCGGGATCGCCTTGACGCCGACCTTGCGGAGCTGACGGATGACCGGAGAGGAGGCGGCGAGGTCGTCGGCGCTGGCCTCGGTCGTGTCCCCGAGGTTCGTCAGCGAGATCGTCGCGGCCTTCGAGAACGGCCGCAGCGCCCTCGTCGCATCGGTCAGGCCCGGCGCCGCCTTCCGCAGGTTGACGGCCACCGGCGTGGCCTGCTCGGCGAAGCGCCGCAGCTCGACCATCGTGCTCTGGAGCTCGCGGAGCGCGTTCGGGAACTCGTCGAAGCCGGCGACGATGTCGTCCCGCCGCTCGGCTGCGGCGGTGCCGGCGGTGGCGGCGTTGCGGATGAAGCCGGCGAGATGCTGGCGCTGCTCCGACAGCGGCTGCAGGATCGTGTCGCTGTCCTGAGCGAGCTGGGCGAGCTGCTGGTTCTGCTTGGCGAGGGTGGCGAGCACCTTGTCGGTCTGCTGGAGCGCGGGATCGGCGCGACGGATCACCGCCGCGAGGTCGGGGCCGCGGGCGGCGAGACCCGCGCCGAGGTCGTTGAGGATCAGCCGGAAGCGCTCGACCTCGGGCTGACGGGTGATGTTGTTGACGAGGTCGAGGTCGATCTGCTTGCCGTTGTTCTCGATCGGCAGCCGGTACTGGCCGGCGCCGATCTCGCCGTCGGGAATCTGCTCGAGCGCCGGCGGCGGTTGCGTCTCCGGGGCTCGTGGCTGGGTCGGCTCGCACTCGACGTACTTCTCGCCGAGCAGCGACTGCGGCCGGATCAGGCAGGAGGCGTCGGCGAGGAAGTCCTGGAAGCCGGAATCGGTGATCTTGAGCACCGCGACGGCCTTGCCGGGCTCCTCGTCGCCGTTGCGCCGGACGGGCTCGCCCGGCAGCGAGACCGTGACCTCGTCGACGGTGCCGACCGTGGCTCCGGCGATCCGCACCTCCTCGCCGTTGACGAGGAAGCCAGCGCTGTCGAAGTAGGCGCGGACCTCGTAGTCGCCGCCGCCGTCGCCCTCGCCGGACGCGGTGGCGGCGACGAGCGCCGCGACGAGCAGGAGGCCTGCTGCTATGGCGATCAGCCTCCTCATGGGACGTAGGGCGGGATCTGGCTGACATCGCAGTCGCCGGGCGAGAGCAGGCCACCGTTGTCGAGGAACGGGTTGGAGCCGTCCGGCGCCGGCGCCGAGCCGCCGCCGGGGCAGCGGTTGATCGGGTCGAACACGTACGGCGGGGCCGGGGAGACCGGGAACTGAGCCGACGCCGAGTCGTAGTCGCCGGTCAGCACGTTCGTGGCGGTGTTGTAGCTGAAGACGTTGGCGGCGGCGGGCTGCGCGCGGGCGTAGTGGCCGTTGCCGTCGTAGTACGCCGAGACCTCGCCGAACTTCGAGAGCCAGGCGAGGATGTCGGGCGTGTAGGGCCGGAGGAACGCGATGTCGTCCTGGGAGACGTCCATCGCCTTGATCGCGGCCGGCAGGGCGTCGTTGCCCCGCTGCCTGACGGTCGGGAGCTTCTTGAGGGTGTCGGCGAGGTCGTTGTTCTGGCCCTGCAGGTGGACGATGTCGGCGAGCTTCGTGAAGATCGGCGTGCCGTCGTTGGCGACCGTCGCGGTCTTGCGCAGGAACGGCGCGAGGTTCTTCGTCGCCGGGTAGGAGGCCTGGACGAGCGGACCGAGGTCGTCGAGGGTCGTCCGCAGGTTCACGAACGTGGTGTTGGTCTGCCGCAGCGTCTCCGGCAACGCTGCGAGCGAGCGGTCGAGGTCGTCGTTGCGGGCCGAGATCGCCGCCATCGTCTGGTTCGCGGTCGATATCAGCGACGTCAGGTCCTCGCGCCGCGACGCCAGCGCCGAGAACGTCTGCGAGCCGGAGACGAGGAACCGGGAGAGCGAGACCGAGTCCGACGACAGCTCCTCGAACAGCTTCGTCGACGTGCTCAGCGCCGGGTTCAGGAACTTGTAGGCACGATTGGCGAGGACCCCCTTGCCGGCGTAGGCGGTGGCGTTGCCCTGGATGAACTTCTGGAGCGCGGCCCGCTCGCGGGGGCGGAAGATGTTGAAGAGCTGGTCGATGTCGACCGGCGCAGTCGTGTCCTCGCCGGTGATCGTCGAATCCGGCTTGATCTCGGGCGAGTTGTTGGGCCCGGGCGTGAGCGAGATGTAGCGGTTGGCGACGCCGGAGAGCGAGGTCTGGCGGATGATCGCGCTCGTCCCCTCACGGAGCGGCTCCTCCATCGTCACCTCGACCGCGGCCTGGTTGTCGTCGGTCAAGTCGATCGAGTCGATCATCCCGACGCGCTGGCCCGCGGTCAGCACCTCGTTGCCGGGCACGAGCTGGCCACCGGTCTCGAAGAGCAGCCGGTACTGGTAGCCCCCGCCGCCGCCGAACAGCAGCACGACGACGACCGCGAAGGCGACCAGGATCGCCGCCACCGCGGCGATCCGAGCCGGGGTCGAAGCGCCCCGCTCGCTGTCGGCATTCAGGGAAGGCGACGCCGGCGCCGTAGCGGCACGCCGGTCCTCCCCACGTTTGCTGCTCAACGCTTGGGCCTCACTGGCTCTCCTGACAACCCCCGGAACGGGCAGCCTATCGGGACGCGGGGCGTCTAGCCACCCGCAACCGGCGCCCGCGAAGCCGCTCCGACACCCGTCATCCGGCCACGAATAGCTGCCGCGCCGTGGTTCGGCCGGCCTCGAGGACCTCGGTCTGGTCGCGATCGGGGTCGGAGAGCGCCTGCACGGCGAGTCCGTCGGCGATCGCGAACAGGTACGAGACGGTCGCCTCGGCCCCGAAACGCAGCGTGATCACGCCCTCTTCGTGCTTCTCCTCGAGGGCCTTGGCCACGTGGTCGCGGGACTTCCTGAACAGCGCTCCGACCTCGCGGCCGATCTCGTCGTTGCGGCGGCCGGCCGCGAACAGCTCGAAGAGGACGATGAAGAACCCGGGATCGTTCTCGATCAGGTCCATCAGGCTCGAGACGAGCACGTCGAGGACGCCGTCGACGTCGGCGGCGGCGTGCAGCGGCTCGTCGAGCCGCTGCACCCGGTTCTCGCTGTCGCGGCGGACGACCTCGACGAGCAAGCGCTCCTTGGTGCCGAAGTAGTAGTGGAGCAGACCCCTGCTGACGCCGGCCTGGGAGGCGACGTGCTCGAAGGTGGCTCCGGCGATGCCCCGGGTCGCGACCGCCGCGCGCATCGCGTCGACGATGCGGCCGGCGCTGTCGCCGGTCAGCTCACGGGTCACGCCGGCTCTCCCGGCCCCCTTTGGTCGCGTCGTCGTCAGGCCGACGGGGTGGGCGGCGAGGTCGTCGAGGTGTACTCGAACTCCTCCTCGGCGCCGAACAGCTGATCGAGCACCGCCTTACGGAGATCCTCGCTGAGCGCGATCGCCAGGACCGCGCCGATGAACGCGATCACGAGCAGCTTCAGGAACGGGTGGCCGCCCTTCGCCGTCTTCTCGGGCTCGCGGAGGGCCTCGGAGGCGGCGCGCAGCGACTCGCTGGCGCTCTTCAGGTCCTTCTGCAGCTTCTTGTCGTCGAGCAGCGCTGACGGCTTCTTGGCACCGGAAGCGCGCGTGTACGCGTGGCGGCCGGCCTCGTAGGCCTCGCGCAGGTTGTCGCGCAGCTCCTCGTCCTCGATCAGACGGTGGACGTAGGGGCGCGCGTTCTCGTATGCGCTGCCGGCCTTGTCCTTCGCCTTGCTCTTGATCGCCATCGTCGCTCCTCTCGGTTCCCAGGGCTGTTCCCGGCCAGCATATCCGTCAAACCGCGACCGGCCCGAGCCGCCCGGGCGGCGAGCGGGCGCTCAGGGCCGCCGCGAGCGCCGCGGCTCGAGCGCTGCGGCGAGCGCTGCCGTCCCGTCGCTGACGTAGACGAACTCGAGGTCGCCGAGCTCGTCCTTGGGGATCTCGCCGATCTCGCCCTCGTTGCGGTCGGGCACGATCACCCGCTTGATCCCCGCCCGCTGCGCGGCGAGCGACTTCTCCTTGAGCCCGCCGACCGGCAGCACCAGCCCGGTCAGCGTGATCTCCCCGGTCATCGCGACGTCGTTGCGGACCGGCCGCCCGCTCAGCAGCGAGGTCAGAGCGGTCAGCATCGCGACGCCGGCCGAGGGACCGTCCTTGGGGACGGCCCCGGCGGGGACGTGGAGGTGGATGTCGTGCTCGGCGAACCAGGCTCCCGGATCGCCCTCGAGGTCGGGAAGGAACTCGGCGGCCTCGCCACGGAGCAGCGACAGCGCCGCCTGGGCCGACTCGCGCATCACGTCGCCGAGCTGGCCGGTGATCGTCAGCTTGCCGTTGCCGGGCATCGCCGTCGCCTCGATGAACAGGACCTCGCCGCCGACCGGCGTCCAGGCGAGGCCGGTGGCGACGCCGGGGCGGCTGGTCCGGCGCCGCGCCTCGGAGAAGTAGATGCGGCGGCCGAGCAGCTCGCGGGCGAGCTTCGCCGAGACGGTGGTCCGGCCGGTCGAACCGCCCTCGGCGATCCGGCGGGCCAGCTTCCGGCAGATCGTGCCGATCTGACGCTCGAGGTTGCGGACACCCGCCTCCCGCGTGTACTCCTCGATGACCGCCCGCAGGGCCGGATCGGAGAACGCGGCCTGGCTCGCCTTCAGCCCGTTCTCGCGGACCTGCCGGGGCACCAGGTAACGGCGCGCGATGTGGAGCTTCTCGTCGACCGTGTAGCCGGAGAGCTCGATCACCTCCATCCGGTCGTGGAGTGGCGGCGGGACCGTGTCGAGGACGTTGGCGGTGGCGATGAAGATGACGTCGGAGAGGTCGAAGTCGAGATCGAGGTAGTGATCGCGGAACGAGTCGTTCTGGGCCGGATCGAGGACCTCGAGCATCGCGCTGGCGGGGTCGCCGCGGAAGTCGGCGCCCATCTTGTCGATCTCGTCGATCATGAAGACCGGGTTGCGGGAGCCGGCGTCGCGGAGCGCCCGGACGATCGTCCCCGGCATCGCGCCGACGTAGGTGCGACGGTGGCCGCGGATCTCCGCCTCGTCGCGGACGCCGCCGACCGAGATCCGCTCGAAGCTGCGCCCGAGCGCCCGCGCGATCGAGCGCCCGAGGCTGGTCTTGCCGACGCCGGGAGGCCCGACGAAGCAGAGGATCGGGCCGCTGGACGCGGGGCGGAGCTTGCGGACGGCGAGGTACTCGAGGATCCGGTCCTTGATCTGCTCGAGGTCGTAGTGGTCGGCGTCGAGGACCTCGCGGGCGTGCTTGACGTCGAGGTCGTCCTCGGTGAGCTCGTTCCACGGCAGGTCGAGCAGCCAGTCCATGTAGGTGCGGATGACTCCGTACTCGGCGGCGGCCGGCGGCAGCCGCTCGAGTCGGCCGAGCTCGCGGTCGGCGGCCTTGCGGGCCTGCTCGGGAAGCCCGGCCGCCTCGATCCGCTCGCGGAGCTCGCTGATCTCCGCCTGCTGCTCGTCGCCCTCCCCGAGCTCGGCCTGGATCGCGCGAAGCTGCTCGCGGAGGTAGTACTCGCGCTGCCCCTTGTCGATCCCCTCCTGGACCTGGGACTGGATCTGGGTGCCGAGCTGGATCACCTCGAGCTCGCGAGCGAGGATCTCGGAGAGGCGGTGCAGTCGCACGGCGACGTTGACCTGCTCGAGGATCTCCTGCTTCTCCGCTGCCGGGATCCGCAGCGCCCCGGCGATCAGGTGCGCCAGCGCCGAGGGGTCGTCGACGTTCGTGACCGCGAGCTGGAGCTCCTCGGGCAGATACGGGATCTCCTCGATGATCTCGCTGAAGGTCCGCTGGACGTTGCGGGTGAGCGCCTGCAGCTCCGGTCCGGGCTCGACGACGTCGGGCATCTCCTCGACGGTCGCGATCAGGTACGGCTTCGTGGCGACGAAGCGGCCGAGGCGAACGCGCTTGGTGCCCTGGACGAGGATCCGGATCGAGCCGTCCGGGACCTTCAGCATCCGCGCGACGACGCCGGCGACCCCGACCTGCTCGATGTCCGCGGGGCCGGGCTCGTCCAGCTCCGGGTCCTTGGAGGCGACCATGACGAGGCCGCGGTCGCCGGAGAGGACGTCATCGATCAGCTTGATCGAGCGCTCCTGGCCGACCGCGAGCGGGGTCAGGGTTCCCGGGTAGGTGACCATGTCGCGGAGCGGCAGGACCGGCAGGGCGTCCGGCAGATCGCCGCCGGCGGCGATCGCGTCCTCGATCTCCTCCGTCGTGACGATCTCGATCGGCGCGCCGCCGCCGGGGACGTCGCCCTCGAACGCCATCAACCCGACGACCGCTCGATCGGGACCTGCCGGGCCGTCGACTCCGGCATCCGGATCGGCAGCTCGACCCTCAGCAGGCCGTCCTCGAACGTGGCCCGGGCCGCCTCGGTGTCGATGTCGACCCCGAGTTCGACGGCGCGGCGGAAGCTCCCGGTCGGGATCTCGACCTGCTGGTAGGCCCGGCCCTCGGTCCGGCGGACCGGGCGCGTGCCGGATATCACCAGCATCCGCCCGGAGATCTCGATGTTGACGGCATCGGCCGCGACGCCGGCGAGGTCCGCGACGACGACCGCCTGCGGACGCGACTCGGCGTCCGTCCCACCCGACTGGCAGTAGTAGACGTCGACGCGGGGATGGAAGTCACTGCCCCGGGCGGCCGACCGCGACGGCGCCCAGCCCTCGCCGAGCAGCTCGTCCATGTCGCGGCGCATCCGCTCGATGTTGACCAGCATGGTGCGCTGACGGGCCATCACGACGGAGACTAGCTAGATGATTGATTCCGAATCCGCGCGTGCCCGGGGATTCGCTCGGCCAAGCAGATCGAGGACGCAGGAGGCGAAGCGGCCTGGAAGGCCGTGAGCCGACGAGGACGCTGAGCTGCGCAGCGCCGAGCGGATCATCCGGGTGCGTGGGGGTTTGGAATCGATCATCTAGACCTCGAAGGCGGATCCCTCGGCCGCGATCTCGACCGGTCCGGCGAAGGCGGCGGCGGCCTCGGCGAGCGCGTGATCGGGGTCGAGCTCGTCGGAGATGTGGGTCAGGACCAGCCGCCCGACGCCGGCGCGAGCGGCAAGCTCGCCGGCCTCGCGGGCGCTCATGTGCCCGCGCTCGTCGACCGGGGCGGGGTCAGGCTCGATCAGCGTCGCCTCGGCGATCAGGACGGCGGCGCCGCTCGCCGCCGCGACCAGCCGCTCGGAGAAGCGGCCGTCGGCGCCGTAGACGATCCGCCCGCCGGCGCCCTCGCGAAGCTCGATCGCGTGAGTGGGCGTGAAGTGCGGCACGGCATGGGGATGGACGCCGACCCCGCAGACGTCGATGTCCGCGTCCGGCTCGTATTCCTCGATCGCGAAGGCGCGCGCGATCAGGTCCTCGACGTCCCAGGTGCCGACGAGGTGCCGGAAGAACGAGTCGGCGCCGGTCGGGGCGATCAGCCGCGGCCGGATGCCGGAGCCGGCGTCCGGCCCGACCGTCAGCGCGTACGAGAACGGGACGAGGTCGAGCAGGTGATCGGCGTGCAGATGCGAGATCACCACCGCCGCGACGTCGCGGTAGTCGCGCCGCATCCGCAGCTTCCCGAAGACGCCGCTGCCACAGTCGAGGAGGAACGGCCTTCCCTCGCTCCCCTCGACGAGGTAGCCGCTGCAGGCGCCGCCCGCATCGGTCCAGGCCGGCGACTTGCCGAGCACCGTCAACTTCATCCTCGACACGCTACCCGGAGCGACGATGCTCGCTGCGACACCGAGGTTCTTCTCCGCTATCGAGAAGCTCCTCGGTCTCGGCGGCGGTGCCTACGCGGCGAGCGGCGCCGGCTCGAACGGCTCCGGCTCGAGCACGGCCCCCTCGGCGCCGATCAGCAGCATCGGCTGCGCCGGCGGGGTGAGGCCGTGCGGGGAGTCGGGCCGGAACGTCGAGCAGGGCCCGCCGAGCTCGAGGGCGCACAGCATCCGGATCCCGAAGTAACAGGTCTGGCAGCTCGGCTTCTTCTTGGCGCGGCGGCGGCCGCTGGGCGGGGACGCTGTGATCGTGGACAAATCGCTCTCCGTGAATCGGTCGTGCAGGGTGGCGGAGACAATGGCACCCGGGCCACGGCCACGCACGTCGCCGCCCCGCAAACAGCGGCTTCCGCCGTCGATCGGCGTTCCCCGCAAAACCCGCATTCGTGCTGACTTTCCCCGCACTTTGGGGGCCCTTGCCGGGAAGGATTCCGGACCCCTGTGGAGCTTCGATCCGACGCAACCGGCCTTTGAATCTCGCCGGGCGCCCAATACAATCCCGGATGCGATGCCAGCACAGCGCAACGATCACCTCAGTGCCTCCCCACCGCTCTTCGAGAGCCGCTTCCTCGACTTCTTCTCGCGGGTCCATCCGTCGATTCCGGCGATCGTGTTCGTGCCGGTCGTGGCCGTCGCCGTCTGGGCCGGTTTCGATGGTGGCTACAACGCCCTTCAGGTGGCGGGACTGTTCCTGGCCGGACTGCTGATCTGGACGTTCAGCGAGTACTGGCTGCACCGCCTCGTCTTCCACTGGGAGCCCGACCACCCGCTCGGCAGCCGCCTCCACTTCATCATGCACGGCGTCCATCACGAGCACCCCAACGACCCGCTCCGGCTCGTCATGCCGCCGGCGCTCAGCATCCCCCTCGCCGCGCTGTTCCTCGGCCTCTTCGCGTTGGTCTTCGGAACGCCGGCCGGCTACCCCGCGTTCGCGGGCTTCATCGCCGGCTACCTGACCTACGACTACACCCACTTCCACCTCCATCACCACGTGCCGACGACGACGGCCGGCAAGCAGCTGCGCGAGCAGCACATGCGTCACCACTTCCAGGACCACCGTTACGGTTACGGCGTCTCCTCCCCACTGTGGGACTTCGTCTTCCGGACGCGCTCCGAGAAGCTCAAGTAGCACTGAACACTCTTCCGGCTTACAGTGTTACGGCACCGTTTTCGAGAAAACGGGGGAACGGTTGCTATCCGGCAGCAACACAAGGAGCTTTCAAATGGCAGACGATCCCAACGTGCTCGACAAGGCGCGGTCCCTCATCGAGGGCCGGCTGAAGGAGCTCGAAGACGAGAAGCGACGCCTGGAGAAGGCGCTGAGCAACCTCAAGGGCGAGCGTCGCGGTCCCGGCCGCCCGCGCGGCTCACGCTCGGCGAGCGGCTCGGGCGGCGGTCGGCGACGACGCCGTCGTCGCGGCGGTACCCGCGCCGACCATGCGCTGAAGGCGGTCGAGGCCCAGCCCGGCATCAGCGCCTCGGAGATCGCCACGAAGCTGAAGATCAAGCCGAACTACGTCTACCGGGTGATGGCCGGCCTCGCCGAGGACGGCAAGGTCACCAAGGACGGCCGCGGCTACACCGCGACCGGGGCCTGACCACCGCCGGTCAACGACGATTTCATCCCAAACATTGGGATGAAATCGTCGCTCGCGCGCCTAGGTGAGGCCGAGGCCGCTTACGGTCTCGCGCTCGCCCTCGAGCTCGGCGACGCTGGCGTCGATCCGCTCCCGGGAGAAGTCGTCGATCTCGAGGCCGGCGACGATCGCGTACTCGCCGTTCGCGCACGTGCACGGGAACCCGGAGACGATCCCCTCGGCGACTCCGTAGGAGCCGTCGGCGGGGACGCCCATCGAGACCCAGTCACCGTCCGGCGTGCCGAGCACCCAGTCGTGGACGTGGTCGATCGCGGCATTCGCGGCCGAGGCCGCGCTCGAGGCCCCGCGAGCATCGATGATGGCGGCGCCGCGCTTGGCGACGGTCGGGATGAACTCGTCCTCGATCCAGGACTGGTCGCCGACCTTCTCGGCGGCGTTGGCGCCGTTGACCTCAGCGTGGACGAGGTCCGGGTACTGGCTCGCGGAGTGGTTGCCCCAGACCGTCATCTTGGTGACTTCGGAGACGCCGACGCCGAGCTTCGCCGCCAGCTGGCTCTTCGCCCGGTTGTGGTCGAGCCGCATCATCGCGGTGAACCGCTCGCGGGGCACGTCGGGTGCGTGCGAGAGGGCGATCAGCGCGTTCGTGTTGGCGGGGTTGCCGACCACCAGGACCCGGACGTCGTCGGCGGCGCCGGCGTTGATCGCCTCGCCCTGGGGCTTGAAGATGCCGCCGTTGGCCTCGAGCAGGTCGGCCCGCTCCATCCCCGGGCCGCGAGGGCGGGCGCCGACCAGCAGGCCGACGTTGCAGCCGTCGAAGGCGGGCTTCGGGTCGTCGTGGATGTCGATGCCGGCGAGCAGCGGGAAGGCGCAGTCGTCGAGCTCCATCGCGGTTCCCTCGGCGGCCTTGACGGCGGCGGGGATCTCGAGCAGGTCGAGGTGCACCGGGGTGTCGGGGCCGAGCATCTGGCCGCTCGCCACGCGGAACAGGATCGCGTAGCCGATCTGGCCGGCGGCGCCGGTGACTGTGACCTTTACTGGACTGCTCACGTGTTGAAGTCTCCTCGGATTCGGGGGCTTGAGAATGCCCACCGATCCTAGTCATTCAGGCTGATTGGCCGGATCGGAGGGCGGCCCGATCGAGCCCTCAGCCCATCGCCCTGCGGAGGTTGTCGTCGATCGAAGCGAGGAACTCCTCGGTCGTCTGCCACTCCTGGCCGGAGCCGATCAGCAGCGCCAGGTCCTTGGTCATCTTGCCGCTCTCGACCGTCTCGACGCAGACCCGCTCGAGGGTCGCGGCGAACTCCTGGACCTCGGGAGTGCCGTCGATCCGGCCCCGGGCGCCGAGGGCTCGGGTCCAGGCGAAGATCGACGCGATCGGGTTGGTGGAGGTCGGGTTGCCCTTCTGGTGCTCGCGGAAGTGACGGGTGACGGTTCCGTGGGCGGCCTCGGCCTCGACGGTCTTGCCGTCGGGGGTCATCAGGACGCTGGTCATCAGGCCGAGCGAGCCGAAGCCCTGAGCGACCGTGTCTGACTGGACGTCGCCGTCGTAGTTCTTGCAGGCCCAGACGTAGCCCCCCTCCCACTTCAGCGCCGCGGCGACCATGTCGTCGATCAGGCGGTGCTCGTAGGTGATGCCGGCGGCTTCGAAATCCGCCTTGAACTCGGCGTCGAACACCTCCTGGAAGAGGTCCTTGAAGCGACCGTCGTAGCGCTTGAGGATCGTGTTCTTCGTCGACAGGTAGACCGGGAAGCCACGGTCGAGGCCGTAGCGCATGGAGGCGCGGGCGAAGTCGCGGATCGAGTCGTCGAGGTTGTACATCCCCATCGCGATCCCGCTCGAGGGGAAGTCGTAGACGTCGATCTCGATCGGCTCGCCCGCGTCCTTGGGGGTCCAGGTCAGCGTCAGCTTGCCCGCGCCGGGGATCAGCGTGTCCTCGGCGCGGTACTGGTCGCCGAACGCATGGCGACCGATCACGATCGGCTTCGTCCACCCCGGCACCAGGCGCGGCACGTTCGAGATCACGATCGGCTCGCGGAAGATGACGCCACCGAGGATGTTGCGGATCGTCCCGTTCGGCGAGCGGTACATCTCCGCGAGGCCGAACTCCTCGACCCGGGTCTCGTCGGGGGTGATCGTCGCGCACTTGACGCCGACGCCGTGCTCCTTGATCGCGTTCGCGGCGTCGACCGTGATCTGGTCCGAGGTGGCATCGCGACTCTCGATCCCGAGGTCGAAGTACTGCAGATCGACGTCGACGTAGGGCAGGATCAGCTGCTCCTTGATGAAGGACCAGATGATCCGCGTCATCTCGTCGCCGTCGAGCTCGACGATCGGGTTGGAGACTTTGATCTT
>DATAFA010000004.1:0-14142 GCA_036257785.1 Solirubrobacterales bacterium | reverse complement strand
GTCGCGGACCGGCCCGGGTACCGGTGGGTCGAGGAGACGTTCGCGCGCGAGCGCGGGAACCCGCGCCGGCCCTGAGCGGTTCCGTACCTCGGCGCTCCTATCCTCGCCGCGTGAGGTCACGATGACGTCAGCCGGGCCGGCAGCCGCGCGCCTCGGGGGTGCTGCTCCGCCGGACCCGCCGGCGCCCCTCGGCGGCGGGTCGATCGGACGCGAGGACCTGCTCGCCGCGCCGCTGCGGCCGCGGATCGCCCGCAGCCGGCTCGAACGGCCGCTGACCGACCTCCGCGGGGTCGGCGCGAAGATCGCCGAGTCGGCGGCCCGGATCGGCCTGCGGACGTTCGGGGACCTGATCGACCACTACCCGCACGACTGGATCGACCGCTCGGTCGTCACCGCGATCGCGGAGCTCGTTCCCGGGCGGCCGGCGACGCTGCTCGCCGAGGTGCGGAAGTCACGGCTGCGGCCGACGCGACGCCGCAACCTGCGAATCGTCGAGGCGACGGTCGCCGACGGGACCGGCTCGATCGACGTCGCCTGGTTCAACCAGGCATGGCTGGCCGACAAGCTGAAGCCCGGCGTCCGCGTGCTGCTGAGCGGACGGACCGACGGTCGCAGCTTCCGTCCCGACGCGTTCGAGATCGTCGGCGGCTCGGGGGCGCGGGAGGGGGGAGCCGACCCGATCCGCGACGCGCCGGGGCCTGCCGCGGGCCTCCATACCACCGGGATCGTCCCGGTCCATCCCAGCGGCGAGGGCCTGCGGGTCCAGCGGCTCCGCGAATGGGTCTGGACGGCCCTGTCGCTGGCGCCGGGTGTGCTCGAGCCGCTGCCGGCCGAGCTGCGCGCCCGCCATCGGTTTCCGAACGCCGCCGACGCCCGGATCGCGATCCACTTCCCGCGTGACCGCAACGAACTCGGACCGGCGCGGGCCCGGCTCGCCTACGAGGAGCTGTTCCTGCACCAGGCGGCGCTGCAGATCCGCCGCGGCGAGCGTCGCAGCGGCCTGCCGGCGCCCGCGCTCGACGAGCCGGGCGACCTCGTCGCGGGCTGGATCGAGGCGCTTCCGTTCGCGCCGACCGGCGATCAGCTCCGGGCGTTCGACGAGATCGACGCCGATCTCGCCGCGACCCGGCCGATGCAGCGGCTCCTGATGGGTGAGGTCGGCTCAGGCAAGACGGTGATCGCCCTGTACGCGATGCTCAGAGCGCTCGAGTCGGGCCGCCAGGCGGCACTGATGGCGCCGACCGAGACCCTCGCCGAGCAGCACTTCGCGACGCTCGAAGTCCTGCTCGCCGGCCGGCCGACGCCGATCGGGCTGCTGACCGGCTCGACCCCGGCGGCCCGGCGCCGCGACATGCTCGACCGGCTCGCGAGCGGCGAGCTGCCGCTGCTCGTCGGGACCCACGCCCTGATCGAGCCGACCGTGCGATTCGCCCGCCTCGCCGTCGCGGTCGTCGACGAGCAGCACCGCTTCGGCGTCGAGCAGCGCCGCGCGCTCGACGGCAAGGGCGAGGAGGCGCCGCACGTCCTTCACATGACCGCGACGCCGATCCCGCGGACGCTGTCGCTGACTGCCTTCGGAGACCTCGACGTCACCGTTCTCCGCGAGCTTCCCGCCGGTCGCCGGCCGATCCACACCTGGCTCGTCGGCGAGGAGCGGCGCGCGGGCGCCTACGGGTTCATCCGCGACCGGATTCGCGAGGGGCGGCAGGCATACGTCGTCTGCCCGCTCGTCAGCGACTCCGACAAGGATCAGGCCAAGGCGGCCACGAGCGAGGCCGAGCGCCTCGCCCGCGGCGAGTTCCGCGACTTCGACGTCGAGGTCCTGCACGGGCAGATGCCCGCCGCGGAGAAGGCCCGGGCGATGGCCCGCTTCGCCGACGGGGCCGCCGACGTCCTCGTCGCCACCAGCGTCATCGAGGTCGGGATCGATGTCGCCAATGCCTCGGTCATGCTGATCGAGGGGGCCGATCGCTACGGCCTCAGCCAGCTCCACCAGTTGCGCGGGCGGATCGGCCGCGGCGAGCACGAGTCCCAGTGCATCCTCTTCGCCGATCCCGAGAGCGACCGGGCCCGCGCCCGCCTCGAGGCGCTGGTCCGCGAGCGCGACGGCTTCGAGCTGGCGGAGGTCGACCTCAGCCTCCGCGGCGAGGGCGAGGTGCTCGGGACACGGCAGAGCGGCCTGCCGCGGTTCCGGATCGCCTCGCTGCCCGAGGACGGCCCGATCCTCGCCGCGGCCCGCACCGACCTGATCGCGCTCCTCGAGCGCTGCGGGACGTTCGACTCGCCCGAGCTCGGGCCGCTCCTGGACGCCGTCCGCGACCGCTTCGGCGACGAGCGGGCCGAGCCGATCGCCGCCTGAGATGCGCGTCGTCGCCGGAGCGCTCGGGGGCAGGCCGATCGCGGCCCCGAAGGGGGAATCGATCCGGCCGACGGCCGACCGGGTCCGCGAGGCGCTGTTCTCGATCCTCGGCGACGTCTCCGGGCTCGATGTGCTCGACCTCTTCGCCGGCACCGGTGCGGTCGCGATCGAGGCGATCTCCCGTGGTGCCGCCGCCGCGACGCTCGTCGACACCGACGTGAGCGCGGCGGAGCAGAACGTCGCGGCGCTCGGGATCGAGGGGCGATGCAGCATCGTCCGGGGCGACGCGATCGGCTTCCTCGGACGCGATCGTGGCGCCTACGACCTCGTCTACTGCGATCCGCCCTATAGACTCGCGCGCCGCTTTGCTTCCGACCTCGAAGAACTGCTTCCCGAACGCCTGCGGACCGGTGCGCGCGTGATCGTCGAGTCGCCGGCAGCGGATCCGATCGAGCTCGGCCTGCCGCTGCTCGACGCCCGCAAGTACGGCCAGACGGCGGTGCGGATGCACGGAGCGCCGCGATGAGCGAGCGGACCGCCATCTGCCCGGGCAGCTACGACCCGGTCACCAACGGCCACCTCGACATCATCGGCAGGGCCGCGCGGATCTTCGACAAGGTGATCGTCGGCGTCGTCAACCAGCCGCTCCGCAAGCAGAAGACGCTGTTCACGGCCGAGGAGCGGGCCGGATTCATCGAGCGGGCGACCACCGACATGCCGAACGTCGAGGCGATGGTCTTCTCGACGCTGCTCGTCGACTTCGCCCGCGAGCACGGCGCGACCACGATCGTCAAGGGGCTGCGGGCGATCTCCGACTTCGAGTACGAGTTCGAGATGAACCAGCTCAACCGCAAGCTCGCCCCGGAGATCGAAAGCGCCTACGTCATGGCCTCTTCCGAGTACAGCTTTCTCTCGTCGACCGGCGTCAAGGAGCTCGCCACGTTCGGTGGCGATGTGGGCGACCTCGTCCCGGCCGAGGTCGCCGTGGCGCTCAGCGAGCGGGTCGCACGCTGACCCCAGGAGGCCCCGGATGGGCAGGAGCTTGCAGCGTCTTGCAGAATATTCGGGCGAAGCGAGGGTTTTTCCCTCCGACCCCTAAGCTTTAGTCGCATCGATGGACGTCCTCGTTCTCATAGACAAGCTCGACGACCTGATCCACAACGCCAGGCCGGTCCCGCTGACCGACCAGGTGAGGGTCGATCGTGAGGAGATCTACGACCTGCTCGACCAGATGCGGGCGACGATTCCCGAGGAGATTAAGCAGGCGCGCTGGATCGTCAAGGAGCGTCAGGAGATGCTCGCCGAGGCGAAGCGCGAGGCCGAGCGCGTCGTCAAGGAGGCCCGGGACCAGCAGGCGCGCCTGATCTCCGAGGAGGAGGTCTACAAGCAGGCCGAGCGCGGCGCCGAGGAGATCCTCGAGGACGCCCGCGACACCGAGCGCCAGATCCGCCTCGGAGCCGAGGACTACGCCGACGAGATCCTTTCGACCCTCGAGGTCAACCTGCAGAAGTTCCTCGCCGCCGTCCAGCGCGGCCGCGACCGCCTCGCCGGCCGCGACGAGGAAATCGAACCCGCCGAGGTCTAGGCAGCCGCGCTGCGGCGCGGCGCGGCGCGGCGTCATCGGCCGGCTCACGACCTACGGTCGCATCGCCGACCTCTTCCTTGATCCGCTTGGCCGCAGCGCGGCTGACCCTTGGGTCAGTAGGTCGCGCGGATGACTACGAGGTCGCCCGCCGTCCAGACGATCTCCCCGCCGCACCACTCGGCCAGGTCCGCGGCGCCGTCCGGGAAGTCGCGCTCGGGGTCGAGCGGCGTTGACTGCTGCTCGGGCTCGGCGGCAGTGACGACATCGGCGAGGACGAGCGATCGCGACTGCTCGCGGACCCGCCGGAAGAGGTCGCGCTTCTGATCGGAGCGCAGATGGTGGACGCTGAGGACGGCGATGACGAGGTCCCAGGGGCCGTCGGGCAGCGGGTCCTCCATCCGTGCCAGCCGCACCTCGATGCCGAGCTGTCGCGCCCGGAAGACCATCTCGGGGCTCGAGTCGAGGCCGGTGATCCTCGCGTCCGGATTGGCCTCGAGTAGGCGACGTGACGTCTCTCCGGTGCCGATTCCGAGATCGAGGGCGTTGGCCGGCGGGAACGGCACCGCAGCGACCGCGGCCTCCTGGAGGGCGTCGAAGTTCGGGACCTCGGCCCGCATCATCTTCAGGTAGGTATCGGGATTCCAGTGGAACTGAGCGCTCACGCTACCCTCGGAGACTAGATGGCAGAACGGCTGATCGATCTCGATGCGCTCGCCCTGCGCAGCGGCGCAGCGGCCTGGATCGAGGCGGATCTCGACCCCGAGCCGCCGCTGCTCGGCGGCGAGCAGCTGGCCTTCGAGGCAACCCCGATCAAGGGCCGCGTCGACGTCTCGCGGACCACGTCCGGATACGCGCTGCGGCTGCGGGCCGAGGTGGTCGTGCTCGGCACCTGCGCCCGCTGCCTCGGGCCGGCCCGGCTCGAGCTCGCCATCGACGCCCGCGAGGTCGACCAGGGCGAGGTCGAGGACCCGGAGCTGCGCAGCCCCTACGTCGGCGAGGGCCTGCTCGACCCGTTGGACTGGCTCCACGACGCGATCGCCCTGGCGCTTCCCGAGCGCCTCCTCTGCCGGCCGGACTGCGCGGGTCTCTGCGAGGTCTGCGGCGTCTCGCTCAACGACGTCGATCCCGGGGCCCACGTCCACGAGCGTGAGCCGGACCCCCGCTTCGCGAAGCTTCGCGAGCTCCTCGACTGACCCCCGGACCTGGGTCACCTGAGCGCACCGGGGGCAAGGGTGACCGCCCCAGGTTGGGGGTCGGGCCGCCCTCGCGGTCGCGATCGCTACGATTCCCGGCCTCATGGCCGTCCCGAAGAAGCGTCAATCCAGCGCCCGTCGCGACAAGCGTCGTGCCCACGATGCCGTTGCGGCTCCCCGCCTCAACGAGTGCCCGCAGTGCCACAGCCCGCGGCTGCCGCATCGCGTCTGCCCGACCTGCGGGACCTACGCCGGCCGTGAGGTCATCGCCCCCGACGATGCCACGCCCGAGCTGAGCGGACGCCCAGAGGGGCAGTAGATGGGGGCTCCGGCGGCGCGTCCGCCGGGCGACTCCGGCGACCCGGTCACGGTCGCCTTCGACGCGCTCGGCGCCGAAGCCGGGATCGATGCCGTCTCCGAGGGCATCCGCATGGCGGCCGCCGACGACATCGCGATTCGGGTCTTCGGCCCCGCCGCGACCTTCGCCGGCCTCGCCTCGGACCAGGTGGAGATCGTCGACACGGTCGAGATGGTCGGCAACGACGAGGAGCCGGTTCGCGCGGTCCGCTCGCGGCCGGAGACCTCGATCGTGCGGGCGGCGGCAGACGTCGCCGCCGGTCGCTCCGACGCGCTCGCGAGTCCGGGCTCGACCGGCGCCACGATGACCGCCGCCCTGTTCGCCCTGAAGCGGATCCGCTCGGTCCAACGCCCGGCGCTGGCGGTCGAGATCCCCGCCCCCGGGCGCGAGCGGCCGCTGCTCATGCTCGACGTCGGCGCCAACGCCGACGCTCGTGCCTCTCACCTGGTCCAGTTCGCCTATCTGGGCTCGGCGTTCGCTGCGGCCGTGCTCGGCCTTCCCGATCCGCGGGTCGGGCTGCTCAGCGTCGGAACCGAGGAGAAGAAGGGCAGCGCGCTCGTCGTCGAGGCCCACGAGGCGCTCCGCGGCTCGACCGGGATCCGGTTCGCGGGCAACGTCGAGGGCCGGGACCTGATCGACCCGGAGGTCGAGGTGGTCGTCACCGACGGGTTCACCGGCAACGTCGCCCTGAAGACGATCGAGGGCACCGCCCGCGCGGTCGGCGACGCGGTCCGCCGCGCGGCCCGCTCGGGCCCGATCGCCGCGACGGGGGGCCTGTTGCTCCGGCCCGCGCTCGGCGGCCTCCGTGCCGACATGGACCCCGACGCAACCGGCGGCGCGATCCTGCTCGGGCTCCGCGGCGTCGCCGTCGTCGGCCATGGCTCGTCGGGACCGCTGGGGATCGCCAACCAGATCCGGCTCGCGGCCCGCTCGGTCCGCGAGGGGGCTGTCGAGCGCACCGAGGAGCTGATCGAACGCTCCGGCGTCGGACGGAGCGCGATTCGCGGCGCCAAGGGATCCGAGTCGTGATAGACAATTCGACGAGATGAGCACGGTCGGAGAAACCGGAGAGGAACGGGCACAGACCGATCGGGCTGCGATCTTCTCGATGGTCCGCGACCACCTCACCGCCGAGCTCGAGGTGCCCGCCGATGAGATCCGGGACGAGACGCGATTCCGGGAGGACCTCGACGCGGACTCGCTGGACCTCTACGAGCTCGTCATGGAGCTCGAGGACACCTACGGCATCGCGATGAGCGAGGACGAGGCGGCGAAGATCGAGACCGTCGGTGCCGCTGTCGATTTCGTCTTCGAGCGATTGCCCGGTGCCTGACCGCGGCACGGCGGAACCCCTGGATGAGGCACTCCCGGGGGGGAGCGGGGTTGCGCCACTGCTCGAGCTCGTCGGCGGGCTCGACCCCGAGCTCCGGCTCCAGGCCCTGACCCACAGCTCGTGGACCGAGCGCCGGGTCCGCTCCTGGGGTCGCCTCGCCTTCCTCGGCGACAGCGTTCTCGGCCTTGCGGTCGCCGAGCACCTCTTCTCGCGGTTCCCGCGGTCCGACATCGGCCGGCTCACGAAGATCCACGGACAGGTCGTGAGCGGTCGCGCCTGCGCCGAGATCGCGGTCGAGCTCGGCGTGCCCGAGATGTTGGAAGCGGCGTATCCGCAGGACTTCGAGGGGGGTCTGGCGCCGGGTGAGCTCGTCGGCAGCGAGCGGGCGATGGCGTCGATCGTCGAGTCGCTGATCGGCGCCTGCTATCTGCAGTTCGGGCTCGAGCGGACCGCGGTGGCTCTGCTGGCGGCGTTCGCGCCCCAGGTCGACCTCGCGTCGGGGACGCTGCTCGATTTCAAGTCGGCCCTACAGGAGCGGCTGGCGCGGCGTGGCGCCCGGGTCCATTACGAGGTCACCGACGAGTCCGGACCGCCGCACGAGAAGACCTTCCGGGTCGAGGCCCGGGTCGGCGAAGAGGTCGTCGGCACCGGCGAAGGCACCAGCAAGAAGGCCGCCGAGCAGGCTGCGGCGGCCGTGGCGCTCGAGGAGGCGCGCGGGTGAGCGGGGACGTCGCGGGCGGGCGCGATCCCGTCCGGTCGAACGAGCAGGCTTCAGTGACGGGCCGGACCGCATGCACCTGAAGTCGATAAGCCTGAAGGGCTTCAAATCCTTCCCCGAGCGCACCCAGCTGGAGTTCTCTCCCGGCGTCAGCGTGATCGTCGGGCCGAACGGATGCGGGAAGTCGAACATCACCGATGCCGTCCTCTGGGCCCTCGGCGAGCAGAGCCCGCTGGCGGTCCGCGGCCAGTCGATGCAGGACGTGATCTTCGCCGGCGGCAGGGACCGCTCCGCTCGCAGCAACGCCGAGGTCGAGGTCGTCATCGACAACTCCGACGGTGCGGCCGGTTCGGAGTTCTCCGAGATCTCGGTCTCGCGCCGCCTCGACCGCAACGGCGATGGCGGCTACCGCCTCAACGGCGCCCGCTGCCGGCTCTCCGACGTCACCGAGGCGCTTTCCGACGCCAGCCTCGGCCGCGAGATGCATTCGGTGATCGGCCAGGGCAAGGTCGAGGCGATCGTCCTCTCGAAGCCACGCGAGCGGCGGCTGCTGATCGAGGAGGCCGCCGGGCTCGGCAAGCACCGCAAGCGCCGCCGCCGGGCACAGCTGAAGCTGGAGCGGACGCGCTCGAACCTCGATCGCGCCCTCGACGTCGAGCGTGAGGCGCGATCCCGATTGCGGCCCCTGCGCCAGCAGGCGAACGCCGCCGAGACCCATGCCCGCCTCGAGCGCCAGTCGCTCGAGTTGCAGCTGCGCCTGCTCGGTGACCGGCTCGCGGCCGGCGGGGGAGACCTCGCCGCTGCCGAGGCGGCGGCTCGGGGGGCCCGTGCCGAGCGTGACGCGATCGAGGCGAAGCTCGGCGCTGCGAACGAGCGCCGCAGCGCCGTCGAGGAGCGGCTCGCCGAGCGCGATCGCGAGCGGACCGCCGTCTGGGGCGAGCTGACCGCCCTGCGCGCCGCCCACGAGCGGCTCGGGGCCCGGACGGAGGCGCTCGCCGGCCGCGAGGCCGAGCTGCGTGCGACCGTCGAGCGCCGTCGCGCGGCGCTGGGTTCCCTCGCGGCGGAGCTGCGGGCGACCGAGCGCGACGCCGAGGCGGCGCTGGCGCGTGAGCTCGAGTCGGCCAGGAGCGCGCTCGCGGAGGCGAGCGACGGAATCGCCGCGGCGCTGGCGGCCGGCGACGTCGAGGCCCGCCTCGAGGCCCTCGCCGGGGTCCGTGGCGGATCCGAGCGGGCGGCGCGATCGGCACGCCGGGCCGAGGACATGCTCGGCCACCGGCGCCAGGACTCGCTCGAGCAGCGGGTCGAGACCGAGGCCGAGCTCGCCGAGACGCTCGCCGGGCTCTGTGCGGCCCTCGTGACCGCCCGGGACGCGGTCGGCGGCCGTGCCGCCGCCGTCGAGGAGCGGGTCGTCGGCGCTCAGGCGGGCGACGAATTGGCGCTCGAGCTCCGCGAGTGCTCCCGCGACGAGGCCGAGCTCCACGGTGAGCTACGGCTCGTCGGCGAGCGCGTCACCGAGGCCGAGGTGAGGGTCGCGAGCTTCCGCGACCGGCGCGAGGAGGCGGTGGCCGAGTGGGGGCGGATCAACGCCAAGCTCGACCTCGACCCGGCGCCGGAGCCGGCGCCCCTTAGCGACGAGGAGCGGGCGGCGGTCGAGGCGTCGATCGAGCGGCTGATCCGCCGCCGCGAGCAGCTCGGCCCGGTCAACCCGCTCGCCGAGGGCGAGTACGACGCGGCCAAGCAGCACGTCGCCGAGCTCGAGTCGCAGCGCGAGGACCTCGAGCAGGCGCTCGACGAGCTCGGGAAGCTGATCCGCCAGACCGACCGCGAGATCACCGCGGCGTTCGAGGAGACCTTCAAGGCCGCCGGCGAGAACTTCGGCGAGCTCATCGAGCACATGTTCCCGGGCGGCAGTGGCCGGCTGCGGATGGTCGAGGCGCCGAAGCCCGAGCGCGTCCTCGGCGGCGCCGACCCGGCCTCGATGGGCGGCACCGGATCGCCCGACGCGGAGGCGGACGCCGCAGCCGAGGAGGAGGACGACGAGAGCGAGGAGGAGCGCGACC
This sequence comes from Solirubrobacterales bacterium, assembly GCA_036257785.1. GTDB lineage: Bacteria > Actinomycetota > Thermoleophilia > Solirubrobacterales > 70-9 > RHKX01. Next base: position 4,536 of record DATAFA010000004.1, on the reverse strand, counting down.
CGGCCGAGACCGCCGGCGTCGAGATCGAGGTCACGCCGGCCGGCAAGGCGACGCGGAGGCTGTCGCTGCTCTCCGGCGGCGAGAAGTCACTGGTCGCGCTGGCGTTCGTCTTCAGCGTGTTCCTGGCCCGCCCGTCGCCCTTCTACATCCTCGACGAGGTCGAGGCCGCGCTCGACGACGCCAACATCGATCGGTTCCTGCAACTCGTCCGCCGGTTCTCCGACCGCGCCCAGTTCGTCATCGTCACCCATCAGAAGCGGACGATGGACGCTGCCGACGTGCTCTACGGCGTCAGCATGAAGGACGGTGCGACGAAGGTGATCTCGCGCCGCCTGCCGCGCGAGCCGAAGCTCGCCGAGGCTGAGCCGGACGCCCGCGCAGCGTAGGCTGCGCCACCGTGCCGACCACCTGGGCAGAGCTGCTCGACCTCGGCGACCGCCAGCCGGCCGCAGGCGACGCCGTGACCGCCGAGGCCGCCGAGCCGACCGCCAGGCGCGGCCTGTTCAAGCGGCTTCGCGAGAGCATCTCGACGAGCCGCCAGGCGCTCGGCGCCGAGCTCAGCTCGAGCCTCTTCGAGACCCTCGACACCGCGGCCTGGGAGCAGCTCGAGGAGGCGCTGATCATGGCCGACGTCGGCGCCCGGACCACGGCCGAGGTCGTCGGTCGCCTCGAGGCCGAGGTCGAGTCGGGCAAGGTCGAGGGGGGAGAGGCGGCCCGGGCCCGGCTCGTCGAGCTGCTCGCCGAGCTGGCCGCCACCGGCCGCGGCACGATCGACCTGCGCCCGAGCCCCGCGGTCGTGCTCGTCGTCGGCGTCAACGGCACCGGCAAGACGACGACGGTCGGCAAGCTCGCCTGGCATCTCCAGAAGGAGGCCGGGCTCTCGGTGATGCTGGCGGCGGCGGACACCTACCGCGCCGCCGCCGTCGAGCAGCTCGGCACCTGGGCGGAGCGGGCGGGCTGTGAGATCGTCAAGGCCGAGACCGGCCAGGACTCCGGCGCGGTCGTCTTCGACGCGATCGCTGCTGCCGAGGCCCGCGGCAGCGACGTCGTCCTGATCGACACCGCCGGCCGGCTGCACACGCGAAACGACCTGATGGAGGAGCTCGCAAAGGTCGGTCGCGTCATCGACAAGCGGCTCGGCCGCGGTCCCTCGGAGACGCTGATCGTCGTCGACTCGACGACCGGCCAGAACGGGCTCCGCCAGGCGAAGGTCTTCAGCGAGGCGGTCGAGGTGACCGGCGTCGCCCTGACGAAGCTCGATGGCACCGCAAAGGGGGGAATCGCCCTCGCGATTGCCGGTGAGCTCGGCATCCCTGTCAAGGTGATCGGCGTCGGCGAGAGCATCGAGGACCTACGGCCTTTCGATGCCAGGGAGTTCTCGGCCGCACTGGTCGGCGAGTGATCCGATGGAGGTCGCCGAGCTCTGGCGGTTTCCGGTCAAGTCGCTCGGCGGCGAGCGTCTGCAGCACGTCAGGGTGGGTCCGGGAGGCCTCGAGGGTGACCGCGGATGGGCGATCTGGGACCTGCGGGACGGCCTCGGCCTGACGGCCAGGAGGGTCCCCGAGCTGCTCTTCGCCTCGGCGTCCCTCTCGGCGTCCGGGGGCGTCGAGATCACGCTGCCGGATGGCGAGGTCGCCACCGACGACGGTGCCCTGAGCCGCTGGCTCGGCCGCCCCGTGGAGCTCCGCGATGCCGCCACCGGCGGCGACCGCCGCTACGAGAACACGACCGATCCCGAGCGCGAGGCGGATGCCCCATGGCAGGCGTTCACCGGTGCCGACGGTCCGTTCCACGACTCGCCCCAGGCCCGGGTCACGTTGCTCTCGACCGGCTCGATCGGCGACTGGGACCGTCGGCGCTTCCGCGCCAACGTGGTCCTCGCCGGTTCGGGCGAGGATCGCCTGGTCGGTGAGCGGGTCGAGCTCGGCGAGGCGGTCCTCGCCGTCCGCCAGCAGCTCGGACGTTGCGTGATGACCACCCGCGCGCAGCCGGGAGGGCTCGAGCGGGATCTCGACGTGCTGCGCCGGATCGCCCGTGAGCGGGACAACAAGCTGGCGGTCGGCGCCCTGGTCGAGCGCGGCGGCACGGTGCAGGTCGGCGACCGCCTCCAGCGGCGTGCGTAAGCTCCCGGGCGATGTTCGACCAGCTGAGCGACCGCCTCCAGGGAACTCTGTCCGACCTGCGCTCGCGCGGGAAGCTGACCGAGGCCGACGTCGACAAGGCGATGCGCGAGATCCGCCTCGCCCTGCTCGAGGCCGACGTCAACTTCAAGGTCACGAAGAAGTTCGTGGCCGACGTCCGCGAGCAGGCGATCGGCGCCGGCGTGCTCGAGAGCCTCGACCCGGGCCAGATGGTCGTCAAGGTCGTCAACGAGCAGCTCGCGGAGCTGATGGGCGGCAGCGGGCGCGAGCTCGTATTCGCCTCGAAGCCGCCGACCGTGATCCTGATGGCGGGCCTGCAGGGCTCCGGCAAGACGACGGCGACGGCGAAGCTCGCCAAGCACCTGATCGGCCAAGAGAAGACCGTCGGCGTCGCCGCCTGCGACACCCAGCGTCCAGCCGCGGTCGAGCAGCTGACGAGGCTCGGCGAGCAGGCCGGTGCGACCGTCTACTCCCAGGGGACCGACCGCGATCCCGTCGACATCGCCGAGTGGGCGCTGGGCCGGGCGCGCTCGCAGAGCCTCGACGTCCTGATCATCGACACCGCCGGCCGGCTCCACATCGACGAGGAGCTGATGGGCCAGCTCACCGAGATCAAGAAGCGGACGAAGCCGCACGACGTCCTCCTCGTCGTCGACGCGATGACCGGGCAGGACGCCGTCAACGTCGCCGAGCAGTTCGCGGAGGCGACGGAGTTCGACGGGGTCCTGATGAGCAAGCTCGACGGCGACGCCCGCGGCGGCGCCGCGCTCAGCGTCAAGGCCGTGACCGGCAAGCCGATCCTCTATGCGTCGACCGGCGAGAAGCTCGAGCAGCTCGAGCGCTTCCACCCCGACCGGATGGCCCAGCGCATCCTCGGCATGGGCGACGTCCTGTCGCTGATCGAGAAGGCCGAGAAGGACCTCGACGACACCGAGGCCGAGGAGCTCGAGCGCAAGATGCGCCAGGACCAGTTCACGCTCGACGACTTCCTCAAGCAGCTCAAGCAGGTCCGCAAGATGGGTCCGCTGACGAGCGTGCTGGGGATGATGCCCGGCATGGGCAAGGCGATGAAGGAGCTTCGCAACGCCGACCTCGACGACCGTGAGCTCGATCGCCTCGAGGCGATGATCCTCTCGATGACGCCCGAGGAGCGCGCCAACCCGGACGTGATCCGCGGCTCGCGCCGGCGCCGGATCGCGGCGGGATCGGGGACGAACGTGCAGGCGGTCAAGCAGCTGACCAAGCAGTTCGACCAGATGCGGAAGATGATGAAGCAGCTCGCCTCCGGGAAGATGCCGAGCCCGGAGTCGATGATCCGCGGTCAGCTCGGGGCACGACGGCGATGACGGCCGATCCCCGCGGTCTGTAACCTGCGCCGCCGTCACATGGCAGTACGAATCAGACTCAGACGAGCGGGCTCCTCGAAGAACCCGATCTGGCGCATCGTCGTGGCCGACAAGCGCTCCCCGCGCGACGGCCGCACGATCGAGACGATCGGCAGCTACAACCCGCAGACCGAGCCCTCGCAGGTGACGATCGACGCCGAGCGCGCCCGGCACTGGCTCGATCACGGAGCTCAGCCGTCGCCGACCGTCGCCAAGCTGCTTCGCACCCAGGGCGTCGACGGCCCCGCCGGCACCTGATCGGGACCGGTCGTGCGTGAGCTCGTCGAGTTCCTCGTCCGCGCTCTCGTCGAGCAGCCGGACAAGGTCGAGGTCGAGGAGTTCGAAGAGGATGGCGACCTCGTCCTCGAGGTCTCCGTCGCCGAGGACGACCTCGGTCGAGTCATCGGCCGTGGTGGCCGCATCGCCAACGCGATCCGCACCGTCGCCCGCGCCGCCGGCGCCCGCGACGACCGCCGCGTGATCGTCGACATCCTCGACTGACGCGCCGGCGCCTTTCGGCGCAGTTTCGGCATCGAGCGGTGACGTTCGCGGCTTGTTCGACGCGGACCTCCTCGTGAGCCTCCCACCGATGGTCGGGGTGGCACGGATCGAGACCTATATGCGGCAAGGATCCGTGCCACCGGGTCGCGTTCTAGCGAGGGTGGCGACCCGCCAGCATGGCGTCGTCTCGCGCGCCCAGGTCCTTGCGTTGGGGGTGACGTCGTCTTACATCGCCCGGCTCGTCGTCGGCGGCAGGCTGCATCAGGTCCACCACGGTGTCTACGCCGTCGGCCATCGCCACCTGACGCGGGACGGTCGCTGGATGGCCGCCGTTCTCGCCGTCGGGGCGGAGGCCGTCCTCAGCCACCTCAGTGCGGCGCTGCTTTGGGAGTTGATCGATCGCGACGTCTCTTCGATCCACGTCCTCGTTCCCGGCCGCGGCTCCCGCCGCCGGGCCCGGGATCGTCATCCACCGGACCCGCGAGTTGGCGCCCGAGCATCGCACCGAG
>DATAFA010000167.1:0-4997 GCA_036257785.1 Solirubrobacterales bacterium | reverse complement strand
CCTCGAGATCGCGCTCGTGACGATGGTCGTGGCGACCCTGCTCGGGTCGCTGCTCGCCTTCGGCCTCGTCCGCTCACGCAACCGCCTCAGCCCGGTGACGAACGTGATGATGCTGATCCCGCTGGTGGTCCCGGAGATCGTCGCAGGGGTCACGGCGCTGCTGCTGTTCACGCAGATCGGGATGCAGCTTTCGCTGACCACGATCATCCTCGCCCACGTCACCTTCTCGATCTCCTACGTGACGGTGATCGTGCGCGGCCGCCTCGCCGCCCTCAACCGCGAGGTCGAGGAGGCTGCCATGGACCTCGGCGCGACCCGGATCCAGACCCTGCGCCTCGTCCTCCTGCCGGCGCTCTGGCCGGCGATCCTCGCGGCGGGCCTCTTGACGTTCGCGCTCAGCTTCGACGACTTCGTGCTCTCCTTCTTCACCACCGGGGAGCAGGTGCAGCCGCTGCCGGTGCGGATCTACTCGGCGATCCGCTTCGGGGTGACGCCGGTGATCAACGCGATCGGGGCATTGATGCTGCTCGTCTCGGTCAGCACGATCGTGCTGGCGCTGGCATTGCCGCGGTTGCTGGGACGACGAGGCCAGACGGTTCTGATCGGAAAGGACGCTGTATGAGTGAGGCCGGCGAAGCGATCCGCTTCGAAGGAGTGACGAAGCGCTTCGGCGACCTGGTCGCCGTCGACGACATGAACCTGACGATCAGGCAGGGTGAGTTCTTCTCGCTGCTCGGCCCGTCGGGATGCGGCAAGACGACGACGCTGCGGATGGTCGCCGGCTTCGAGCAGCCGAGCTCCGGGGCGATCCATCTCGAGGGCGAGTCGGTCGAGTCGGTACCGCCGTACCGGCGCAACGTCAACACGGTCTTCCAGAGCTATGCGCTGTTCGAGAACCTCGACGTCTTCGAGAACGTCGCCTTCGGGCTGAAGCGACGCAAGGTCGGCAAGGACGAGATCCGCACCCGGGTCAACGAGGCGCTCGAGCTCGTTCAGCTCCCGACCCGCTCCGACGCGAAGCCGAACCAGCTCTCGGGTGGGCAGAAGCAACGCGTGGCCCTGGCCCGGGCGCTCGTCAACCGGCCGGCGGTCCTGCTCCTCGACGAGCCGCTCGGGGCGCTCGACCTGAAGTTGCGCAAGCAGATGCAGGTCGAGCTCAAGCAGATCCAGCGCGAGGTCGGAATCACGTTCGTCTACGTGACCCACGACCAGGAGGAAGCGCTCTCGATGTCGGATCGGATCGCGGTGATGGAGTCGGGCGTCGTCAAGCAGTGCGGCCAGCCAGAGGACGTCTACGAGCGGCCCGGGGGCGAGTTCGTCGCCGGCTTCATCGGGATCTCGAACCTGATCGAGGGGACCGTCGAGGGGCCCGACCGCGTCCGGATCGCTTCCGGGGCGGTGCTGCCGGCGCCGCTGCCTGACGACTGCGAGACCGGCGACACCGTGCAGCTGTCGGTCCGACCCGAGAAGATTGCGGTCGACGAGGACATCGACGAGCAGATGGTCTCGCTCACGGGCACCGTCGAGAGCCGTGTCTACCTCGGGGTCAGCACCCAGATCACCGTCTCGCTCGGCGACGGCGCCCGCATCGTCGCGCTCGAGCAGGCCACCTACCGCGCCAGCGCCGACGACCGCTGGGAGCCGGGCATGGAGGTGCGGGTCGGATGGCACCCCGAGAACTGCCTGATCCTCAGGTGAACGTGTGCGCGTAGCGGTTGTCGGTGCCGGGCTCGCCGGGCTCGCCGCGGCCGACGCGCTCGCCGCGGCCGGGCACGAGCCGGTCGTCCTCGAGGCTCGCGAACGGGTCGGTGGCCGGGTCCACTCGCGGACGCTGGAGAACGGCGCCGTCGTCGAGATGGGGGCCGAGTTCATCCTGCCGGGCTGCACCGAGGTGACCGCCCTCGCCGAGCGTTTCGGCCTCGGGCTCTGGGACAAGGGCATGCGCTACGGCAAGCGCGAGCCCCGCGGGGTGACGGTGACCCCGGAGGCGATGGACGCCGCGGTCGCCGCGATCGATGCCGCGCTCGCCGCCGGCGCGGGGGAGGGGGAGAGCGTCCCCGACCTGCTCGCAACGCTCGCCATCGACGCCGGCGCCCGCGAAGCGATCCTCGCCCGCACCGAGGTCTCGGCTGCCGCTCCGGGTGAGGTCGTCCCCGCCGGCGAGCTGGCCCTTCTGGCCCGGGTCAGCGACTTGCCTGCACCGGGCATCGCCGGCGGCAACCAGAGGCTTGCCGAAGCCCTCGCCGACGCCGTCGGCAGGGAACGGATCAACCTCGGCGAGCCGGTGCGGGCGATCGCCGCCGAGGGCGACGGCGTCGTGATCGCGACCGACGACGGCTCGTTCGTGGCCGATCGCTGCGTGATCGCCGTGCCGGCGACGGTGATCGACCGGATCGAGCTTCGCCCGGCGCTGCCGGCGGCGACCGAAGCGCTCGCCTCGATCGCCTACGGCCACGCCGCGAAGCTCTTCGTGCCGCTTCCGGGCCCGGTCCCGCCGAGCGCAACCCTCGCAGTGCCCGACCGCTACTGGGCGTGGACCGCGAGCGGCGACGAGGACGGGGCCTCGCAGCCCGTCGTCAGCGCCTTCTCGGGTTCGGCAGCGGCGCTCGAGCGCCTCGCCGTCGAAACCGGACCGGAACCGTGGGCGAGGTGCCTCGCGACGCTGCGTCCCGACCTCGAGATCGATCCCGCCCGGGCGATCCTCTCGACCTGGGACGACGACGAGTGGGCCGGGGCGGCCTACTCGGTCGCGACGCCGGCCGCCGCGGTGGCCACGCTCGCCCGCCCACACGGCCGGATCGCCTTCGCCGGCGAGCATCTCGCCGGCGAGATGAGCGCGCTGATGGAGGGCGCGATCCGCAGCGGCCGCTCCGCCGCCGCGACCGTGCTCACGACCCGTGGGTAACCCTGCCCCCGTTATGTAGCGGCAGGATTACCCACCCTGCGGGGTAGCCGGACACTGGGTCATCCTGACCCCGCTTTGTGGTGGCAGGATTACCCACCCCGGTGGGGGCTGGCTAAGCGAGCGGCGAGTTGCCGCCCGAGGCGCGCTCGGCGGCCTCGACCAGCTCGTCGCGGAAGTCCGGGTGGGCGATCCGGGCGAGCTCGAGACCGCGCTGGTGCACGGTCTTGCCCTCCAGCTCGGCGGCTCCGTGCTCGGTGACGATGACGTCGACCTGGTGGCGCGGGGTGGTGATCACGGCGCCGCGCTCGAACGCGGGCACGATCCGCGAGCGGATCTCGCCGTCGACCTCGACCGTCGATGGCAGGCAGAGCAGCGAGCGGTCCTCGACCTCGAACCCGGATCCGGCGGCGAAGTCCTCGGAGCCGCCGATCCCCGAGTACTGGCGGCCGTGGATCGTGTCGGCGACGACCTGACCATGGACGTCGACGGCCAGCGCGGCGTTGATCGAGATCATCCGGCGGTTGCGGCGGATCGTCTCCGGCGAGTTGACGACGTCGACCGGCAGGAAGGCGACCTCGTCGTTGCCGTCGAGCCACTCGTAGAGCCGCTCCGACCCGAACGCGAAGGTCGCCACCGAGACACCGTCGAACGCGCCCTTGTGGTTCGACACGGCGCCGGCGAGGTGCAGCTCCATGAGGCCGTCGGTGAACATCTCCGAGTGGATCCCGAGGTCGGCGTAGCCGCCCTCGGCGAGGATCGTGGCGATCGTCGAGGGAACCGCGCCGATCCCGGTCTGGATCGTCGACCCGGAGTGAACGAACGCCGCCGCGTTGGCGGCGATCGCGCGATCGGCCTCGCCGGGCTCGGCGGCCGGCAGCTCGAGCGGGGCGGCATCGCTCTCGATCAGGACGTCGGCCCGATCGACGTGGATCCGGTGCGGATGCTCGGGGGGCAGCCCGGCGGTGCGGGGATAGCCCGAGGACGCCTCCACGACCAAGAGCCGATCGGGGTCCTCGGCGGCGCGCTCGAGCTCGGCGATCGTGCCGCCGGCGTGCAGCGAGAGCGAGCACCAGCCGTCCTCGTCGGGAGCCGCGGCGACGGTGCACATCACGCGCGGCTTCTGGCGCTCGTAGAGCGGGGCGAAGCGACGGAAGTCGGCGGGGGCGAAGCTGATCCCGGCGCCGGCGTCGCGCAGCGCCCGCTCGAAGGGGCCGTAGAAGCCGGAGAGGAGGTGGACCCCGTCGCGGCTGAACAGCTCGGTGCCGACCCCGAGCAGGGCCCCGTAGACGTGCAGATCCTCCCAGTCGTCGCGCTTGCCGAGCGCCTCGAGGAACCCCGGCGGCTGACCCGGGCCGAGCGGGAGCCCAAGGGTGTCGTCGGGACGGATCAGGGCGGCGGCTTCGGCGGCGCTCGGCATCGTCGCCATCCTCGCAGCCGGAGCCGGCCGGCGGTGCCCGCAGGTTTGCGAACGGCGGCGCCAGAGGCTATCCTTCCTGGTGTTGACTGATTGGTCAATCGGTTTTCGGCCGCGGGCCGCGAACGAGGGCGCCAGCGCAGCTCGTTCGGCCGTTCAGGCCCCCGTCCCGGATCCGAGCGGCCCCCACATACGACTTACAAGGAGCGATCCACGGTGGTTGACTTCACCCTGACTGACGAGCAGAAGGACCTGCGGGAGATGGCGCACAACTTCGCCGAGAAGGAGATCCGCAAGGTCGCCTGGGAGTACGACAAGGAAGGCACCTGGCCGCAGGAGATCATCGAGCAGGCCTGGGAGGTCGGTTTGATGAACGCCCACACTCCCGAGCAGTACGGCGGTCCCGGCCTCGACTACCTGTCCGGCTGTCTGATCGAGGAGGAGCTCGGCTGGGGCTGCTCCGGCATCGGTACCTCGCTGGCCGCCAACGGCCTGGCGATGACCCCGGTCGCCCTCGGCGGCTCGGAGGAGATCAAGGCCAAGTACCTCGGGATGCTGACCGAGGAGCCGAAGCTCGCCTCGTTCTGCCTCACCGAGCCCGACGCCGGCTCGGACGTCTCCGGGATGAAGACCACCGCGACCAAGCAGGGCGACAAGTACGTCCTCAACGGCTCCAAG
>DATAFA010000042.1:0-17636 GCA_036257785.1 Solirubrobacterales bacterium | reverse complement strand
CCGACCAGCCTCCAGCAGTCGGTCAATCTCCTCCCTCGCCTCGTTCATGGTCCGGCCTTTCGTGGGTCAATAGCTCTCCTGGGTCGGCGCTACCCGAGGTGAACGCGGACAAACCCTTTGCAGCACGCCTGGCCCTCAAAGCCGACCTCGCCACGGAAGGGAAGGCGCACCTGAAGAGCGAAACGGTCGTCACCCTGTGGGACCCGTGGCCGCGAGCTCAGTCCGTCGTCCACCGCTGTGGGTCCGCGCGTCGCCGCTGCTATCTCGGGTATGGGCATGGTGTGGACGACCATGTGACTACGCCGGAGAGCCTGCCCCCGCTGGAGCTGCGCGAGCTCCGGAGTCTCGATCTCTCCGAACCCCCGGGAGAGGGTAAGGCTGCGCATGTCGCCTCCGCCTCCGGTGTCGTCCGGCGGGGTGATTTCGTCTACGTGATCGGCGACGACATGCTGCAAATGGCCGTATTCGAGATTGCCGCAAACGAGCCGGGTCGACTGGTACCGGCTTTGCCCGCTGGGTTCGCTGGAAACGCAAAGCAGCGCGCCGAGCAGAAGCCGGACCTTGAAGCGCTGACCGCCCTCCCTCCCGTCGACGGGGAGCCGCACGGCGGGCTCCTCGGCCTGGGCTCGGGGTCAGGTCAGGAGCGCGACCGGGGGTTCTTCTGCCCGTTCGCTGCCGATGGGTCGCTCGGCGGTGAGCCGCGCGCAATCGACTTTCATCCCGTCTACGAACTGCTGCGGAGCGAGCTCGACGGCGAGATCAACGTCGAGGGAGCTGCCGTCTTCGAGGAGCGCCTTTGGCTGTTTCATCGTGCCAATCGGGGCGATGGACCGAACGCCGTCGCTGAGTTCGAGCTCACCGACCTGTCTCGGACGCTGGCCGACGACCAGGTCGTCGATCGGGGCGAGCTCCGTTCCCTGCGCGCCTACGATCTCGGCGAGATCGACGGCGTGCGCGTCTGCTTCTCCGATGCGACGACCCTGACCGGCGAGCTGATCTGCTTCACGGCCTCCGCCGAGGGCTCCGACGACGGCAGCATCCGCGGATCAGTGGTCGGGACGATCGATCCCGCCGGCGAAGTCCATCGCCTTCGAACGATCGATTCGCGCTGGAAGGTTGAGGGCCTCGACGCGACTCTCGATACCGGGGTGATCAGCTTCCTGTTCGTATGCGATCAGGACGATCCGGAGGTTCCGTCGCCGCTGCTCAGCGCGACGATGCCCGTCAACGCGCGCTTCGATGGATGAGGAACGGTGCGTCTCCTCGTTCGCTCATTCGCGGGATCAGTTGGATGAATCGGCGCGCGCAGCGACCGCCCCGACGCAGAGGCCCTGGTTCTTGAACCCGAACCGGATCCAGCCGCCGTTCCGGCAGTCGGCCTTCGACCCCGGCCCGGGCGGGGCGTCGACAACGACGGCACGCCCGATCAGCGGGCCGCCGAACCAGCCGGGAGCCCCGGTCTGGCAGTCGAAGTCCTGCCCGACCTCGGGCAGGACCGGGTAGTAATCGAAACGGTCCCGGCCGTCGCCGCCGTTGTCGGTCAAGCGGATGATCATGCTGAGGACGCCGAGCAACAGGGGCCCATTGATCTCGAGAATGGCCACGTTTCCGGTCACCTTCAAGCAGCTGATCGGGCCGGAGAAGTGGAAGCCAAGGACCGCGAACGACGCCGTCCCCTGCGGGTCCTCGCCGGAGGGGCCACTGGAGGCGTCGACGTCGATCGCGGTGGCGCTGAAGTTGTCGAGGTTCAGGTTGGCGCCGGTGGCCGTCGCCGTGTCGCGCTGCTGTTCCGGTGCCGGCGGCTCCGCAGTGGCGCCGGCAGGCGCGAACGCGACGGTGAGGACGACCACCACGAGGCCTGCCGCAGCACGCGCAGCTCGCAAGCCGACCCTGCCGCCCACCGTCCGCGTCGTTGACGACATGGGTCGAGCTTAGCCGCGCAGCCGCGAGATCGCCAGCGACGAAATCTCAGAAGGCCGATCTCACGTTTTCGCCCGCTCCAACGTCTTAGATGCATGAACTTCACGACGACGGCCCGGGACCATGGCTCGGACCCGCGAACCGGAGGCAACGACATGAGCGACCGCGAACGGCTTACCTGGACGATCTACGAAAGCCCCGTTGGGCCGCTCATGCTGGTCGCCGGTCCGGGGGGTGTCAGGAACATCCATTTTCCCGGGCGCACTGCCGCGCCTGCTGAGGCCGTCATGGGTCCGTTGCCGGTGCTCGCCGACCAGCTCGACGCCTACTTCGCGGGTCAGCTGCGGACCTTCGACGTCGACCTCGACGTCCGCGGCAACCGGCTGCAGCTGCTCGTCTGGAGGCAGCTGCTCGAGATCCCTTACGGCGCAACGGCCACCTACGGCGAGCTGGCCGGGCGGATCGACGGCGACGCCTACCCGGAAGGGCTCGAGCCGTACAAGCGGGCGCGGGTCGTCGGCGCGGCGCTCGGACGAAATCCGGTTCCGGTCGTGGTCCCCTGTCACCGGGTCATCGGTGCCGACGGCTCGCTGGTCGGGTTCGGAGGTGGGCTGGAACGGAAGCGGAAGTTGTTGGAGCTGGAGGGGGTCGTCCTGGCGGAGCGAGCTCTCGGGCCGGCCCCCGACAACGAGCAGCTCGGACTGCTGTGAGCGCCGATCGGCGGCTACCGGACCGGACCAGTCGTCATGACGCTGCGGCCCGGTGCCCGCTCGCGTAGGCGCCGATCCAGAGGATCACGCCGAGCAGGAGCAGCAGTCCCGCCCGGACGAATGTCTCGCCGTCGTTGTCGATGATCAGCACGACCGACGCGATCGCCGCCAGGATCGGGGCAATGGTGGGGGCTCGGAAGTGGTCGTGGTCGACCTGCTCTCGGCGGAGCACGAGCACGGAGACGTTGACCATCGTGAAGGCGACCAGAAGCAAGAGCACGGTGGTGTCGGCGAGCTCGCTGAGATCTCCGGTCGAGACGAGGATCAAGCCGAGGACCGTGGTGAAGACGATCGCCGTGATCGGTGTCCTGCGGCCCTTCAGGACGCGGCCGAAGCCGCTCGGGACGATGCCTTCTTCCGACATCCCGTAGACGATCCGCGACGCCATGATCATGTTGATCAGGGCTCCGTTCGCGAGCGCGAACAGGGTGATCGCGGCGAACACGTCCGGCGAGACGGCGAGCGGGCCGAGCTCGCCGACCTTGACCAGCGGCGCGCTCGACTCCGCAAGCGTCCCGGTCGGGACGACCGCTGAGGCGACCAGCGTCACCAGCATGTAGAGGACGCCGGTGATCGCCAGCCCGCCGAAGAGTATCCGCGGGTAGTTGCGGCTCGGCTTTCGGACTTCCTCGGCGATGTTGACCGAGTCCTCGAAGCCGATCAGGGCGTAGAAGGCGAGCCCGGCGCCGGAGATCACGGCGAAGAGCGGGCTGATCCCATCCTTGAACTCGAGGTTGCGGCCGAAGTCGGCGCTGCTGTCGCCGAGCGCGGCGACGCCGATGACGAGGATCAGGAGCAGGCCGCCCACCTCAACGCAGGTGAGCACGGCATTCAGGCGCACCGACTCCGCGATCCCGCGCATGTTCACCAAAGCCACGACGATCAGGAAGGCGATCGCGACCGGGATCACCTCGACGTCGACGAACTCGGCCAGGGCGTCGCCGCCGAAGCCGCGGGCAAGCGTGCTCGCGGAGGTGATTCCCGAGGCCATGACCGCGAACGCGACCATGAAGGTGAGGAACGGCCGCTTGAACGCCCGGTTCACGTAGAGCGCCGCCCCGGCCGCCCGGGGGTACTTCGAGACGAGCTCGGCGTACGAGCAGGCGGTCAGCGCGGCGAGGATAAAGGCGGCGAGGAACCCCGTCCAGATCGCGCCGCCGGTCTCGGCTCCGACCTCACCCACCAGGGCATAAATCCCGCCGCCGAGGATGTCACCGACGATGAAGAAGAGCAGCAGGACCGGGCCGACCCGCCGGGCGAGCTTCGTCTCCTGCTCGCCGGAGCTCGCGTCGGCGGCGTCGGCGTCCGCCGGCAATTGCGTGACTGCCTCGGCCATTCAGCTCGTCTTCCCTGTTCGCGGGTTCCCGGGTGGCCCTCTATACCGCACCGCACCGTTCACGAGCTCCATGAATCGGGGTGAGTAGCCATTGCGGTGGCGATCACCCGGGGAACCCGCTTTCCTTTCCCTGTGGATACGGACCGCGAATCCGGGCTCGAGACGCTGCGGGCGGAGCACACCGCAAGCGCAGTCCGTGCGCGCCTTCAGAACCGGACCCACAGTTATCTGCGCGACGTCATCTACGGCGCGATCGACGGGATCGTCACGACGTTCGCCGTCGTCGCCGGCGCCGCCGGCGCCGGGCTCGCCGACCGCGTGGTGATCATCCTGGGCGCCGCCAACCTGATTGCCGACGGCTTCTCGATGTCGGTCAGCAACCTGCTCGGATCGCGGGCCGAGCAGCAGCAGCTCGAACGAGCCAAGCACGAGGAGCAGCGCCACATCCGCCTGCTGCCCGAGGGCGAGCGCGAGGAGGTCCGGCAGATCTACGCCGCCAAGGGGCTGGAAGGGGAAACGCTCGAGGCGGTTGTGGAGGCACTCACCGAAGACCGGGACGTATGGGTCCGGACGATGCTGACCGAGGAGCTCGGGTTCCCCCAGTCCGGGCGCTCACCGCTGCGGGCCGCGGCGGCGACCTTCCTGGCCTTCGTCTCGTTCGGCGTGCTGCCGCTTCTCGTCTTCCTCGTGCAGCCGGCCGGCCTCGAGATCCCGGCCCCGTTCACGTGGAGCGCCGTGCTGGCGGGCCTTGCGTTCTTCGCCGTGGGCACGCTGAAGTCCCGCTTCGTCGACCAGCCTTGGTGGAAGGCCGGACTGGAGACGCTGGCCCTCGGCGGCGCCGCCGCCTGCCTCGCCTACGTCGTCGGTCTCGTCCTGCAGAACGTCTAGTCAGGCTCAGGCCTTAGCCTCGGCTCGATGATCGAGCTCGTCCAGGGAGACATCACCCGCCAGCACGTCGACGTGATCGTCAACGCCGCCAACTCCGAGCTCGCCCACGGCGGCGGGGTGGCGGCCGCGATCGCCCTCGCCGCCGGCCCCGATCTGCGGCGCGAGTCGGAGGCGCACAGCTTCGTCCCGGTCGGCGAGGCGGCGGTGACCACGGCGGGAGCGCTGCCGGCGAGGTGGGTCGTCCACGCCGTCGGCCCGATCTGGTCGGGAGGGGACGAGGGAGAGCCGGAGCTGCTCGCCAGCGCTTACCGCTCGGCGCTCGCGATGGCGATCGACCTCAGGGCCCGCTCGATCGCCTTTCCGTCGATCTCGACCGGCATCTACGGCTACCCGGTCGCCGACGCGGCGGCGATCGCCGTCGCGGCGCTGCGGGCCGGGGCGAAGGAGCCGACAGCCCCGGAGCTGATCCGGATCTGCCTGTTCAGCGACGCCGACCTCGAGGTCTACGAGAGCGCTCTCGACGCGACGGGCGAGGGATAGCGGCCGGGGCGCTCCCGCCTGGGGATCGAAGAACCTGTCTCAGAACCTCGCGCGTCCGCCTGGCGCAGTGCCGGAGGAGTGCCGATCGGGTGACGCAGCCGGCGTGGCGTGGCAGCGCCACGCGAGCCGGCGAGGAGCCCGAGCGGCGCCCTCCGGCGCCGCCAGCGGGCGTGGGGGGTTTTGAGACGGGTTCTAAGGCTCAGGGAAGCGCCCCAGCCAGTCGCGGGCCGCCGGCACGTGGGCCGGGTCGATCTGGTGTGCGGCCTCCGACTCGTGGTACTCGACGGAGAGACCGGCACCCTCGAGGAGATCGCGAGCCGCGTGGGCGAAGCCGACGTCCATGACGTTGTCGTTGCGTCCGTGAGCGATGAAGACCGGAAGGTCGCCGCGGTCGGACAGCGAGGGCTGCCAGCCCTCGACGACCGGCACGAAGCCGCTGAAGGCGAGGATCCCGGCCGGCGCCGGGCGCTCAGCCGACAAGCCGAGGGCGTAGCTCATCACCGTGCCCATCGAGAAGCCGCCGAGAACCGTGCGATCGGGGGTCAGGCCGAGCCGCTCCCAGGTCCGGTCGTGGAAGTCGGCGAGAGCCTCCCGGGATTCCTGAAACGTCGCCGGATCGGGATAGCCGACCCGCGGGACCGAGTACCAGTGCCGGCCGGGCCAGCCGGGCAGTCGCAGCGGGCCACCGGGGGTGACGACGTGAAATCGCCGCTCCGGGTCGAGGATCTCGGCCAGTCCGATCAGGTCGTGCTCGTCGGTGCCGCGGCCGTGGTGGAGGAGCAGCAGACCCTCGGGGTCGCCGGCGGCCGGGCGTTCGTCGAAGTCGAGGCTCACGGCCGAAGACGATAGTCGGCCGCGCGGGGCGGACCGGTTCTCCGGGCTGGTTCACAGGCCCGACGGCGGGTAGTTGCAGGGTGAAGAGAAATCGACGAAAGGAAGAGATGTCAGACGAGCTTCAGGGCAAGAAGATCGCTTTCCTCGTCGCCAACGAGGGCGTCGAACAGGTCGAGCTCACGGAGCCGCTCGAGGCGGTTCGCAAGGCGGGGGCCGAGGTTCGGATCCTTGCTCCCGATGACGGCGAGGTCCAGGCGTTCAACCATCTCGACAAGGGCGACACGTTCAAGGTCGACGGCACGGTCGGCTCCGCGGACGCGTCCGCCTACGACGGCCTGGTGCTGCCGGGCGGCGTCGCCAACCCCGACAACCTGAGGACCCACGACGACGCGGTCAGCTTCGTCAGGGCGTTCTTCGACGCCGGCAAGCCGGTCGGAGCAATCTGCCACGCGCCGTGGACGCTGGTCGAGGCCGGCGTGGTGGAAGGGCGCAAGATCACCTCCTGGCCGAGCCTGCAGACCGATCTCCGCAACGCCGGCGCCGAATGGGTCGACGAGGAGGTGATCGTCGATGAGGGTCTCGTCACGAGCCGCAAGCCCGACGACATCGATGCGTTCAACGCGAAGATCGTCGAGGAGTTCGCCGAGGGCAAGCACGAGGGCCAGCACGCCTGACCCCCGATCAGGCGCCCCGGTCGCTGCCTACGCGGCGGCCGCGGCCGCCGGTCGCCGCGAGCGGAGTCCGCCGGCCGCGCGGAGGAAGTCCCGCTCGACCCGGTTGACGATCAGGGTCGCCCAGCGGGGTGAAAGCAGCGCCGGCAACGAGCCGGCGACGACCGCGAGGCGGCCGCCCGGCCCCGGCCACGGCCGGTGCCCGGTCCGCTCGGCGCAGCCGCGGTAGTGAAGGTCCGTGAAGAGCAGCATCAGCACCGCCGCCGTCCGGACCGCGGCGGTGCCGCCGAGGTCGAGGCGCTCGAACAGCCGCCGGTAGGCGCCGGCCCGGCCGAGCGCCAGCTTCAGGTAGTCCTCGCGGACGTCGCGGATCACGGCCAGTGACTCGCCGTCGGGGGCGCACCCGAGGTACGGCTTCAGGGCCGGGTGATAGGCGACGCCGCGGGCGAGGTCGGTCTCGATGTCGCGGGTGACGTTGGCGAGCTGGATCATCTCGCTGACCAGGAAGGCGTCCTCGCGGGCCGGCGCCGGGCAGACGCCGTCGTTGATCAGGTCGATCACGAAGACGGCCGGGTAGCCGATCACGTTGCGGCAATAGCGGGCCAGCTGATCCTCGTCGGCGAGCACTCCGCCCTGGCGGGCGAAGGTGTCGGTCGACCAGACCATCCCCGCCGCCATCGAATGGACGAGCTCGCCGATCCTCGCCCGAACCCGCGGGTCGAGCGTCCGGAAGACGGCGTCGACGTGGCCGCAGCGATCGACGAGCAGCAGATGGACTCGATCGCGGTCGTTGCGGGCGAGCCGGTCGGCGATCGTGTTCGGGGCCGGTAGCGAGTCGGAGTCGAAGCGCGCGGCGAACCGGCGCAGCTCGGCGGACCGCTGCTCAGGGTCCGGGTAGAGGTCCTCGTAGGTGTCGAGCATCCGGCAGTAGAGGTAGGCGACCGCAGCGGCGCGGGCTTGCTCCTGCGGCAGCACGACGATGCTCGCCGCGAAGCTCCGGGCCGCGTGGGGAAGGATCTTCCAGACGAACCGCTCGGGCCGCGTCTCGGCGGCGAGCGCGTCGAGGTCGGGCCGGCGCCGGTTCACCGACAGACCCTGCATCAGCAGCATCGGTCCGAGGGCGAGTGCCGGTCTCATCGCCGCAACCTAGCGCGCTAATTCCGCTTCAGGTATTGCTTGCCCTGTGCACGAACGATGTCGACCAGATTGCCGAGCCCGACGTTGCCGTCGAGCAGATGCAGCCCCCAGGTCGCGTCGGGAGAGGGGCTGAGGACCTTGGCGCCGTCGATCGACGTCAGCATCAGGACGTTGGCGTTATGGCTGCGGGAACAGCGACCCTCGTAGTGGTCCTGCGGCGTCAGCCAGGGCGTGTCGGCGGTCGGCTGCGGGCCGCCGTACATGATCGTGATCCCGACCCCGAGCGTGCCGGGAAACGGCTCGCTTCGGGCGAGCGTCTCGAGCGGGCCGGAGCCGCCTCCGAGCGCGGCCGGGTTCGTGCAGGCCACCCGGTAGTCCTTCGGGTCGGCGCCGGGCGGCACGGTCGCGAACGGGCCGTCGGTACGGCCGAACAGGGAGTTCTTCGGCGGCGTCTCGTTGTAGGTCGAGAAGGCGATCACGCAGCCGATCTGCTTCTTGGAGTGGCACAGTGGAGTCCGCTTGAAGGTTCCGCCGACGTCCTCGCCCTTCCTGACGGTGACGTTGCCGCCGAGCAGGATCGCCGAGATCAGCTTCCGGCGCTGAGCCTTCTTCTTCTCGATCTCGGAGCTGAGCAGCTGGTTCAGCATCCCGGTCCCCTGGGAATGACCGATCAGGACGACACCGCGACCATGGTTGTACTTGCGCAGATAGGTGCGCCAGGCCTCGAGGACGTCCCCGTAGGCGATCTTCAGGGCCTTCGGGCTCACCCCGGAGCCGCCGATCGCCTTCAGCGTCAGCTGACGGTAGACCGGCGCGTAGACCTTGCAGTCCTCCGAGTAGCGCGCCGCCTGATATTCGGCGATTGCGGTCTGCTGCGGGTCGACGTGCTTGTCGGCGTTGTCGGTCGGCTGCTCGCTGACCGTCGGGTAGACGTAGAAGCAGTCGTACTTCGGCTTGCGGGCGTTCTCGGCGGTCTCGATCGTCGAGCTGCCGTCGGTGTCGAAGACGGTGGTCTTCAAGCTGCCCTTGCAGGGATTCGGGCGGGCGCCGGGCTTGCAGAGCCATTTCGTCTTCGCGTCGGCAGCGGACGGGGTGAGGACGGCCGCAAGCAGGATCGCGGCGGCGATCAGCATCAGCGCCGCGGCTCGGCGACCGCGGGCGGCATCGATCGTCTCCGCAGGTAGACCCGTCAAACTCGCTCTCCTCCTCGGTTCCGTCCCGGACCGGAGGAAGCCTAGCGAGCGGGTTGCGCCGATCTGCCGGTTGCGCCGGCCGGGGCGATCCGCTGACCTCACGAAACGGCGACCCGCCGCGTTGAAACCATTGACGCAGATGGCAAAGCCCGATTCAGCGATTCCCTTCCAGGCATTGATCGACGCCCACGCCCGTTCCGTGGCGGCGTTCCTGCGCGGGATGCTGCCGCCGGACGACGTCGACGACGTCCTCCAGGAGACGATGATCGCCGCGCTTCGCGCCTACCCGAGCTTCGACGGCACCAGCCCGCGTGCCTGGCTGTTGACGATCGCCCGTCACAAGGCGATCGACGAGCACCGGGCCCGGGCGCGGCGCCCCGAGGCGCTGGTGGAGCCCGACGCGGTCCCCGCCCAAGGCTCCCATGGGCACGGCGACGACGAGCTCTGGGCGCGGGTGGCCGTCCTGCCGCCGAAGCAGCGGGCCGCGGTCGTTCTGCGCTTCGTCCTCGACCTGCGATACCGCGAGGTCGCGGCCGCGCTCGACTGCTCGGAGGCAGCGGCACGCCGAAGCGTCCACGAGGCGATGCGCAGCCTGCGCGCCGCCGTCGAACCGAAACCGAAAGAGGAGGCGACGAGATGACCACCGAAACCGAACTGAAGGACGCTGCCCGCGCCACGGCCGCCGCCGAGCTCGACGTCGACGCGCTCAGCGCCGCCGTCAGCCGCCGTGCCGCCGCCGAGGGCATCCTCGATCTCGTCTACGCCGAGGTCGACTCGCCGCTCGGTCGCCTGCTTGCGGTCAGCACGCCTGTCGGCCTCGTCCATCTCGGTTACCCGAACCGGGCGCTCGACTCCCAGCTCGAGCTCCTGGCGAGCCGGATCTCGCCGCGGATCGTCGAGTCGCCGCGCGATCTCGACCCGGTCCGCCGCCAGCTCGACGAGTACTTCGACGGCGCTCGCCGCGATTTCGACCTCGACCTCGACTGGCAGCTGACGGCCGGGTTCGTCCGCGCCGTCCTCGAGCGGACCGCGGCGATCCCGTTCGGGGAGACCCGCACCTACGGCGAGGTGGCCGCGGCCGCCGGCAGCCCGCGGGCGTTCCGCGCCGCCGGCCGCGCCCTCGGCGCCAACCCGATCCCGATCGTCGTCCCCTGCCACCGGGTGCTCCGCAGTGGCGGCGCCCTCGGCGGCTACGGCGGCGGGCTCAACGTCAAGCGCGAGCTGCTGCAGCTCGAGGGCGTGCTCGAGCCGGAGCTCAGCAGGGAGAGGTCTCCGGGCCGGGGTCGATGACCTCGAAGGCGCTGCCGGGAATCGACTTGAGCTGGTTCAGGTTCTCGTCGTTCCAGCGGCGATCCGTCGATCCCGAGATGAACCAGTTCGAGCCGTTGTCGGCGACGATCAGGCCGTAGCGCTTCATTGCCGTTGCGATCACCCGGGCGGCGCCGTTCATCGCGGAGATGTCGTAGCCGTCGCTGAGCCGCAGGCGCAGACCCATCGCCGGCCGGTAGGGGTTGCAGGAGTCGGAGGCATAGTGGGTCGCGGGGGAGACGTATGCCCGCCGGGTCTGCTCGAACGTGACCCGGATCGCGTGGTCGATCTCGCCGGCTGCGACCTCCTCCCGGGTGACGAGGCCGGGGTAGATCGGCAGCCCAGCCGCGTCGGCCGACGTCCAGCCGTCGGGGCGCTGGCCGGCGAGCGGTGCGCCGAGGTCGAAGATCGCGCCCGAATCGCCGCTCCAGGCGTTACGGGCGCCGCCGCGCTCGCGTGCCCGGTAGAGCTCGAAGAGCCGGCATGGGCCGCCTGAGCCTTGCGGGCGGCGGACGACGAGGACGTGCCGGTCGCCGTCGCTGCGCCTCCCGCCCTCGACCGGCGCCCCCGGCGGGACCGGATAGGGGCCGGGATCGCTCTCGTCGCCATAGGCGCCGAAGCGGATCGGCACGCCGGGTTGGTTGCCCGGCACGACGACGTAGGGGATCCCGTAGGACGGGTTTGACCCGAAGTCGGGGTGGATGAAGTCGGCCCCGTCGGCATCGATGCGCTCGATGATCCGCTCGGAGTCGGCGGCGACGGCGGCACCGGAGACGTCGCGGTTGAACCCGTCGCCCGCCGGAAACGCGGCGCAGCCCGGGTCCGGGTGGCGGCCGTTGATCGGGGCGAGCAGGGTCGCCGTCCTGGCCGTCCGGCTCCAGGGCGCACAACGGCCCCTCCGGCACGGCGCGACCTGCGCCTCGTAGACGGTCCCGCGCTCGAGGCCGTCGATCCGGGCCCGGCGAGCCCTGCCCACGCGCTCGGCGCGCCAGTCGCCGCCGTCGCCGCGGTAGCGGACCGACCAGGTGCCGCGCCGGTGTCCGTGGCCGCGCCAGCGGAGGTCGATCGAGCCGATGCCGACCGACTCGACGCGGAGCTTCGCCGGCGTCGCCGCTCGCGCCGGTGCCGCGAGGAGCAGGAGCAGCGCGACCATGGCGATCGCAGTCGTCGCGCAGGCGGTGCGGGTGGCTGCCATCCGGTTCATGATCGACCGTGATCCGCCCCCGCTTGAGGGCCGAGCCAGGCAGTCGATCATCTAGCCTGATCGGGGCAATGTTCCCCGTCGCCGACCTCGACTCGGCCCTCGCCGAATGGCTGCCGCCGCTGTCGTTGATCGTGATCGCGACCGCCTACGCGATCCGGATGATCCACCTCGGCGGCAGCGGCCGGCCGGTGCCGCGGTGGCGGCAGGCGTTCTTCCTGGCCGGCCTGCTGACGCTCGCCGTCGCCTACGTCTCGCCGATCGATGACCTCTCCGACGAGATGCTGACCTGGCACATGGTCCAGCACCTGCTGATCATGGACGTCGCGGCGCTGTTCTTCGTCCTCGGGCTGACCGGCCCGCTGATGCAGCCGCTGTTGGCGATGCGCGCCTTCCGTTGGATGCGCCACCTCGCGAACCCGATCTTCGCGATCGCCGCCTGGGCGATCCTGCTCTACGTCTGGCACATCCCGGCCCTGTACGAGACCGCGACGTTCCACAGCAACCTCGTCCATGCCCTCCAGCACCTCTGCTTCTTCTTCGCCGGCGTCGCCTTCTGGATGTCGTTGCTCGGGCCGTTGCCGAAGCCGTCCTGGTTCACGGGCGCTGCCAGCGCCGGCTTCGTCTTCGCGGTGCGCCTGATCGGGGCGGTGCTCGCGAACGTGCTGATGTGGTCGAGCTCGGTCATCTACACCCAGTACGCGAGCGGCGAGGCCGCGCACGGCATCTCCGGGCTCACCGATCAGGGCACGGCGGGCGTCGTGATGATGGCCGAGAGCACGGTGATCACGCTCTCGATCCTGAGCTGGCTGATCCTCCGCTGGGCCAAGCAGGACACCGAGCGGCAGGAGCTGCTCGACCTCGCCGCCTCCCGCGGCATCGAGCTCGATCCGGCCCGGGCCGAGCGGGCCGTCAGCGCCGGGCAGGGCGACCGCCTCCGCGAGCGGATCGAGTCCGGATCGACGCGTTCGGAGTTGAGCGGCCCCGCTTGAGCAGGATCCGCTTCCTCTACGTGCTGGTCTTCGTTGTCGGCACCGGCTCGCTGGGAGCCGAGATCGCCGTCGCCCGGTTGATGGCGCCGTTCTTCGGGGCCTCGACGATCGTCTGGGCGAACACGATCGGCGTCGTCCTCGTCGCCCTCTCGCTCGGCTACTGGCTCGGCGGCCGGCTCGCCGATCGGAACCCGTCGCTGCAGGGCCTCTGCAGGATCGTCCTGCTGGCGGCGGTCCTGCTGGCGGCGGTCCCGTTCGTCGCCCGCCCGTTCCTCGACATCTCGGTCGACGCCCTCGACTCGATCTCGGCGGGAGCGTTCGTCGGTTCGTTGCTGGCGGTCCTGGCGCTGATCGCGATCCCGGTGCTGCTGCTCGGCGCCGCCTCGCCCTACGCCCTGCGGCTGGCCGTCCCCGACGTCGAGCACGCCGGCCGCATCGCCGGGCGGCTCTACGCGATCTCGACCGCCGGCTCGCTGGTCGGGACGATGCTCTCGTCGCTGCTGCTGATCCCGGTCGTAGGGACCCAGCGCACGTTCCTCGTCTTCGCGCTCGCGATCGGCGCCACCGCGGTCGCCGGCCTCGGCCTCCGCTTCGCGCCCGTCGCGGCGCTGCTCGCCGCCGCGATCGCGATCCCGGTCGGCACCGTGAGGGCGTCCGACGACGGCGAGGTCATCTACGAGACCGAGACCGAGACGCAGTACGCGCAGGTCGTCGAGGAGCCCGACGGCGACCGGATCCTCCAGCTCAACGAGGGCCAGGCGATCCACTCGCTCTACAAGCCGGGCTCCTACCTGACCGGACGCTATTGGGACGGGTTGATCGTGATGCCGTTCGCGGCGCTCGGACACGCCCCCGAGCGGGTTGCGATCCTCGGCAACGCGGCTGGGACCGCGGCCCGGATGTACGGCCACTACTTCCCGGACGCCCGCGTCGACGGGGTCGAGATCGACGGGGAGCTGACCGACATCGGGCGCCGCTACTTCGACCTCGGCGGCCCCAACCTCCACACCTACACCGACGACGCCCGGCCCTGGCTGCGCCGCTCCGACGGCGACTACGACGTGATCGTCGTCGACGCCTACCGCCAGCCCTACATCCCGTTCTACCTCGCGACCCGCGAGTTCTTCGAGCTCGCCCGCGACCGGCTCGCGCCCGGTGGGGTGGTCGTCGTCAACGTCGGTCATCCGGAGGGCAACGACGACCTCGAGAAGGCGATCTCGGCGACGATGGCCGACGTCTTCGGGACCGTCCTCCGCGATCCGCTCGAGCACTCGAACACGCTGCTGCTCGGCAGCGACGCGCCCGCCTCGCAGGAGCAGCTGCTGGCGGCGATCGCGATGCTGCCGGACGACCTCAAGAACCTCGCGGCGATCGAGTCGCAGCGGATCGGCCCGATGCTGAGCGGCGGTCCCGTCTACAGCGACGACAAGGCGCCGGTCGAGTGGCTGATCGACAAGTCGATCCTCGGCTACGCGGAGGGCCAGTAGGGAGTCGGGCTCGGCGACGCCGACGTCGGCTCCGGGCCTTCGCGGCAGGGTGCCGCCGGCCCGAAGGGGCAGGAGGGTTGGGGGCGGCCCCGAAAAACGGACCGGGGAACCCCGTGATCGTCGACTGCGCCCAGTACTCCAACGGCGTCCGCCAGAACGTCGGATCGCTCGACATCGAGACGGCGGCCGAGCGGGCCAAGCACGGCGAGGGGTTCGTCTGGCTCGGCCTCCACGACCCCAGCCAGGACGAGCTCGACCGGGTCGGGGACGCCTTCGGCCTGCACGAGCTGGCGCTCGAGGACTCCTACAGCAAGCACCAGCGCCCGAAGCTCGAGGACTACGAGGGCTCCTACTTCGTCGTCTTCAAGACCGCGCACTACGACGACGAGCGCGAGGAGATCGACTTCGGCGAGATCAACATGTTCCTCGGCAGCGGCTATGTGATCGTGGTCCGCCACGGTCGCGCCAGCGACCTGAAAATCGCCCGCCAGCGGCTCGAGGGCCGCCCGGAGCTGATCGCGGCCGGGCCCGCGGCGGCGGCGTGGGCGATCCTCGACAAGGTCGTCGACGACTACGAGCCGGTCGCGGCCGGAATCGACAACGACATCTCCGAGGTCGAGCGGGAGGTCTTCGCCTCCCGCGACGTCGACGCCACCCAGCGGATCTACTTCCTGCGCCGCGAGGTGATCGAGTTCCACCGCGCCGTCCAGCCGCTCGTCGGGCCGCTCGAGTCGCTGGAGGCGGGGGTGGTCCTCGAGCTCGACGACCAGATCCGCCGCTATTTCCGTGACGTCGCCGACCACGCCCGGCGGATCGACGAGCAGCTCCACGACCAGCGCGACCTGCTGACCGGCGCTCTCGACGCGAACCTGTCGCTGATCACGCTGCGGCAGAACGAGGTCGTCCGCGCGATCTCGGCCTGGGCGGCGATCATCGCCCTGCCGACGTTCATCGCCAGCGTCTACGGCATGAACTTCGACCACATGCCGGAGCTCGACGCGGAGCTCGGCTACCCGCTGGCGCTGCTGGGGATGGCGGTGGTCGTGGTCGCCATGTACCGCTTCTTCAAGCGGATCCGCTGGCTCTGAGTCAGCGGTCGAGCGGCCGGTCGGCCGGCTCGCGGCGGAGGAGCCGCCAGAGCACCACCCCGAGGTCGGCAACGAGCGCGATGGTCCGGCCGACGGGACCGCTGACGGTCCGGGCGAGGGCGCGGTCGCGAGCGCTCAAGGCGCCGCCGAGGACCCGGACTTGACGAGATCGCGGCCCGGGTCGACCCCCCAGCGCTCACCGACCGCGACGAGCTCGGGACTGAGCGGCCACGCGTCGGCGACGGCCTCGCCCTCGTGGGCGGGACTGGCGCCCTTCAGCGCCATCGAGCCGGTGTTGTCGCCGATCGCGCGGACCTCGTCGACGTCGGCCGCGGTCAGCGCCTGCTCCGGTAGCGCCGCGAGCTCGGCGCGCTTGTCCTCGATCGGCCGGGCTCCGGCGCCGGCCTCCTGGATCAGCGTCGGCACGACGCAGCGGACGGCCGGATGGGCGAGGTTCCATTGACAGGCGAGCTGCAGCGGGGTCAGCCCGCGGCGCTCGGCGATCGGGCGCATGGCCTCGATCTTGGCGTTGCCCGCCTCGATCCAGCCGGCCGGGCGGAAACGCCGGTGGTCGTGGGGAGCGAAGTCGTCGATGGCGGGCACGTCGCCCCAGAACAGCCCGCCGTAGTCGACGACGCGGGTGATGACGCCGATGCCGGCGGCAGCGGCCGCGTCGAGAACGAGCTCGGCGGGCCACGGCTCGAGCGGGTTGAGGATCACCATCGCCCAGTCGATCCGCTCGCCGAAGCGCTCGAAGCAGTCGAGCAGGTCGAGCGTGAAGCCGTTGGCGGGGCCGGGGGCGACGCCGATCGACGCCGCCAGCCCGTCGTCCCGCAGCGCCGTCATCCCGTCCCACACCGCCTCCGATGAATACCCGGTGTGATCGGGGTTGTGGAGCAGCAGCAGGTCGAAGCGATCCTGGCCGAGCCGTTCGAGGCTGGCTTCGGCGGCCATCCGCAGATAGCTCGCGTACTCGTCCGGTCCGCGGAGCCGCGGGTCGGTGAAGCGCGGGAACCCCTTCGGGCCGCCCCGTTCGCCCTCGTAGAAGTCGTGGCCGATCGCGCCGACGAGGCAGTAGTCGCCGCGCTCGGCCGCGGCGATCGATCGGCCGAGCATCCGGTCGGCCTCGCCCTGGCCGTAGGTGTCGGCGGTGATCACCGTCGAGATCCCCTCGCCCGGGTGGAGGAGCTCCTCGAGGTGGGACTCCTCGACCTTCTCGCCGAAGTTCATGAACCGGCCGCCGCTCCAGGTCCCGACCGCGGTCGGGCCGGGGGAGAGGGGGCCGTTGCTGCTCTGGCTCATGGCCGGAACCGTAGAGCTTCGATGTTCGCGGCGGCGGGCACGAGCGGGGGCCGGCGAGCCAGTCTCTAAGGTTCCCGCCCGATGTCAGCTCAGCCCGAAGTCAAGACCGAAGTAACCGACCTCCCCGAGTCGAAGGTGAAGATCGCCGCGACCGTGCCGTCCGCGGAGGTCGACAAGCGCCTGCAGTCGGCGGCGCGCAGCTTCGCGAGCGAGATGAAGGTCCCGGGCTTCCGCAAGGGCAAGGTCCCGCCCCAGCTCGTCCTTCAGCGGATCGGCCGCGACGCGGTCATGGAGGA
Source organism: Solirubrobacterales bacterium (assembly GCA_036257785.1). GTDB lineage: Bacteria > Actinomycetota > Thermoleophilia > Solirubrobacterales > 70-9 > RHKX01. The sequence goes on along the minus strand of DATAFA010000042.1, from coordinate 673 downwards.
GGCGCTCCGCGAGGGTCTGCCGGAATGGTACGAGCGGGCGATGGTCAGCTCCGGGGTCACCCCGGTCGGCGATCCCAAGCTCGACATGCCGGACGCTCCCGCCGAGGGCGATCCGCTCGAGTTCACGATCGAGGTCGGCGTCCGCCCGGAGGCCAAGCTCGGCGCCTACAAGGGCATCGAGGTCGGGCGTGCCGAGCCCGAGGTCCCGGCCGAGATGATCGACGCCGAGGTCGAGCGGCTGCGCGAGAGCCTCGCCGGCCTCGAGACCGTCGAGCGCGCCGCCGGCGACGGCGACTTCATCCTGATCGACTACGCCGGGGAGATCGACGGAGAGGCGTTCGAGGGCGGCGCCGCCACGGACTTCCTGCTCGAGCTCGGCTCCGAGACGCTGATCGAGGGCTTCAACGAGCAGCTGACGGGCAGCGAAGCCGGCGAGACGCGGACCGTCGAGGTCACGTTCCCCGACGAGTACCACGCCGAGCACCTGTCCGGGAAGGGGGCGAGCTTCGAGGTCGCCGTCAAGGAGGTTCGCGAGAAGCGCCTGCCCGAGCTCGACGACGACTTCGCCGCCGACAACTCCGACTTCGACACGCTCGAGGAGCTTCGCGCCGACATCGAGTCCCGGCTTCTCCACCAGGCCGAGCATCAGGTCGAGCACCAGTTCCACGACGCC
>DATAFA010000162.1:0-7086 GCA_036257785.1 Solirubrobacterales bacterium | reverse complement strand
GCCGTCGCGGGACCTATTGCAGCAACTGGGACGGAAAGCGCGGTCCCGGGACGCCGCCACCGACCCGGCCTCGTGAGCGCCGAGGTTCGCCGCGGCGCGCCGAGGCGCTAGCTCAACAGGCGGATGTCGGCGATCTCGGCCGGGGTGCCGTCCTCGACACCGGTGATCCAGATCAGGAAGTAGCGGTTCGGCTCGCTGGTGTCGAGGTCGACCGTCATCTTGTCCTCGGCGGTCAGCTCGCTCGTCAGCGGGCTTCCCCAGCCGGCGATCTCGGTCGGCGGGCTCTCCAGGTTCGAGCCGTAGACCTCAAAGGTCCAGGCGCCGCCGCCGGTCTTCAGCGCCAGCTGGCTCGGCGTCACCGATTCGCCGGCGTCGACGTAGAGCCCGACGCCGTCCTTGAGACCCGTGAGGCCGGTCGTGTAGTCCTCGGTGCTCCACGCCGTCGACGGGCTGCCGTCCTTTGCGAAGGTGGTCTCCTCGGAGTGCTCCTCGCCGTCCCCATCCGGGTCGAAGTCGGTGGCCGACTGGATCTCGATCGGTGTCCCGCCGGCGCTCTCCGGCGGCGCCTGCTTCGACGGCCCCTCGTCGCCGCTGATCGCCGCGATCGCGATCGCCGTCGCCGCCGCGGCCACCAGCAGCAGGACGCCGACCCAGGAGATCCGCCGGCGGGTCAGGATCCGCCGGCGCTTCTCCGGCACCGAGTCGAGCACCGAGGTCGCCTCGCCGGTCGCGCCGCCGGCACGGGAGACCTCGACCTCGAGAGCGTGCTCGAGGTCGGCGAGGAAGGCGTTCATGTCGCGGTAGCGGTCCTTGGGCTCCTTGGCGGTCGCCTTCTCGATCGCGGCGGCGAGGACCGCGGATGCGTCGGGCCGGCGGCGCTGGACGTTCGGGACGGTCTCGTTGACGTGCTTCATCGCGACGCCGACCTGGGTCTCGGCCTTGAACGGGACCTCGGCGGTCAGCATCTCGTAGAGCAGGATCCCGAGCGAGTAGACGTCGGTGCGGGCGTCGATCTCCCGCCCCATCGCCTGCTCGGGGGAGACGTAGTCGGTCGTGCCGAGGACCCGCCCGGTCGCGGTCAGACCGTGCGACTCGAGCGAGAGGGCGATGCCGAAGTCGGTGATCTTGGCTCGGCCCTCGGGGTCGATGAGGACGTTCTGCGGCTTGACGTCGCGGTGGATGAGCCGCGCCTGGTGCGCCGCCTGCAGGCCGCGGCCGATCTCGATCGCGTAGGCGGTGGCCTCGTCGAGGGGCAGCCGTCCCTCGCCGGAGATCCGCTGCTTGAGGGTCTGGCCGGGGACGTACTCGAAGACGATGAAGGGACGGCCGCCCTCCTCGCCGGCGTCGATCACCCCGACGAGGTTCGGATGCGACAGCTGCGCGACCGCCCGTGCCTCGCGGCGGAAGCGCTCGAGCTGGTCCTGCTCCTCGGAGATCTCCTGGTGCAGGACCTTGATCGCGACGTGCCGCCCCAGGGTCTCGTCGACCGCCAGGTAGACGGTCGACATGCCGCCGCTGCCGAGCTTCGACTCCAGCCGGTAGCGGCCGGAGAGCATCGTTCCGATCATCGTGCTGCTCAACTGATCGGCACCGGAGCGCGGGTGGGAGAGGCCATCACCAGGGTATTTTGGCCGAACGCCTGCTTTCCAGCGCTTTAGGGAGAGCGACGACACGAAGCTTGCGTGGAAACCGCCGGAAACGGGTATAGGCAGGGCGTGCGGGGAGCGCTCGCGGCACTGCGCCGCCCGTCCGTTCAGCCGCGGGTGACGATGCCGGCGCGGTCGGTCACCGTCCCGACCCGCCGCGCCGCCGGGTAGTGCGCATGCAGCAGCGCGAGGGCCGCGTCGAGGTCGGACGCGGGGACGGTGACGCAGAAGCCACAGCCCATGTTGAAGACCCCGTGCATCTCCTCGTCGTCGATCCCGCCGCGCGAGGCGATCAGCTCGAAGATCGGCTGCGGCGGCAGCGGATCGTCGATCGCGTAGCCGACCTCCTTGCCGAGCCGGAGCAGGTTGTTGAGCCCGTCGCCGGTGATGTGGGCGAGGCCGCGGACGTCGACCTCGGAGTCGAGGAGCTCGAGGATCGCCCGCACGTAGATCTCGGTCGGCTCGAGCAGGACGTCGCCGAGCGGCCGGCCGAGCCGATCGTCGTCGAGCGGGATGTCGGCGAGGACCTTGCGGGCGAGCGTGTAGCCGTTCGAGTGCAGGCCCGAGGACGGCAGGCCGATGACCGCGTCGCCGGCGGCGATCGCGGCGCCGGTGACGATCCGGTCGAGCGGCACGATGCCGATCGCGCTGCCGGCGAGCTCGAGGCCGTTGACGATGTCGCCGACCTGTGCGATCTCGCCGCCCGGGATCTCGATGCCGGACAGCTCGGCGCCACGGCGCAGACCGGCGCCGATCGCCCCGCACTGCTCGGGGTCGGCGGTCGGGCAGAGGATGAAGTCGACCAGCGCGATCGGCTCGGCGCCGACGCAGACGAGGTCGTTGACGTTCATCGCGATGCAGTCGATGCCGATCGTCTCGAAGCGGCCGAGCTGCTCGGCGACGACCATCTTCGTGCCGACGCCGTCGGTCCCGAACGCGATCCCGGTCGTCGCGTCGAGGCGCAGCACGCTGGCGTAGTGGCCGGGCAGCGGCACGACCCGCGAGGGCTTGCCGGTGTCGATCCTCGCGAGGTGGGCGACGAGGGCCCCCACGGACGCGTCGGCGCCGCTCTGGCTGACCCCGGCGCGGGTGTAGGCGTCCTGGCTCATCGACGCGCCTGATTCAACCGCAAGCGACGGCCGGCCGGGGGTCAGCGGCTGCGGCGCCGCGTCTTCAGCAGGATCAGGGCGGCCAGCCCGGTCCGGTAGGCGGCGTAGGGAAGGAGGCTGCGGTCGCGCTCGATCAGCCGGATCAGCCCCTGCGAGGCGAGCGTCGAGGCGAACGCGACGGCGACACCGACCGTAGCCGAGCGGGCGAGGGCGGGATCGACTTCGCGGCGCCGCAGCTTCACCGCCTTGCGGACGGCCGCGGCGGTGATGACCGGCAACGCGACGGTCCGCGACAGCAGGTTCGCCTGGGCCCGGCCGAAGCCGCGTGCGCGGGCGGCGGCGAGGGTGGAGCCGTTGCGGGAGACCCCCGGGGCGAGGGCTGCCGCCTGGGCGCAGCCGATCGCGAGCCCGTCGAGCGGGGTCGCCTCGACCGCGTAGCGCCGCCGCGGGCAGCGGTCGGCGACGACCATCGCGATCGAGCCGGCGATCAGCCCGAAGGCGGTGGCGCGCGGGCCGCCGAGCCGCTGGTCGATCTCCTCCTCGAGCGCGAGGCCGACGGCGACCGCCGGCAGGAACGAGCAGGCGATGACGGCGATGCGACGGCCGTCGAGCCGCCGCAGCTCGTCGACGATCAGCCGCCGCTGGCCGATCAGCAGCGCCAGCGCGGCGCCGCCGTGCACCGCGACCTCGAAGGCCTTGCGGTCCTCGGCGCTGACCTCGTCGAGGTCCCAGCCGAGCAGCCAGGGAACGATCCGGAGGTGGGCGGAGCTCGAAACCGGCAGGAGCTCCGTCGGTCCCTGCACCGCGCCGAGCACCACCGCCCGACCGACTCCCAAACCGCCGCCCGCGGTCACCGGGTCAAGGACCTTCGCCGGGCGCAGTCGCGACTCCGTCGCGACGACGACGCATGTACCTGATCAGGAGGTAGGCGGCCGCGAGCACGATCAGGGCGGCGACGAGGTAGTCGACGTAGTGGAGCTTGTCCTTCCACTCGTCCCAGTTGTCGCCGGCCGAGCGGCCGATCAGGGTCAGGCCGAGGACCCAGGGGACGCAGCCGAGTGCCGTGAACGTCGTGAAGCGCCAGAACGGCATCTCGGCGACGCCGGCGGGCAGCGAGATGAAGGTGCGGACGATCGGCAGCATCCGGCACCAGAAGACGGTCGCCTCGCCGTGTTCGCGGAACCAGCGGTCGGCGGTCGCGAGGTGCCTGGGGTTGATGTGGATGAGGCGGTTCTTCTCGAGCAGCTCCTCGCGCCCGTAGTAGCCGACGCCCCAGGCGATCCACGAGCCGAGGACGTTGCCGAGCACGCCCGCCGCGACGGCCGCGACGAGCGTCATGTCGCCGTCGCTGACCGCGAATCCCGCGAACAGCATCGTCGCCTCGCTCGGGATTGGGATGCAGGCGCTCTCCAGCGTCATCAGGATGAAGATGCCGACGACGCCGATCGCGTCGACCACGTCGACGGCGAAGTTGACGATCGGGTCGGTGATCGAGGCGATGAGGAGCGGGTGCGGCAACGACGTCTGCGATGCGGTGAAGGGCTTGCGAAGCCCGCATCCGGCACGTCGCGAGCTTGCCGGGGACTCTACCCTTTGCCCGATGAACCGCCTGCGCGCGCCGGTGCTCCGGCATCGGATCTTCCAGCTGGCGGCTGACGCGGCCCTCGCAGCCTTCGCCTTCTACCTGGCCTTCGAGATCCGCTTCATCGACGAGCCCGGCGGGATCCCGGACCGCTACGTCGACATGCTGACCGGCTCGATCGTCTTCGTCGCGCTCGGCAAGACGGTCGTGTTCAGCCTGATGGGACTGCACCAGAAGTGGTGGCGCTACTTCAACCTCGGCGACATCTGGTCGGTGATGCGGGCCTGCGCCGTCGCCTCGGCGCTGCTGATCGCCGTCTTCGTCATCGGCAAGCCGTTCGCGAGCCCGATGCCGCGCTCGGTGATGATCTACGACCTCGTCTTCACGATCGGCCTGCTCGTCGCCGCCCGCAGCGTCGCCCGCTTCTACTTCGTCGAGCGCCGGATGCGGCATCACAACCGCGGCAAGCACGACGACGTCCTCGTCGTCGGCGCCGGCTCGGGCGGGCAGATGGTCGTCCGCGAGCTCCACCTGAACCCGGAGCTCGGCAACCCGGTCGGCTTCGTCGACGACGACCCGCGCAAGCGGGGGATGCGGCTGTCGGGGCTGAAGGTGCTCGGCGGCACCGACGACCTCGGCGAGATCCTCGAGCGCGAGAAGCCCGCCGAGGTCGTGATCGCGATCCCGTCGGCGCCGGGCGCCGTCCGCGGCAAGGTCGTCTCGGCCTGCCGCGAGCGCGGGATCCGGGTCCGCACCCTGCCGACGGTCTTCGAGCTGCTGCGCGGCGGCGTCCAGCTCACCCGCCAGCTCCGCGAGGTCCAGGTCGAGGACGTCCTCGGCCGCGAGCCGGTCGTGATCGAGCTCGACCGTGTCGGCAGCTACCTCCGCGACAGGATCGTCCTCGTCACCGGCGCCGGCGGCTCGATCGGCGCCGAGCTCTGCCGGCAGATCGCCCGGGTCGGGCCGCGGCGGCTGATCCTGCTCGACCAGGCCGAGGACAACCTCTTCCAGATCGACCGCGAGCTGACATCCGAATGGCACTTCGGTCGCGTCGAGGCGGTGCTCGCCGACTGCAAGGACGGCGAGCGGATGCTCGAGGTCATGCAGCGCTCCCGCCCCGAGGTCGTCTTCCACGCCGCCGCCTACAAGCACGTGCCGCTCGTCGAGGCCAACCCGTTCGAGGCGGTCCGCAACAACTCGATCGCCACCCGGGTCGTCGCCGAGACGGCCGCGGTCGCCGGCGCCGACCGGTTCGTGCTGATCTCGACCGACAAGGCGGTCAACCCGCGGACGGTCATGGGGGCCTCGAAGGCGATGGCGGAGTCAGTCGTCCGCAGCGCCGCGCCCCGCCATCCCGCGACCCGGTTCGTCTCGGTCCGGTTCGGCAACGTGCTCGGCTCCTCCGGCAGCGTCGTGCCGATCTTCCGCGGCCAGATCGAGCGCGGCGGGCCCGTGACCGTCACCCATCCCGACATGACCCGCTACTTCATGACGATTCCCGAGGCCGTGCAGCTGGTCATCCGCGCCGCCGACCTCGGCGGCGACGGCGACGTCTTCGTGCTCGAGATGGGCGAGCCGGTCCGGATCCTCGACCTGGCCCGCAACATGATCAGGCTCGCCGGCTACGAGCCGGAGACCGACATCGCCATCGAGTTCACCGCGCCGCGGCCCGGCGAGCAGCTCCACGAGCAGCTCCTCGCCGACGGCGAGCACGCCGAGCCGACCGCCGAAGCGCGGATCGTCAAGGCCGTCCGCGAGGAGCCACTCGACCCGGTTCGGGTCGACGAGACGCTCGAGCAGCTTCGGGATCTGATCGGCAGCGGGGACGAGACCGATCTGGCGCGCCGGGTGGTCGGCGTGATCAGCGCCGGTTTGGCCCCCGGTGGCGGCTCTAAGATCCCGCGCTGAGAATGGATCTGCTGAAGGAGATCGGTGCGATTCTCGGCTTCGTCGCCTTCGGCGGCCTCGCCGTGCTCGTCTTCATGACGTTCCAGCAGGCCCGGCACCTGCGCCGCCTGCGTGAGTGGGCGGGTCGAGCGCCGGAGCGCGCCGCCGCCGAGGAAGAGCGGTCCGCGGTCAGCGCCGGCGAGGCCACGATGCCCGCGATCGGCGCGAACGCGGGGGGCGAGGGCCCCGAGACGGCCTCCGGCGAGCCCGGGCGGATGGCGCGGATGCGTGGCGAGGCCGCCTTCCGCTACGAGGAGCTCGAGAACCGCTCCCCGGTCAGCCCGCTGGTCCTCGGGCTCGGTGTCCTGGCGCTCGTCGTGGCGGCCGTGATCCTGACCGGCGGATTCGGGCTGCTCGACGGCTCCGACGAGTCCGGAGCCGGCAGCTCGACGGCGACGCAGCCGGCGGAGGCGGCCCAACCGGAGGTGGCGGTCCTGAACGGCACCGCGCCCGAGGGTGGCGTCGGCGTGCCCGGCACCGCCAAGGCCGCCAGCGTGTTCGTCAAGGAAGCCGACTGGAAGGTCGGCGAGGTCGGTGACGCCGGCAGCTTCCCGACCAGCTCGGTGATGTTCGAGGACGGCTTCAAGTCCGACGCCAAGCAGCTCGCGTCCGATCTCAGCGAGCAGCTCGGTGACCTCGACGTCGTCCCGATCACCTCCGAGGTGAGCGACGTCGCCGGCGGCGCTGACCTGGCCCTCGTGGTCGGCCAGGACGACCAGGGCATCGCCGGATGACCCCGCCGAGCGCCTCGCGATGCATGCAGCGCTGACCGTCACCGCCGCGACCGAGTCCCTGCTCGGCC
>DATAFA010000156.1:0-6111 GCA_036257785.1 Solirubrobacterales bacterium | reverse complement strand
CCACGCGAACATCGGCGCCGGAACGATCGATCTCGACGTCCTCCGGCACATGATCCGGGCCGCCGCTGCGCCGTCCGTCGTCGAAACCCCGCGCGAGGTCGAGGCGCTCCGCGCCGACGTCGAGTTCGTCCGCGCGGCGCTGGCTGGCTAGGGAGCCGGGAAGAGGGTCCGGGTCACGAACGCGTCGTAGGGCTGGACGACCGCGCGGATCGGCTTGCCTTTCCGGACCGCCTTCCGGAGCTTCGGCGTCGAATCGATCACGGTCTGACGACGGTCGAGTCCGCCGGGTGGAGGAAACCAGCCGAAGTTGAACCGGCCCTTCGCCAGTCTCCTGCCCGACTTCGTCTCGAGGGCGACGGTGCCCGCGCAGCGGCTGTCGAAGTCGTCGCGGCGCCTGAGGCCCACCGTCACGCCGCCGCCGAGGTAGAGCGTGTTCGCCCGCACCCTGCAGGCGATCGACGACTTCTTCGTGCAGTGCTTGCCCGGTGAGCTCGCGGGCAGCGGCGGGCGCGAGACGTCCATGTTGCACATGGCCTTCTCCAGCCGCATCGGCTGCGCCGACATGATCCCGTCGACGCCGAGGTCGAAGAGGTACTTCATCGTCGGCTCGTCGTCGATCGTCCAGGGGTGGACGGCGTAGCCGTCACCGTGGGCCTTGGCGACGAACTCCGGCGTGACGACGGGAATGCCGTTGAACGTCATCGGGACCTGGAAGACCTTCGAGCCCGCGGGTGGCGGGACGTTGCCGAGGACGTAGCCGGCGACACCGCCCGTGGCCGGGGCGAGGTCGATCCGTGGCGCCAGTTCGTGGAAGTGCGCGAGGGCCGCGTCGTTGAAGGACGCGACGACGATCCCGCGAGTCCGGCCGAGGCGGTTCAGGTAGCCGGCGAGAACCTCGGCGTTGTGCAGGTAGGAGTCGACGTCGTCGTCGGAGCGCCCCTTGATCTCGATGTTGATCGGGACGTCGGGGTACTCCCTCATGACCTGCGGCAGGCTCACGATCCGGAAGTCGGAGGGCTTGTAGCGGGGCGGCGGCTTCACGGCGCCGGTGCGGACGCCGCGGAACGGATAGTCGGCGGCGGGGCGGGAGGAGTGGTCGGTTCCCTCCCCGGGCACGAGCCAGTAGCCCGCGTCGAGCTTCTGGATCTGCGCCAGGGTCATGTCGTAGACGCTGCCCGTGCCGTTCGTGGTCCGATCGACGGTTGAGTCGTGGATGACCACGATCTTGTCGTCCTTGGTCACGTGGATGTCGGTCTCGAGCATGTCGGAGCCAAGTCGCATCGCGCGGTCGTAGGCATACATCGTGTTCGACGGCGCCTCGTCCTCACCACCCTGGTGAGCGATGTTGAGGGTCCGGAGCTCGGTCCAGTCCGTCGGGCCCGCGGAGGCCACCGGGGGGACCACCAGGATCGCGAGCAATGCCACGAGTGCCGGGAGCAGCGGGATCCGGCGGAGCCGGCTCGACCGCGTTCGATTGGTTCTGTTGCTTTTCATCGCCGGGCAGTCTATGGGCGGCGTCCCGGCGATGCCCCGGTTCCCCCGCGCGCTCAGGCGCTTCGACCGGCGAGCCGCTCGCGCTCGTAGTCGAGCTCGGTGCGGATCCCGTTCGCAGCCATCGCCGCTCGGGCCGTCTCGATCGAGTCCGCGCCGCGGACGAGGTCGGCGAGCGGTGCCGCCGCCCCGATCGCCCGGTGGGCATCGAAGAGGAACCCGAGCGCTCCGACCGGACCGAGCTCCACCGTCCGCCGGCCGCCCCGGATCGGTGCCGGCCCGGTCTCGCCGAGCGCGCAGCGGGCGGCGAGGAGGCTCGCCTCGGTGGGGACGCCGCCGGCGACCGCGACGACCTCGCGCGCCGCCTCGGCGCCGGGCGAGATCGTGCCGGTCCAGGCCTGCTCGCGGGCCAGGACGGCAACCCGTCCGAGCACCTCGGCGACGGTCAGCTCGCCGTCACAGCCGGCGCCGAAGGCGCAGCCGAGGACGGCGATTCGCTCGGGGAGGTGGGTGGCGGCAGCGAGGAGCAGCGCGTCGCAGAGCGGGCTCGCCAAGCCGGGCTCCGACCCGGTCGCGAGGACGTCGCCACCGACGTCGAGGAGGACGACGAGATCGCAGTCGAGCCGGTCGGCGAGGGTCTCGATCGCGGCGGCGATCGAGGCGGGTCCGCCGTTGACGTCGACGAGCGCGACCGGTCGGCGGAGGTGCGCGGCGACGCCGGCCTCGGCGAGCCGGACGCCCTCGGGCGTCCTCCCGTCGCCGCCGGTCAGCGCCGCCGCCGCCCCGATCCGCTCGATCCCGTCGAGATGGTCGAGCGGCCTCGGACCGGCGTGGTGAGGGTCGACCGCGAACCGCTCCCAGGCGACGCCGCCGAGCTCGATCCGGCGGCCGGTGCGCTCGATCGCGCGGGCGATCGCGAGGGCGCCGACGACGTCGCCGCCGCCGCCGATGCCGATCACCAGCGTCCCGCCGGTGCCGGTCCCCTCGAGCGCCGGCGCGCGGTCAGTCAACCCCGGCCGCGCCGAACCCGGGCGCCGCCGCTCAGGCGAGCGCGGGCTCCGGCTCCTGGTCGGTCTGGTCGGCGCCGCAGGTCACGCGAATCGCCGATGCGGCTCGGTCGAACTCGTCGTCGGCCATGACCGGCACGCCCTCGAAGGGCAGGTCGCGGTCGATCTCGACCCACGAGTGGCAGCCGATGTGCTCGTCGCGGACCCGGACCGTCACCGGCCGCGGGATCCGGTGGACCTTGAGCAGGAGCACGTGCAGGGGATGGGTGCGCTTCCAGCGCAGCCGCTTGCGCGCGTAGTCCTGGGTCCAGACGTGGTACGGGCTCAGCGAGTCGACGATCCGGGGATCGTCGGTGGTGAAGTGGTCGGCGACCTCGGCCCAGGCACGGATCCGGACTCGATCCGGCTGCGGGATCCCGCCGTCCTGCAACAGCGCCCGCGGCGGCGGCTCCTCGTCGGGCCACACGCCCTCCTCGAGCGCCCTGCGGAGCTCGGGATGGTGGGACTCACGGACCAGGTCGTTGCGCTGATGGTCGAACGTCGGGTAGAGGAAGAACTGCTCGTGCTCGAGCTCGAAGTGCTTGTTCTCCTCGCGGATGCCGCCTTTGCGAAGGGTGACGAGCTGCTCGCCCTCGGCAAGCGCGCGCACCGTGACGGACCATTCCTTGAAAGCAATTGGCATGGTTTGTTGCGTCCGGGGTCGTGGTTCAGGGCGGGGTCGCGAGGCTCGGACGAGGGCGACCCGGCCGGGGCCGCTGGTGGGCCCGTCGGAGGGCCGCGAGTCTAGAGCAGGTGCCCCTGAACGGCAAATAAGTTACGACCCGCACATTGTCTTGCAACCTCATTCCGGCGGCTCGGAAACGCCCAGTGCGCCGCCCCCGGGAGTCTCGATCCGGAGCACGTCGCCGGGCTTCATCCCGCCCTCGCACTTGGCCGCGAGCGGCTCGCCGTTGAGGGTGTTGAGGCCGGGCGCTCCGTCGCCGCCGCCGTCGCGGCCGCGCGGCCCCCGGTTGCGCCGCTCGGTGATCAGCGTGAACCGCAGCGGGGCCAGCGCCTCGAAGGCGCGGATGACGCCGTCGCCGCCGTTCCGGCGACCGACACCGCCGCTGCCGCGACGGATCGCGAGCTCGGTGATCCGGACCGGCAGTTCGGCCTCGAGCGCCTCGACCGGCGTGTTGAGGGTGTTCGACATCGCCACGTGGACGGCGCTCGGGCCCGGCGCCCCCGGGCAGGCGCCCTGACCGCCGCCGATCGTCTCGTAGTAGGTGAACTCCTCCTCGCCGCTGCCGCCCGCGAGGGTCAGGTTGTTCATCGTCCCCTGGCCCTGCGCGGGACCGTCGGCGACGCCGGCGAGGGCCGTGAAGAGGAGGTCGGCGACCCGGCTGGAGGTCTCGACGTTGCCGGCCGCGACGGCCGCGGGCGGCTGCGCGTTGAGAACGGTCCCCGCCGGTGCGGTGATCGCGACCGGCCGGAAGGCGCCCGCCGACGCCGGCGCATCGGGGTCGGTCAGCGAGCGGATCGCGAACAACGTCGCCGCCCGGGTGACCGGGAGCGGGCAGTTGAGGTTGCCGTCGACCTGCGGCGCCGAGCCCGCGAAGTCGACCTCGATCCGCTCGCCGGCGATCGCGACGGTTACCCGCAGCGGGATCGCGGTTCCGTCGGCGGCCTCGAGCTCGTCGCCGGCCTCGTAGATCCCGTCGGCGAGTGCCGCGATCGCGCTCCGGCTGCGCCGCTCGGCGTAATCGAGCACCGCCTCCATGCCGACCAGCAGCCGGGCGCGGCCGAGCCGCTCGGCCAGCTCGGCGACCCGGGCCTGGCCGCGGAGGTTGGCTGCGCGCTGGGCCCGCAGGTCGGCGAGGCGCTGGTCGGGCCTGCGCATCCGCGCCGCGAGCGCCGCCAGGTCCTCCGCGCCGACGCGGCGCGGCTCGATCACCACCCCTTCGTCGGCGAGCGTGTGCGAGTCGGCGGGCATCCCGCCCGGCGTCGGGCCGCCGACGTCGGCGTGGTGGGCCCGGCTCGCCACCCAGCCGCTCAGCTCGCCGTCGACGACGAGCGGGGAGACCAGGGTGATGTCGGGCAGGTGGGTGCCGCCGCGGAACGGATCGTTGAGGATCCACAGGTCCTCGGCGTCGATCGGCCCGGCTGCCGCGAGCGCCGCGACGGCCTCGACCGCCGCGGGCATCGAGCCGAGGTGGACCGGGATGTGCTCGGCTTGCATGACGAGCTCGCCGCTCGGGTCGAAGAGCGCGGTCGAGCAGTCCCGCCGCTCCTTGATGTTCGGCGAGTACGCCGCCCGGACCAGGACGGCCCCCATCTCGTCGCAGATCGCCCGCAGCCCGCCGCTCAGCACCTGCAGCTCGATCGGGTCGACGGCAGGCGTCATCGCTGCACCCCTTGCCTCGTCGCGACGATCGTCCCGACCGCGTCGACCTCGGCGTGCCAGCCGCCGGGGACGAGGAACGTGGTCTCGGGGAGCTCGAAGACACACGGCCCGTCGAGCGCGAGGCCGGCCGGGGGCTCGCCGGCGATCACCTCGATCGTCACCGGCTCCCCGGCGATCGACGCCCGACGGGTCGACCGGCGCGGCTCCGCGCCGTCCGGTGCCGGCAGCTCGAAGCCGGCCAGCGGCTCACGGGAGGCGAGGCGGACGTTGACCAGCTCGATCTCACTCGAGTCCTCGCGGTACCCGTAGCGTCGCTCGTGCTCGGCGGCGAAGGCCTCGATCAGGGCTTCCGGATCGGCGTCGAGCGGGCCGTCGACGGGCAGCTCGAACGACTGGCCGCGGTAGCGGAGCTCGTAGATCGCCTCCAGCGACGCCCCCTGCTGATGCTCGAGGGCCTCGAGGGTCGAGGAGACGGCCGCCGCGATTCCCGCCCCGGTCAGCTCGGGTCCGGAGAGCATCACCGTCCGGGTGGTGTCGCGGCGTCGCTCCGCGCAGACGAGCCCGAGCGCCGAGAGGACGCCCCCGGAACGCGGGCAGAGGACGCGGTCGATGCCGAGCTCGGCAGCGATCGCGGTCGCATGGAGCGGCCCGGCGCCGCCGAACGGCAGCAGGTCGAACCGGCGCGGGTCGACGCCGCGCTCGACCGTGATCACGCGCAGCGCCCGGATCATCTCCTGGTTGGCGACCTCGTGGATGCCGGCGGCCGCCTCCACCAACCCGAGGCCGAGCGACTCGGCGAGTACGCCGACCACGGCCTCGGCGGCGGCCCGGTCGAGCGTGACCCCCCCGGCCAGCCCGGCCTCGGGGTCGAGATAGCCGAGCAGGAGGTTGGCGTCGGTCACCGTCGGCTCGCTCCCGCCCTTGCCGTAGCAGGCGGGCCCGGGCTCGGCGCCGGCCGAGCGCGGCCCGACCCGGAGCGCGCCGCCCTGGTCGCGCCAGGCGATCGAGCCGCCCCCGGCGCCGACCGTGTGAACGTCGACCATCGGCAGCTGGATCGGCCGGCCGTCGAACTCGCGGCTCTCGGTCCGGCCGACGCGGCCTTCCTCGACGACGCAGACGTCGCAGGAGGTGCCGCCCATGTCGAGGCCGAGCGCGTCGCCACTCCCCGACGCCACCGCCAGCAGGCCGGCGCCGACCGCCCCGCCGGCCGGACCGCTGAGGACGCTCCAG
>DATAFA010000142.1:0-27895 GCA_036257785.1 Solirubrobacterales bacterium | reverse complement strand
CGCCACCTCGACGAGAGCGAGCGCCGCGAGCAGGATCAGGACGCCGGCACCCATCGGTCAGCTTCCGACGAGCCGGTAGCCGACGCCCCAGCAGTTGATGACGTACATGCCGCGCTCGGGGTCGAGCTTGCGGCGCAGGCGGCTGGCATGGGAGTCGAGCGTGCGGGTCCGGCCCGGCGACTCGAAGCCCCAGATGTCGCGGAGCAGCTCGTCCTTGGTGAAGACCCGCTGCGGCTCGCTCGCGAGCGTCCGCAGCAGCTCGAACTCCTTGTTGGCGAGCTCGACGTCGCGGTCGCCGACCTTCACCTCGCGGGTCGCCGGGTCGATGCTGAGCAACCCGACCCGCATCGGCCCGCGCCGGGCGCCCGAACGGCGACCGAGGAGCTTGCGGATCCGCTCGTGGAGCTCGTCGTAGAAGAACGGCTTGACGACGTAGTCGTCGGCGCCCTCTCGGAGCCCGCGGACCCGGTCGCCGTCACCGCCTCGGCCGCTCAGCGCGACGATCGGCAGGGCCGGGTCGAACGCCGGGGCCGGCCCGGTCGCGGCGCGGATCTCGCGGATCACGTCGAGCCCCGAGGCGTCGGGAAGCCCGATGTCGATCAGCAGGACGTCAGGCGTCCCGTAGCGGCAGAACCGCAACGCCTCCTCGGCGGTGCCCGCCGCGAGCGCCTCGAACCGGTCGGCCTCGAGGTTCTCGCAGAGCAGCTCGCGGGTGATCGGGTCGTCCTCGCAGATGACGATGGTCGCGAGCTTGTCGACGGTCGGCAGCATCTCCGCCTCCGATAAGCCCGCCGCCGGCGAGCGCGCCCCGGATCGGGCGGCCGGGCCGCCGCCGCGCCGTCATCCGTGCTGACAATCAGCCGGATGGCCCGACTCTTCGCAGTTCTCCGACACGGCGACTTCCGGCTGCTCTGGCTGGCCGGTCTCGCCAGCGTGCTCGGCGACCGGATCGTCACCGTCGCCCTGGCGTTGTTCGTGATCGACCTGACCGGCGACCCGATCGACCTCGGCTTCGTCCTGGCGGCGCATGCGATCCCGCTCGTCGCGTTCATGCTGCTCGGCGGGATCTGGGCCGACCGGGTGCCGCGGCACCGGCTGATGGTCGTCACCGACCTGATCCGCTTCGCCCTCCACGGGACCCTCGCCGTGCTGATCATCACCGGCGACGTCGCGATCTGGCAGGTCGTCGTGATCGAGGCGCTGTTCGGATCGGCGGAGGCCTTCTTCCGGCCCGCGTCGACCGCGGTGATCCCGCAAACCGTCCCCGAGGCCGAGATCCAGGAGGCGAACGCCCTCGTGGCGATGTCGAACAACGTCTGCGAGTTCGTCGGCCCGGCCCTGGCGACGGCGCTGGTCCTCGGCGTCGGAGCCGGCGAGGCATTCGCCGTCGACGCCGCGACCTTCCTGATCAGCGCCGCGCTGCTGGTGCGGATGAGCCCGCGGCGACGCGAGGCCGCGGCCGGCGCCGACCTCGCCGGCGGCGAGGAGCCGGAATCGCTGCGCGCTCAGCTCCGGGTCGGCTACGAGGAGGTGCGCGCACGCGCCTGGGTATGGGCGACCCTGGTCGCGGCCTGCGCGATGCTCTTCTTCGGCCTCGCCCCGTGGTTCGTCCTCGGCCCCGTAGTCGCCGACGAGAACTACGGCGGCACGGACGTCTACGGGATCGTCACCGCCGCGCTGGGAGCGGGAACGATCATCGGCTCGCTCGCCGGGATCCGCTGGCGCCCCCTGCACCCGATCCGGCTCGGGCTGGTCATGGGCGCGCTCTGGTGCCCGATGGCGGTCGCCTACGCGCTCGGGGCGCCGCTCGAGGTCGTCCTGCCGGCCGCCGTCGTCGGGGGCTTCGGATTCTCGCTGTTCGACGTCTGGTGGCTGACCGCCCTCGCCGAGCGGATCCCGCCGGACCGGCTGTCCCGGGTCAGCTCCTACGACTGGATGATCTCGCTCGGGCTCCTGCCGGTCGGATATCTGCTCGCCGGGCCGCTCGCCGAGGCGCTCGGCGCGATCGAGGTCCTCGCCGTCGGGTCGGTGCTCGCAATGCTCGCGTGGCTGCTCGCGCTGCTGCCCCGCGAGAGCCGGACGCTGGAGCGGATCCCCGCCTCCGAGCGGGCCGACGAGCCGGTCACCGGCGAGTCATGGATCGGCTTCCCCGACGTCTGAGGCGGCCGCCGTCGCGGGCAGCTCGAGCACCGCCGCCGCGCCAGGTTCGAACACCGCCCTGCAGGGGCGCACCCCCTCGATCCTGCGGACCTCCCGCCCGGCGTCGTCGAGGAAGACGACGTCGAGCGGGAACCGCATGCCGATCGTGTGGATGCAGCGGCAGCGCGGGATCAGCAGCCCCGGCCCGGCCCGATCCCGACCGAGCAGGGCGAGGCCGAGCAGGCGGGCCAGGAAGCCGCTCGCCATGGGCACGAGAGCTCCACCGACCTCGCATCGGTCGAGGTGGCGGAACCGGCGGGGCTCACGTTCCATCGACCCGCCGACCCCGGCACCCCGGGTCGCGCCCCTATCCCGTCGCCGCCGGGTCGCGCTTTCCTCCCCGCGCCGGTGGGTGCAAGCCTGCGTTCACAGGAGGACCCAGCGGGGCTGCCCGGGTCGGGCTTTGGCGAACATGGGCCACCCGCGACGGAGACCCCGTCAACCGGGCCATCGACTATGGAACGAGCTACACGCAGAGGCAACTACGAGTCGGGCTCCGACTACGTTCTCGAGTACGGGGAGCTCCGTTTCTCGTTCAACGAGGCCGACTTCTCCCAGCGGGTCGAGCAGGCGGCGGTGAAGCTCGATTTCACGGCCCCCGGCCTCGAGCCCGAGGAGCTCCACGACCTCGTCGAGCTTGCTGTCAACGGCGAGATCCGCGACTCCGCTTCCCCCCTTGGCGAGCACATAAACGCCCACTGGTTCGAGCTCGTCGGTGGCTCCCACAAGAGCCTCGTGCACTGGATCCGCCGCCTCGTCTTCCGGGGCGCCTGGCTCGATCAGCGGGTCAAGGAGGGCGAGCTCGACATCGTCTTCGACGAGCGCACGAGCACCTTCGGCTACATCCAGCCCGATCGCGACCACGAGCCGATCGAGCTCTCGCGCGAGCCGTCCTGGCGCGCGCTCGCCTACCGGCGCTGAGCTTCGCCGGGGCCGAGCGGCTCGACCGTCAGGGTCAGCCCGTCGATCGCGGTGACGCGAACGGCCTCCCCCACCCCGGCCCCCTGCTCGCAGACCGCCGACCAGATCTCGCCGCGGAGGCGGACGCGCCCGCGCGGCGCGCACGGCTCGATCGTCTCCGCCACCTCGCCGATCATCCCCTCGGCACCGGTCCGGACGCGGATGCGCTTCAGGTATCGGGTCCAGAAGATCGCCTCGCCGACCTCGAAGACGGCCCCGACGGCGAGCGCGATCAGGCCCAACGGCGGATCGAGGATCGCGAAGAGGACGAAGGCGAGGACCAGAGCCAACGGCTCAGGTACGGATCGATCCGAGGGCTGCGGCCGTATCCGGCGAGCCGTCGATCAGCCGCCGGACCTCGGCGGCCGCGAGCTCCGGCGTCAGCGACCCGAGCTCGGTGCGGAGCTTGCGGGCGGCGGCGAGCTCGTCACCGTCGCGGAGATGCTCCTCGCCGGCGATCCGCGAGGCCGTGAAGTCGATCGCCGGGTAGACGCCGCGGGCCGCGAGGTCGGGATCGAGCACGATCAGGACGTTCTCGGTCGTCTCGAGGGTCCGCTCCACCGAGCCCTGGTCCTCGCCGCCGTCGCCGAGCGTCGTCGCGACCACGGTCAGCGAGCCAACGCCCTCGTCCTCGGTCTCGCGACCGGCGCCGAAGATCGGCTTGACCCGCCCCGGGTCGTCGGCGGCGACGGCGATCCGCGAGATCGAGTCGACGAGCAGGACCACGTCGGCACCGGCCTCCGCCTTGCGACTGGCCCGCCCGAACGCCAGCTCGACGAGCCGGAGCTGCTCGCCCGATCGCATCTCGGCCGTGGCCACGGCGAGGTCGGCGCCCGGAGCAGCCTGACGCCACGCGGCGACCTCCTCGGGCCGCTCGTCGATCAGCAGGACCACGAGCTCGATGTCGGCGCTGCGCGCGATCGCGCCGGCGAGGGCCCGGAGCAGGGTCGTGCGGCCGGAGCCGGGACGAGCGTCAACGAGGACCCGCTGCCCCCGCGCCAGCGGCATCAGGAGGTCGATCGAGCGCAGCAGGATCGCGTCCTCGGCGGAGCTGTCGGGGGCCGGCGTCAGGTCGATCCGCCGGCTCGGGTGAACCGGGGCCGCGTCGCCGAGCCGCGTCCGCTCCTCGCCGGGAGCGACGCCGTTGATCGTGTCGACGTGGATCAGGGCCGGATAGCGCTCGCCGCGGCGGGGCTTGCGGGCCGGGCCGGCGATCTCGTCGCCGCGCTGGAGCTCGCAGCGGCGGATCTGCGACGGCGAGACGTAGACGTCCTCCTCGGCCGACTCCAGCCCGGAGAGACGGATGAAGCCGTGACCGCGAGGCGTGATGTCGAGGACGCCGCTGACCGGCTCACCCTCGACGTCGGACTCGTCCTCGCCGTCGCCGCCGGGCCCCTCGTCGCGTCCCCCGGGGCGGCGTCCGCTGCGCTCGCGGCGCCGGCCCGGGCTGCGCTCGGCCCGCTCCTCACGACCGCGGTCGCGATCGACGGGCTCCGGCTCGGGCACGGATGCGTCCGGATCGCGCTCGGTGATCGCGGCGATGAGCTCCTCCCGCGGGAGCATGCGGTAACGCTCGATGCCGAGCTCGGCGGCGAGACGGTGGAGATCGGACAGATGCTGCTTGTCGAGGGTGGCCATGCGGCGGCGAAGGATATCGGCAGGCGGCCGGACGACCGGGCCGCCTCAGTCCGCCGAACCGGCGGTTGCGACCCCGGCCGGGTCGGCGCCGGCGTCGGCGAGGACATCGGGCCAGCCCTCCGCCTCCGCGGCGATCCGGTCCCGGTCCCAGCCGAGCTCGGCTCCGAGCGCCGCGGCGGCGGGCGCGACCGATCCCGGCGTTCGCAGCTCCGGCGCGGCCAGGAGTGCCAACCGGGTGCGGCGAAGGAGAACGTCGCCGAGGCTCCTCGCCTGCTCGAAGCGGGCGGCGACGACGACCTCGGCCAGCAGGTCGGGCTGCCCGGGGACGATCGGCGCGGCGAGCTCCGGGCGTTCGGCGGCGAGGTCGAGGACGCGATGGGCCGCATGCCCGTAGCGGAAGGCGAGGCGGTCGCGCCAGCCCTCCGGCAGGCGGTCGGCGTCGAGGCCCGCAGGAGGCGCGAGGTCGGCCTCGCGCGCCTCCATGCCGAGCGGGATCTCGTGGGTGTGACAGGGCAGATCGCGATCCTCGCGCATCGCGACCCGGTCGACGACCGATTTGGCCATCCGCCGCCAGGTCGTCAGCTTGCCGCCGGTGATCGTCAGCATTCCCGACGAGGTCTCGTAGAGCTCCGCCTTGCGCGAGATGTCGACCGACTTCTTCGAATCTCCGGTCGAGATCAAGGGGCGGACGCCGGCGTAGGCGCCGGTCAGGTCGGCGCGGCCGAGATCGGTCCCGAAGTAGGCGTTGACGGCGTCGAGCAGGTAGGAGACGTCGTCGCCGCCGGGACGGACGTGATCGATGTCGCCGCCGTAGTCGTTGTCGGTCGTGCCGACCAGCACGCGCCCGTACCAGGGGAGCACGAAGATCGTCCGTTCGGCACCGGCGGGAACGATGCAGGCCGCCTCGTTCAGGGACAGCTTCTCGAACGGCAGGGTCACGTGGGTGCCGCGGCTCGGGGCGATCCTCGGCACCTCGGCCTCGTCGAGGATCTCGCCGGGGCGGATCCGGTCCGCCCAGACCCCGGTGGCGTTGACGACGTTCGCGGCTTCGACCTCGACCGTGGCTCCGGTCTCGGCGTCGCGGCAGACGACGCCGCCGGCCCGGCCGTCGCGCTCGAGCAGCGAGGTCACCTCGAGCCGATTCGCCATCACCGCCCCGAATCGCTCGGCCTCGCCGAGGATCGTCAGGACGAGGCGGACGTCGTCGGTCTGGCAGTCGTAGAACAGGTAGGCGGACTTCGGATCGCGATCGCGCAGCGCCGGGATCAGCCCGAGGACCTCCTCACGGGGGATCGTCCGATGCCGGTCCGGGGACCAGTTCGAGAGGTCGAGGACGTCGCCGTCGTCCTCGCGGCGGCCGCGGCGCTCACGGCGCTCGCGGCGGGAGCCGCGGTTGCTGGCCATGACGTCGTACATGTTCAGGCCGATCCCGATCTTCCGGTCGCGTCGGTCGTCGCCGAGCGTCGGCACCAGGTACGGCGTCGGGTAGACGAGATGCGGCGCCAGCTGCACCATCAGCTGTCGCTCCAGGAGCGCCTCGCGGACGAGGCCGAGGTCGAAGTTCTGCAGGTAACGCAGGCCGCCGTGGATCATCTTCGAGGACCGGCTCGAGGTCCCGATCGCCCAGTCGTCACGCTCGACGATTGCCGTCGAGTAGCCGCGGGATGCCGCGTCGAGCGCGACTCCGGCTCCGGTCACGCCACCGCCGATCACGACGACGTCGTACGGCTCGGCGGTCAGCTCCTCGAGTGCCCGGGACCGCTCGATCACGGCAGGCGGCGACTGAACCAGAGAAAGCCCGCGCCGAGCAGCGCCGTCAGCCCGCCGAGGCCACCGAGCAGCACCGGGGTCGAGGGTGCTTCGAACCGGTCCCCGTCGTCGTCGGCGGCGGCGGTCGCAGTCGCATCGGAGTTCGCGGGGATGCGCTGCCGGCCGGCGCCACTCGTGGTCGCCGCCTCGTCCTCGACGACGGGTCCGTTGCCGTTCGAGGTCCCGCCGTCGCCGCCCTTGGACCGGGAGCCCTTGCCCTTGCCGTTGCCGTTGCCGCCGGAGTGGTAAAGGTCGTTGAGGCCGGTGCCGTTGCCATAGCTGCCAGTGTCGCCGTAGCTCGGCGCGGTGTAGCCGCTGTCGTAGTTGAAGCTCCCGGTCCCGGTGCTGTCGTCGTTCTTCTTCTTCGGCTTCGGAGCACGCTCGACCGCCTTGATCGGGAACTCGGTGCTGTAGGCGGCCGCGAGCCCCTGCGCGGTGACCCAGACCGGGGTCTGGTCGCTGGCGCTCGAGTACTCGTAATGGCCGTCGGAGCGCTGACGGCGCTTCAGGTACTTGTACGGATTCGTGCCCTTGGGACGGAACGAGCCCGGGTTCTTGCCGGCGGCGACGAGGCCCTGAATCGCCCATGCGGTCGACTGCGAGTTCGACGAGGCGCCACCGACCAGCGACCAACCGCCGGTTCCGTGCTGGGCCGAGCGCAGCCACTTCACCGCCGCCTTGATCTGGTTCTTGCCGCCGGGCGCGACCGCGAGCGCCTGTATCACCGCGCCGGTGCTGTCCGGCTCGCTGTTGGCGCCGGCGACGGAGCCCCAGCCACCGTTCTTGTTCTGGATCTTGCGCAGCCACTTCGCCGACTTGCCGAGCTTCGACTTGTCGACCTTGGCGGCCTTCTGGGCGAGCACCGCATAGGCGGTCAGGTTGACCTGTTGCTGATAGGAACCGTCACGGTTCTTGCGGTCGCGCAGCTCGCCGACGAGGTCGCGTCCGGCGAAGCTGCGCGGGTCGACGCCGGCGCCGGCGAGGGCGATGATCGTCCGCTCGAGGTCGCCGGTCGAGGTGACGGCGGCCGAATTCCGGCGCAGGTAGGAGACCGGTGTGTTGCCGGCCCGGCGAACGTCGAGCGGGTTGACCCCGGCCGCCTCCATTCCGAGCATCGCCCAGCCGGTCATCCCGACGCTCGACTCCAGGCCCGGCCCGGTGCCGTAGCCGCCGTTCTTGTTCTGGGCGCCGACGAGCCACTGCTTGGCGCTGGAGCCCCCGGCCCTCGCCTCGCTTCCGGCGGGGGCGATCAGCGAGGCGGAGATGCACAGCGCGACGACGAGGCAGGCGGCGATCCGGCCGATCGGGCGATCGCGCCATTCGAAGTCGAACCTGTCCCGATAGCGGTCGAGCATGCGGATCAGTGCGGGGCCCGCGGCAAGCATCAGCGTGAAGTTACCCGCTGCATGGATCACATTGAACGGTATTCCGCGCGCGGACAGCGCCAGATAGCGGTCGATTGACTGTTCACCGCCGTAGCTGACCATCACCGAGAGGTCGAGGAGCGCCCCGTAGGCGAGTCCCGCCGCGGCGGCCCAGAGGGCCAGCTGCAGGCGCCCGAGGCGACGACCGCTGAGCCGTGCCAGCACCGCACCACCGACCCCGACGAGACCCCAACCCGCCATCTGCCATGGGGTCCAGGGGCCCTGCCCGAGCCAGAAGTTCGAGACCAGGCCGGAGATCGCGCCGACCGCGAAGCCGGGACCGCCGCCGAGCGCGTAGCCGGCCAGCAGCGCGACGTCGGTCGTCGCGACGAGGTTGGGGATCGGGGCGAGGGCGACGCGACCGGCGATCCCGAGGGCGGCGAGCGCCGCGACCGCGGCGACGATCCGCGCCGACGGCCGCGAGCGCTCGAACCACGCGAAGCCGGCGACGATCGCGAGGGCGAGGATGGCCAGCGACGTCAGCTGCCAGCTCATCGCGGTCCCTCGCCGAGCGCCGGCTCGGCGGTCAGCAGGCGGGCGCCGTCCTCGGGGGTGATCGCGCGGCCGCCGGTGATCCGCGCCGTCTCGGTGGCGAAGTACCAGCCGCCGCCGAGGACCTCGAGCGGCTCCCCGTCGGCGATCACCCGGCCACGGGCGAGCAGTACGACCCTGGTCGCGAAGCGGGCGGCGAACTCGACGTCGTGGGTGGCGATCA
Source organism: Solirubrobacterales bacterium (assembly GCA_036257785.1). Taxonomy (GTDB): domain Bacteria; phylum Actinomycetota; class Thermoleophilia; order Solirubrobacterales; family 70-9; genus RHKX01. Next base: position 19,150 of record DATAFA010000142.1, on the reverse strand, counting down.
GGAGCGCGGCGCCGCCGGAGGCGAGGCCGGCGATCCAGCTCGCCAGGTCCTCCTTGCGGCCGCGATCGAGGCCGCGGGTCGGCTCGTCGAGGCAGACGAGCCCGCTCGGCTCGCCACCGGCCCCGCGGCCGGCCATCGCGATCGCCAGCGCGAGTCGCTGGCGCTCGCCCCCGGAGAGGTCGCGAGGGTCGGCGGCGCCGGGAACGTCGAGCCCGACCGCCGCCAGCGCCGCCCTGCCGGCGGCGCCGGGAAGCTCCTCGTCGACCCGCTCGCGAACGAAGTAGTCGTCGGGACGCTGGCTCAGCATCGCGGCTCCACCGGGTGCGTCGATCGACCCCGAGACCGGAGCCAGGATGCCGACGGCGGTGCGCAGGAGCGTCGTCTTGCCGGCGCCGTTCGGGCCCATCAGCGCGACCCGCTCACCGGGCTCGACGGCGAGCTCGACGCCGCGCAGCACCTCACGCAGCTCCTCGCCCGCCCGCAGCTCGACGCGCAGCCGGCGGCAGCGGAGGGCCCGTCCCCCGGCGGCCGTCGCCGCGGGCCGGGACGGCCCGTCGCGGCGCGGCGCGGGAGTCGCCTCCGAGCCGACATGGGCGCGCGCCTCCTTGACCGTGACCGGGCTGGCGTCGATGCCGGCGAGCTCGAACAGCCGGGTCACCGGGGTGGCGAGCTCGGGAGCCGACCGGAGCGCCGCCCGGCCGAAGCCGGCCGGGCTCCCGTCGTAGAGGAGGCGGCCGCCGTCGAGGGCGACGACGCGGTCGGCCGCGGCGAGGCAGCGCTCGAGGCGGTGCTCGCCGAGCAGGACGGTCACCCCCCACTCCTCGTTGAGCCGCCGCAGCAACGCGATCAGCTCGTCGCCGGCCACCGGATCGAGCTGCGAGGTGGGCTCGTCGAGCAAGAGCAGCGGCGGACCGGTGACGAGCGCTGCGCCGAGGGCGACGCGTTGCAGCTCGCCCCCCGAGAGCGAGTCGGTGGTGCGGTCGAGCAGCGGCTCGATCGCCAGCGCGAGCGCCGTCTCCTCGACCGCCCGGGCAGACTCCACGGCGGCGGCTCCCCGCAGCTCCAGCGGCAGCTCGAGCTCGGCCCTGACCGTGGTCGAGACGACCTGCGTCTCGGGCTCCTGGGCGACGAAGCCGACCGCCGTCGCGAGCTCGGCCGGTCCGGTCGTCCTGGTCGAGCGACCGCCGACGGTTATCGACCCGGCGATCTCGCCGCCGTGGAAATGGGGGACGAGCCCACACGCGGCGCGCAGCAGCGTGCTCTTGCCGGAGCCCGAGCGGCCGGCGAGGACGACGAACTCCCCCGGGTCGAGCCGCAGGTCGATCCCGTCGAGCGCCATCGCCGCGGCACCCGGGTAGCGGTACTGGAGCCGTTCGACCTCGAGGGCGGGCTCAGCCACGGAGCATCCGCCGGCGGCGCTGGTGATCGGGCAGGAGCGGCGCGATCGCGATCGCGAAGACCGCGACGGCGAAGAGCAACGTCGGCGGGTCGAGGTCCATCGCGACCCGCGGGTAGGCGTCGAAGCCCGCGATGCCGGCGAGGGCCGCCGCGGCGATCAGCAGGAGGTTCGCGAGCCCGGCGAGCAGGAGCGCCACCTCGCCCCGCTCGCGAGGATGGCGCGGCATCCGCGAGCGGATCCCGAGCCCGTACCCGCGCAGCTCGAGCGTCGCGGCGATGTCCACCGAGCGGTCGAGCGAGCCGGCGACGAGGCGGCGGGTCAGCGCCGCGCGTCCGACCGGTGCCGCGGCGGGGCCGCGCAGGCGGCCCGCCTCGGCCATCCGGGCGCCGTCGGCCGCGGCGATCGGCACGAGCCGGCTGACGAGCGTGGCCGTGAGTGCCGAGCGGGCGGCGATCGGCCGGATCGCGCGCAGCACCCGATCCGGGTCGACGCAGGCCGACCAGACCGCGAAGACGACCAGGGCGACGACGATCCGCAGCGCCAGCACCGCTCCCTCCGCGAGCGCCTCGAGGCTGACGTCGATCTGTCCGAGGACCGGGAGGTCGAAGCCGCGGATCAGGATCGTGTCGCCGCGCTGGGAGGCGATGACGTTGACGGCGACGACCATGACCGCGAGGCCGAACGACCAACGCAGCGGCTGGGCGATGCCGCGGCCGGCCCCGGAGAGGATCCCCGCCCCGGCCGCAGCCACCCCGGCGGCCACGAGGACGAGCGGGTTCGCGAAGGTGAAGGCGATCACCGCCAACGGCGCCAGGAAGGCGGCGGCGATCCACGGTCGCGCCCGGCCGAGCGGGCCGGGCCGCGGCGCATAGGCGAGCACGGACCTCATCCGCACTCGCCTCCTGCCGGGCTCGTCGCGCCGCCGGCGGCGGGAGCCGGGATCGGATCGCCGCCGGCGACCGCGACCGCGTAGCGGTCGCGGAGCGCATCGGCGCCGAGGATCGAAGCGGCATCGGCGGCCGCCGCCTCGTCGGTTCCGGTGACGAGCCAGGTCGGTTGGTCCTCGCCGTCGCGGACGGCGGCGATCAGCCCCGCGTCGTCGAGGCGCTCGACCGCGCGTCCGTGCGAGTCGTCGATCGTCAGCCGCGGCCCGCCCGGGCACGACCCGAAGCTCGCGTAGACGCCGCTGGTGCCCGGCCCCGACCCGATCAGCCGAGCGGCCCGATCGGCGCTCAGTGCGTCCCACGGCCCGACCAGGACCCGCAGCTCGTCGGGCCGGGCGACGGGTTTGGCGACCCGCTCGAGCTCGGGGTCGACGCCGGCGTCGCCGAGCGCCGCGACGACGTCGTCGCATGTCGATCGCTCGGCCCGGCACGGCACGACCGTCCCGGGACGGTCGCCCTCGTAGCCGTGCAGGAACGGCTCCGGCCAGGAGCCGACGACGGCCGGCACCCGGTAGGCCGCGGACCAGTAGCGGTAGTCCCACCAGATCCGGTCGCCGGGCAGGACCTTCCTCTCGCCACCACCGATGTCGGAGTAGTAGCCGTTGACGAAGAAGAACCAGTCCTCGTCGCCGCCGCCGGACGTACTGCCGGCGTAGCCGTCGATCGAGTCGACGAAGTTGCCGCCGTAGGAGGTCTCGACGTCGGCGCTCGAGTCGAGCATCCGGATGACCGTGTCGGACTCGGTCGGGTCATCGAGGGTCGCGGTCACCATCGGGACGGTGCCGAACTCGCGGGTCACCCGGAGCTCGACCTGGCCCGGGGAAGCATCACCGGGGCCGAAGCCGCAGCCACCCGCCGCGGCGGCGCAGACGAGCGCCGCCGCGGCGACCAACGAGGCGGCCCTGCTCATCCCGCGATCAGCGCCGACCGGCTCATCCCCGGAGCTTCACGCGCTCGCAGGAGCGGTACCGGGAGCTGGACTTGCGAGGGACGATCAGGCGGTCCTTGCCGGGGCCGCAGTTGATCCGGTCCGGGGCATTCCCCTTGCGAACGTCCACCTCGTCCTTGCCGGGACCGGCGAGGATCCGCTCCGACGCCTTTCCGCCGGTGATCTCGTCGCCACGCCGGGTGCCGCCGATCGTCGTCGCGTAACCGGGGGGACAGTCGCGCAGCGCGTCGGTGCAGACCGCCTCGCCGTTGGACGCGATCGCGCCCGGCTGGGTGGCTCGGAGCACCGCCGTCCGGTTCGTCACCGTCACGGTCGTGACGCCCTTGGCGTCGGTCGGGGCGTCGGCCCCCGTCACCGTCACGCCCGCGGCCGGGCTTCGCTCGCCGTCGTCGGCCCACGCGGTCGCCTTGACCGCGAACGGCTCGCCGGGCTTCGCGGTCGCCGGTGCGCTGAGCTCGAGCTCGACCGGGGCCGGATCGTTGAAGTCCTCGATCAGGTACCAGAGCACGTCGTCGCCCCGGCGGACCTTCGTCTGGTCCGCGCCCGAGAACGAGGCCTGGTGGTTGACCTTCAGGTACCAGTAGCCCGTCTCCGGCGCGACCGCCGATCCGATCCGGCAGATCCCGAGCCCGAAGTCGAAGGCGTCGGTGATGCCGAGCGGCGAGACGTCGTCATCGACGACGCCGGCGTTGGCGAGCTGACCGAGCGCCGTCGACCCCGGGACCGAGACCCGGTCGCCGGAGCCGCCGGTGCCGGGCCCGAAGCAGGCGGCCTTCCGGTCGGTCTTCACCTTCGCGGGACCCGTCAGCTGGGTTCCCTCGGTGAGGGTGTGGTTGTCGGGGTCGACCACGCGCAGGTCGGCAGCGGTGGACTTCTTGCCGGCCTCTGCCGGCGCGGTGAACGTCAACGCGAGCAGGCAGGCGCAAAGGAGAACCGGCGCCGCTGATAGCGCGCGAAAGGTAGGAGCTGGCATGGAGCCACCCTTTCCTCGAGGGTTTACATCGGCTCGGCCGGAGGCAGGTCTCCTGGCTTCCGGGACTGGTGCCACGCCTTCCCGGATCCTCGTCGGAACCAGTGGCCGGCGGCCGAACCGCCAGGCGACACCCTCACCCGGTCACAGTGGCGGGACCGCGCCGGTTTCGCACCGGACTTCCCTTGAACCACCGACCGTATGTACTGGCGGCCACTCTACCGCGTGCCGGCCGGGCGCAGCGTGAGCCGACGAGGACGCCGAGCCACGGCCTCCGGTTCAGCCGGATCGCTCTTCGATCGTCTTTTGGAGCACTTCGAGCACCTCGGGCATCGCCTTGCGCATCCTCGGGATCTCCCAATGCTCGATCTTCAGGGCGCGCAGAGCCGAGGTCGCGACGACGGAGGCGGAGCGCTCCTGGCGCTCGAGCAGGCCCTGCTCGCCGAAGACGTCGCCGGGACCGATCTCGGCGATCGTCTCGCCGCCGCGTTCGACCTTCGCCGTGCCACTCTCGATCGCGTAGAAGTCGTTCGAGTAGCCCCCTTCCTGGATGATGGTCTTCCCGTCCGGGAACTCGACGAGCATCGTGAACGGAGCGATCTTGCTCAGCTTGCTCTCGTCGACGTCCTTGAACAGGTCGAACTTCTTCAGGCTGCTTGGGTCCATCGTTTCCTCCCGGGCGGTCGCGTGAGCCTCAAGCTATCCGATCGCCGCGCGGAAGCAGCAGCGCCTGCGCTAGATTGTCCGAATCGCAGATGCGAACGATTCTCACTTTCTTTATCGCTTACGCGCTGCTCGCGGCCGCGCTGTCCGGCTGCAGCGACTCCGGCGCCGATTCCGGCAACGGGCCCACGGTCGTCGCGACGACCGCCCAGGTCGCCGATCTGACCCGCAACGTCGCCGGCGACCGCGGCGAGGTCACGCAGATCCTCGCGGCCAACGCCGACCCCCACGAGTACGAGCCGCGGCCCAGCGACGCCGAGGCGCTGGCCGGCGCCGACCTGATCGTCCGCTCCGGTGGCGACGTCGACGCCTGGCTCGACCAGCTCGTCGACAGCTCCGGAAGCGATGCCCCGGTGCTGACGCTGAGCGACCACGTCGACCCGCTCGCGGGCGACGACGGCGTCGATCCGCACTGGTGGCAGGACCCCCGCAACGCGATCCGCGCCGTCGCTGCGATCCGGACCGAGCTCGAGCAGGTCGATCCCGCGGGCGCGCACGCCTTCGCCGCGAACGCGCGGCGCTACACGGCCGCGCTGGAGCGCCTCGACGCCCGGATCGCCGACTGCATCGGCAGGGTGCCGAAGGCGGAGCGGAAGCTCGTGACCAGCCACGACGCGCTCGGCTATTACGCGCACCGCTACGGCATCGAGGTCATCGGCGCGGCGATCCCGGCGCTGACGACGCAGGCCCAGGCCTCCGCCGGCGAGACCGCCGAGCTGATCGATCTGATCCGGGCGGAGGACGTGACGACGATCTTCCCCGAGGCCGGGGTCAGCCCCGGGCTCGAGGAGGCGATCGCCACCGAGGCCGGGGCCCGCATCGGCGGCGAGCTCTGGGCCGACACGCTCGGCCCGGCGGACACCGACGCGGCGACCTACATCGGCTCGCTGCGGGCCAACACCGACGAGCTCGTCGACGGGTTCAGCGACGGAGCGGTGAGTTGCCGCCTCGATCGATGAAGCTCCCGGCGGCGGCGTCAGGCGGCGGCCGTGCACTGCGGGCACTTGCCGCGCAGGATCACGTCGTGGTCGCCGACCGAGTAGTCGAGCCGCCGGCCGAGGTCGTCGATCGCCCGCTCCAGCTTCCGGTCCTCGAACGGGGTCACCCGGCCGCAGCGGTCGCAGATCAGATGATGGTGGTGGTGCTCGCCGCCGGGCAGCGCCGGCTCGTAGCGAGCCGAGCCGTCGCCGACGTCGAGGCGCTGGACGAGTCGCATCCCCTCGAGCAGCTCGAGCGTCCGGTAGACCGTCGCGACGCCGACCTCCCTGCCCCCGTCCCGGAGCTCGTCGGCGATCTCGCGGGCGCTGAGCACGCAGTCCTGGTTGCCGATCAGCTCGAGGACGGCGGCGCGCGGCGCGCTCGCCCGAAAACCGGCGACGCGGAGCGCCGCCTCGGCCTGCTCGATCCAGTCCGCCGCCGGCGGGGTCGGGATCTCGGTCGCGGTCATGCCGATAAAGATAATGGTTCTCATGCTTGATCCCTTCCAGCTCCCGTTCATGCAACGCGCCGCCCTCGAGGTCGCCCTGCTCGCTCCGATCGCGGGACTGCTCGGAGCGCAGATCGTGCTCCGCCATCTCGCCTTCTTCACCCACGGCGTCGGCACCGCCGCCTTCCCCGGCCTCGTCGTCGCCGGGCCCGCCGGAATCCCGCCGGCGCTCGCGGCCTTCGCGGTCGGCGGCGGCTTCGCAGCCCTGCTCGAGCGACTCGGCCGCCGGGGCGGCGTCGCCTGGGACGCCGCCACGGCGCTGCTGCTCGTCGCCGCGCTGGCCCTCGGAATCGTCCTCGCCAGCGACGTCTTCGCGACCGGTGCCGGCGTCGACCGGCTCCTGTTCGGCTCGCTGCTCGCGATCGGCGGCGGCGAGATCCTCGTCTCCGCGGCCGCTCTGCTGGCTGCCGTCGTCGCCGCGGCAGCGTTCCGCCGCGACTGGATCGTTGCCGGCTTCGACGAGCTCGGCCATGGTTCGCCGCGGCGCCGCGCGCGCTTCGCCGACGCCGTCCTGCTCGTCGTCGTCGCAATCGCGGCGATCGCCGCAATCGATGCGGTCGGGGCCCTGCTCGTCAGCGCGATCCTCGTCGTCCCGGCGGCGACCGCCCGCCTGTTCGCCCGCAGCATCGCCGGCCTCGAGGCCGCCGCCACCGCGATCGCGCTCGCCGAGGGGCTGGCGGGGCTGGTCATCGCCTACTACCTCGATGCGCCGCCGGGCGCCGTCGTCGCCGTCCTCGGCGGCGCGATCTTCGCGGTCGCGCTCGCGGGCCGCGAGATCGGTACCCGCGGCGCCACCGCCCGACGGGTGACCGCATGAGCGCGGACGCCCCGGCGATCCGTGCCCACGGCCTCGGCGGCGGCTACGGGCCCGGTGACGCGGTCATCACGGACCTCGATTTCGAGGTCCCGGCGGGCACGACGGTCGCCGTGCTCGGGCCCAATGGCGGCGGCAAGACCACCCTGTTCCGAGCCTTGCTCGGAGAGCTGCCACGCCGCTCCGGGACGGTGGCCCTGAACGGGCGGGCGGCCTACGTGCCGCAGACGGAGCGCTATCGGCTCGACTTCCCGGTCAGCGCGCTCGACGTCGCTCTGATGGGTACCTACGCCACCACCCCGTGGTACCGGCCGCTCGGCCGCTCGGAGCATTCGCTGGCCGAGGCGGCGCTTGCCAGGGTCGGGCTCGCCGACCGGGCCGGCGAGCAGTTCGGGAGCCTCTCGGGCGGGCAGCGGCAGCGTGTCCTGATCGCCCGGGCGCTGACCCAGGACGCACAGGTGATCCTCCTCGACGAGCCGCTGAGCGGGGTCGATCACCCCTCCGGCGAGCAGATCCTCGCGATCCTCGGAGCGCTCCGCGACGAAGGCCGGACGATCCTCGTCTCCAGCCACGACATCGAGCAGGCCCGGCGCTTCGACGCCGTTCTCTGCCTCAACGGCGAACAGGTCTTCTACGGTCCCCCGGCGGGGCTCGACGCCGCGGTCCTCCACTCGACCTACGGCGGCGAGATCGTCGTCCTCGACGACGGCTCGGAGGCGATCGTCGTCCAGCACCACGGACACTGAGCGATGGCCGCCTTCCTGACCGAGCCGCTGCGCGAGGGCATCATCCAGCGGGCGCTCCTCGAGCTCCTGATCCTCGGCGTGGTCTGCGGCCCGCTCGGAGTCTGGGTCGTCCTCTACCGGCAGAGCTACGCCGCCGAGTCGATCGCCCACTCGATGCTTCCCGGACTCGTCATCGCGAGCCTCGCCTCGATCCCGCTCGGCCTCGGCGCGGCGGCGGGCCTGGCGGTGGCCGCCGCCTGCGTCGCCGCCGCCTCGCGCCAGCACGCGGTCGGCCCCGACGTCGCCGTCGCGGTGACGGTGACCGCCCTCTTCGGGGCGGGCACCCTGCTGGCCCTGGCGCCCGAGGTGCCGGTGCGGCTCGGCGAGATCCTCTTCGGCGATCCGCTCGGCGTCTCCACCGGCGACCTGATCGCCTCGGCGCTGCTCGCCGTCCTCACCCTGGCCGCCCTCGCCTTCGGGCATCGTTCGCTGACCCTGTCGGGCTTCGACCCACAGAGCGCACAGAGCCTCGGCGGCGGCAACGCCCGCGCCGCCTCCCTGCTGCTCGGGCTGCTGGCGCTGACGGTGCTGATCGCCGTGCAGGCGCTCGGCAACCTGCTCGTCGTCGCGATCGTGATCGCGCCCGGCGCCGCCGCCCTGCGCCTGTCCCGCAGCCTGGTGGGCGCGCTTGCAATCGCCGCGGGCGGCGCGGTGGCCGCCGGGGTCGCCGGCATCTACCTGAGCTACTGGGCGGACCTCGCCGCGGGCGCCTCGATCGCGCTCTGCGCGGTCGCCGTGTTCGTGGTCGCGATGCTCGTGCCGCGATCGACCGCGCCTGCCCAGGCGGCCCGCCTTCTGTCCTGAATAATCGAGCGCCGTGGTTCCCGGGTTGATCCTGCAACACGAGGAGGGCGGACCGCCGGCCCTCTTCGCCGACTGGTGCGAGCGCCGCGGGATCGCCTTCGAGGTCCGCCGCGTCTGGGAGGACGGCGTCGGGGCAGAGCCGGACGGGCTGCCCTGGATCTGCGCGCTCGGCTCCGACCACAGCCCGGGTGCCCCGGACGCCCCCCCTTGGGTGGAAGAGGAGGTCGCGTTCCTGCGCCGGGCCGTCGACGGCGGCGTGCCCGTGCTCGGCCTCTGCTTCGGAGGGCAGGCGCTGGCCGCTGCCGCCGGCGCCCGGATCGAGCCCGCGGACCCGCCCGAGGTGGGATGGCTCGAGGTCGAGACCGCGGACCCCGATCTGATCCCGGCCGGGCCGTGGCTGCACTTCCACTACGACCAGCTCGGCGTCCCGCCCGGCGCTGAGGAGCTGGCCCGCTCGGCCGCCGGCCCGGCAGCATTCCGGCTCGGTCGCAGCCTCGGGCTGCAGTTCCACCCCGAGGGGACCCCGGAGATCGCCGACGCATGGGCGCTCACCGACGAGGAGCGCCTCGTGCCGCTCGGGATCAGCCCGTCGGCGGTCGCGATCGAGGGCCGGGAGCGCGCCGCGGCTGCGGCCGCGGCCGCCGAGGAGCTCTTCGACGCCTGGTGGCGGCAACTCGAGGACGGATGAGCGGGCGCCGGGGCCCGATGCGGCTGGAGGGAGTCGAACCCCCACGTCCTTGCGAACACGGCGACCTGAACGCCGCGCGTCTACCAGTTCCGCCACAGCCGCGGGACCGGGAAATCTAGCGCCTGCGCCTCCCGGCGCGCAAAGATATTGGCGCTCGGTGCCTCGGGGGATCAGCACCGAGCGCCAGAAGTGGGACAATACTGATCCGTTTGAACGGGAGCAACGATGACGCCGGAGACCCACGAGAGGAAGGACGCCCGCCGCAATCGCGAGGCGGTCATCGAGGCCGCGCTGGCGATCCTCCCCGACGAGCCGAACGCCAGCATGGCGACGATCGCCGAGCGCTCGGGGCTCGGGCGCACGACCGTATACCGGCATTTCCCGGCCCGTAACGACCTCATCCTCGCCCTCTTCGAGCGGGTGATCGAAGAGGCCCGGCAGGTGACCTCCGCGGTGATCGAGGAGGGCCGCTCGACCGCCGACACTCTGCGGGCGCTCGGCCCCGCGATCATCACCATCCCCGATCGCTTCCGGTTCCTCCACGGCGTCCGCGACCTCGGAACGGAGATGATCACCGAGAGCACGATGGACCCGAACCAGCCGGTCCGCCATTTCGTCGCGGCGGCGCAACGACGCGGCGAGATCCATGCCGATCTCCCGGTCCAGTGGATCGTCACCGCGATCAACGGCCTGGCGATCGCGACGGCGACCGAGATGAACGAGGGCCGGCTCAGCGTTGCCGAGGCCGGCCGGCTGCTCGGCGCGACGCTGGTCCGCGCCTTCGCGAGCGGCACCGGGCGCTGAGAACCTAGGCGTCTTCCCCTTTGCCGCTGCGGATCCGCTCCGCCTCCGCGATCGCGCCGGGATCGTGGAGATGGCAATGGACGACCGAGCGGCCGACGGCGATGTCGCGCGGCTCGCGCGGTGTCTCAAAGCGGACGCGGACGCCGCCGGGCTCGACCGTCGTCGCGGCGACGCCCGACCAGAAGGGATCGTCGGGCGTCTCCGCGCGCATCGCCTCCAACACCTCCGCGGCCTCCTCGCCGGCGCCGCCTTCGGCAGCCGGTAGCAGCACCTCGGTCGCCGGCTGGTCGAGGAGGTCGAGGTCGCCGATCAGCGCCCGCTCGCGCTCGTAGTCGTCCTGGGAGAGGCGCGTCCAGCGTTCCTCGAGCAGCGTCCGCAGGTCCCGGGACTCCCAGCCGCAGACCTCGAACGCCTTCGGGCAACGGGGGTGGAACGGGCATCCGAGAGGTGGGATGACCGCGTCGGGAACCTCCCCCCTCGGCAGGTCGCGGGGCACGGTGCGACGCGGGTCGGGCTCGGGGATTGCGCGCAGCAGCGCGGCCGTGTAGGGATGCTCGGGACGCGCGTAGATCTCCGGCGCCGGACCGATCTCGACGATCCGGCCGAGGTACATGATCGCGATCCGGTCGCAGAAGAACTTCGCCGTCGCGAGGTCGTGGGTGATGTAGATGTAGGTGAGGCCGAGCTCGTCCTTGAGCTCGAGCATCAGCTCGAGGATCTTCGCCCGGACGCTCATGTCGAGCATCGACACCGGCTCGTCGGCGACGAGGACGTCGGGGCCGAGGATGATCGCCCGTGCCAGCACGGCCCGCTGCTTCTGCCCGCCCGAGAGGTCGGTCGGGTACTTGTCGAGGAACTCCGACGCCGGCGCGAGCCCGACCCGCTCGAGCGCTTCGACGGCGCGGGCGCGGAGCTCCTCGCGGCCGGAGACCAGCTTGTGGAAGCGGAGCGGGTCGGCGACGAGCGCCCCGATCGTCATCGCCGGGTTGAGCGAGGCGTGCGGATCCTGGAAGACGATCTGCATCCGCTGCCGGAGCGGCCGCATCTCCGCCTCGCTGCGACCGGTCAGCTCGTCTCCCTCGAGGCGGATCGAGCCGCTGCTCGCCTCGACGAGCCCGAGCAGGGTCCGGCCGAGCGTCGTCTTGCCGGAGCCGGACTCGCCGACGAGCCCGAGCACCTCGCCGCGGCGGAGATCCAGCGTGACGCCGTCGACGGCGTGAACCGATCCGCTCTCCCGGCCCTTGAGGCGATCGAAGAACGATCCCCGCACCGAGTACCTGGTGTGGAGGTCGCGGACCTCGAGCAGCGTGTCCCCCGCCCCGCCCTCGGCCTGCTCGCCGGGACCGCTCATGCTTCCTCCGCCTCGAGGAACTGCCGGCGCTCGAGCTCCTCACGACCGCCCGGGGGGATCTCGGACTCGGGGCCGTGCAGCCAGCACGAGACCCGCTGGCCCGCGGGGGCCCTGACCTCGATCGGATGGAGCTCGGCGCAGACCCGCATCGCGCTCGGGCAGCGCGGATGGAAGCGGCAGGCGGGCGGCGGGTTGATCAGGCTCGGGGGCGCCCCGGGGATGTAGTTGAGGCCCGTCGTCTCGAGCGAGATCGTCGAGCGCAGCAGCTCGCGGGTGTAGGGATGGGCGGGCTCGGCGAAGACCTCGCGGGCGTCGCCCTCCTCGACGATCTCACCGGCGTACATGACCGCGACCCGGTCGCAGGCCTCGGCGACGATCCCGAGGTTGTGGGTGATGAGGAGGATCGCCGTGTCGAAGTTGCGGCGCAGGTCGGCGAGGATGCCGAGGATCTGAGCCTCGACGATGACGTCGAGCGCGGTCGTCGGCTCGTCGGCGATCAGGACCTTGGGCTCGAGCACCAGTGCGAGCGCGATCATGATCCGCTGCCGCATCCCGCCGGAGAACTCGTGCGGGTACTGGGCGAAGCGGGTCCGCGGGATTCCCATGCCCGCCAGCGCCTCCAGCGACCGTCGCCGGACCTCCTCCTTGTCGAGCTCGGGCCGGTGGGTGTGGAGCGCCTCGCGGAAGTGCGCCTCGATCGTCTGCAGCGGGTCGAGGCGCGTCATCGGCTCCTGGAAGATCAGGCCGAGCTCGGGGCCGCGCATGTCGTGCATCTCCTTCTGTGACACCCCGACGAGCTCGCGGCCGGCGAACCGGACCGAGCCATCCACCGCGGCGGCGTCGGGGAGCAGGCCGAGCACGCCGCGGCCGAGCGTCGACTTGCCGCAGCCGGACTCGCCGACGAGCCCGAGGGTCTCCCCCGCCCCGATCGAGAAGCTGACGCCGTCGACGGCGCGCACGGGCTCGCCGCCGGTCCCGTACCAGACGCGGAGATCGTGGACGTCGAGGATCGGCTCGCCGTTGCCGTTGCCGTTCGCGTTCATGGCCCCCTCGCATCGTCGCTGCTCGGCGGCGGGTCCGCCGGCGGCAGCGCCGCCCCCTCGCCGATCCCGCCCCCGGGGCGCTCCGGAATGTCCGGCTTCGCCGTGCTGCGCGCTCGGATCAGCGGGTTGATGACGTCGTTGAGGCCTTCGCCGAGGAGCGTGAACCCGGTCACGAGCGCGACGATCGCCAGGCCCGGGAACAAGCCGGTCCACCAGATCCCGGCGCCGGCATCGTCGATCGCCCGCTGCAGGTCGTAGCCCCACTCGGCCGCGTCGGTCGGCTGGATGCCGTAGCCGAGGAAGCCGAGGGCGGCGAGGGTGAGGATCGCGTCGGCGGCGTTCAGCGTCGCCAGCGCCGGGACGCTCTGGACCACGTTCTGGAGGATGTAGCGGCTGATGATCGTCCGGCGCGGGGCCCCGAGCGCGCGGGCGGCGTCCACGTACGACTCCTCGCGGACGCTGATCACGTGGTTGCGGACGACGCGGAAGTACTGCGGCACGTAGACGGCGGTGATCGCGACCGCGGCAGTGATGACGCCCTGGCCGAGCTTGTCGGAGAGCAGGAAGGCGATCACGATCGCGAGCAGGATGTAGGGGAACGCGAACAGCGCATCCATGATCAGGACGAGAACGCGGTCGGCGCGCCCACCCGTGTAGCCGGAGAAGAGCCCGAGCGGCACGCCGACGACGAGCGAGAAGACGACGGCGAGCAGGACCACCTCGATAGCCGTCCGGGCGCCCCAGATGACCCGCGAGAGCACGTCGTAGCTGCCGACGGTCGTCCCGAGCGGATGGGTGCCGTCGGGGGATCCCTGCTTCGGGAAGCGGCCGGCGGCATCGCTGACCTGATCGAAGCCGTAGGGGGCGAGGAGCGGCGCGAAGATCGCGAGGACGACGAAGAAGGCGACGATCGCGACGCCGCTCCAGAGGATCCAGCGGGAGACGCCGGTCGACTCGCGGATCGGCCCCAGCCAGCGTGAGAGTCGCCGCTGCCTCACCGGTACCGCACCCGCGGGTCGATGAAGGCGTTGACGAGGTCGATCAGCAGCGAGACCATCACGACGGCGATCGCGAACACGGTGACGATGCCCTGCACCGCGATGTAGTCGCGCTGGTTGAGGTAGCGGATCAGCTCCGAGCCGATCCCCGGCCAGTTGAACGTCTCCTCGGTCAGCACGGCGCCGCCGAGCAGGATCGCGAACTGAAGGCCGGCGACGGTCACGACCGGGACCAGGGCGTTGCGGAACGCGTGATTGACGACGACGCGGCGCTCGCTGACCCCGCGGGCGCGTGCGGCCTCGACGTAGTCGCCCCGCATCGTCTGCAGCAGATTGACCCGGATCAACCTGACGAGGACGCCGCTGATCGTCAGCCCGAGCACCAGGGCCGGCAGCGCGAGGTGCTGCAGGACGTCCCAGAACGCGCTCCAATCGCCCGCGATCAGGGTGTCGAGCAGGTAGAAGTGCGTCACCTTGTCGAGGTCGAACTCGACGATCGGGCTGGCCCGCCCGGATGTCGGCCAGCCGACCTGTGATGCCCCGAGCTGAAACAGGAAGCCGAGGAAGAAGACCGGGAACGCGTAGATGATGATCCCGTAGAGGCGCCCCCCGACGTCCCAGGGCCCGTCGCGGAAGCGCCCGGCCATCAGGCCGAGCGGGATGCCGACGAGGAGCGTGATCATGAATGCGGTCAGGGTCAGCTCGAGCGTGGCGCTGCCGTTCTCGGCGATGATCGAGGGAACCGAGCGGTTGTCGGTCACCGACTCGCCGAGGTCGAGGGTCGCGACCTGGCCGAGGTACTCGCCGTATTGGACGAAGATCGGCTTGTCGTAGCCCGCCTCCTCCTTGCGCTTCTCGAGCTCCTTCGCCGGCAGCCGGGCGCCGAGCGATGCCGTGATCGGGTCGCCCGGCGCCACCCGCATCAGCAGGAAGACGACGGTCAGCAGGATCAGGATGGTCGGCAGGGCGAGCGCGAGCCGCGTCAGCACATAGGTGCGCAGCGCGCTCGAACCGCTCGACTCCTTCAAATCACGCTCCGCGCCCCCGCCGGGCCCGGTTGCCTACTGGTCCTTCGAGATCAGCCAGAACCGGAAGATGAACGACGGGTCGAACGTCTCCTCGACGCCGTTGACGCCGTCGCGGACCGCGGCGACCTGGTCGGCCTGCCAGATCGGGATCGTCGGCGCGTCGGTCGCGCCGATCTTCTGGATCTGGTCGAACGCCTTGGTCCGCACGTCCGGGTCGTCGGAGCCCTTCTCCTCGGCCAGCAGCTTGTTCATCTCGGGGTTGTCGTAGTGGATGTTCAGGAAGCTGTCCGGGAGGTAGAACGGCGACGTGTAGTCGTCGGCGTCCGGGTAGTCCGGGAACCAGCCGAGCTGGTAGGTCGGGTACTTGTCGGTGAACGCGGCCGTCGAGTACTGGTTCCACTCGGTCGACTTCAGGGTCACGTCGAAGAGACCGCTGCCGTCGAGCTGGCGCTTGATCTCGGCGTACTCGTCGCCGGAGGAGGCGCCGTAGTGCGACGGCGTCCACCAGACCTCGAGCGGCACCGGGGTGTCGACGCCGGCGTCCTCGAGCGTCTGCTTGGCGGCGTCGACGTCGGGGCCCTCCCCGTATTCGTCGGAGAACGCCTGGTTCGCGTACTCGACTCCCTGCGGGACCATCGAGTAGAGCGGCTGGACGGTGCCGTTGTAGACGTTGTCGGCGATCGACTGACGGTCGATGACCTGCGCCGCGGCCTGACGGATCGCCAGCTTCTGGGCGTCGCTGTCGCCGGGCTGGAGCTTCGTGTTGAACACCAGGTAGCGGATCTCGGTGCCGTTGCCGGAGACCACGTTGACGCCGTCGGCGCCCTCGAGGTCGTCGAAGTCGGTCGGGCTGAGGCTGCGGTAGGCGATGTCGACGTCGCCGTTCTCGACCGCGAGCTTCAGCGGCGAGGCCTTGTCGAAGTACTGGATGATCACCCGGTCGTTCTCGGCGGGGGCGTCGCCCTGGTAGCCGTCGTTCTTCTCCATGACGGTCTGCTGCCCGGGCTCGTAGTCGGCGAGCGTGTAGCGGCCGGAGCCGACCACCTGATCGCTCGGCTGCAGCTTGTTGTCCGGGTAGACGTCGGAGGGGACGATCGCGAACGAGCCCGTGGTCAGCAACAGCGGCCAGGTCGCGTCGGACTCCTTGAGGTTGAAGACGACGGTGTCGTCACCCTTGGCCTCGATGCTCTTCATGTTCGCGAGCAGCGAGGAGGCGCCGTTCGGGTCGGCGATGTCGACGTTGCGCTCGAACGAGTAGACGACGTCCTCGGCGGTCAGATCGGAGCCGTCGGAGAACTTCAGGCCGGACTTCAGCGTGCACTCGAAGACCTTGTTGTCCTGGTCGGTGAAGTCGCAGCTCTCGGCCGCGTCCGGGACCGCCTTGTTGCCGCCGGGCTCGACGGTCAGGAGGTTCTGGTACATCGAGTAGATGCCGTCGTAGGAGGGGAGGTCGTAGGCGCCGGCCGGGTCGTAGGAGATCGGCTGGTCGGTCGTGCCGCGGATGATCGTCGCGCCGGAGTCACTGCTCGATGAGTCGCTACTGCCGCATCCGGCGACGATGAGAGCGGCGAGCGCGGCGGCGCCGAGCACGAACAGCAGGCGAACCTTGGTCATTCGGGTGTCCTCCACACTTGTTGTTTGCCCGGTCGCCGTGGCCGGCCCGGGCCTCCTCCTGCCCGCAGCCTACCCATACCGGCGCCGGAGCGGAACCCCCGCCCCGTGACGTTCGCTCAACCGGCTCCGGCGCCGGGGACCAGGCAGGAAAGCGGGCGTTGCCGGTTCGCTGTTGCAGACGCCCGACCCTGGGCATATTCTGCCGCGGTCAACGAAACGGAGGGAGAACGATGAAGCTGACGAAGTTGCGTGCCGCGGCAGTCGCGACCGCGGTCGTCGCCGTCGGAGCCGGAGGGGTCGCGTCGATCAGCGCCGCCGCCCCGAACGCCGACAAGGCCGGCGGCGGCCACGTCACGAAGATCAAGATGGAGGTCGAGGGGAAGGGCAAGAACGCGGACCTCTTCTTCCAGGGACCGAAGAAGGTCGAGAAGGGCACGAAGCTGAAGGTCATCAACAAGACGCTTCCCAGCAAGGTCGGCCCGCACACGTTCACGCTGATCAAGAAGAACCGCCTGCCGAAGGGCAAGCAGGAGCTCAAGAAGTGCGAGAACCTGAAGCTCGCCGTCTGCCTCAACGGCTTCAAGGCCCACGAGGTCGACCCGACCACGTTCGAGGTCAACAGGCCGAAGATCGAGGTCGGAAGAAAGGGCTGGGACCAGTCGTTCGGGAAGATCGGCGACTCCTGGTACACCGAGACCCAGGGTGCGCACAACACCCGCAAGGTCTCGGCCAACGACGGCAAGACGCTCTACTACTTCTGCCTGGTCCATCCCTTCATGCAGGGCAAGATCAAGGTGGTCAAGTAAGGCGGCCGAGCTGTCGCGGAACGAAGACGACGGCCGGACCTCCCGGGAGCGAGCGCTTCCGGGGGGTCCGCGCCTCAGTCGCCGGCGCCTGCTCGGGGTCGCGGCCGGCGGCGCGGCGGCGCTGACGATCCCGGCTCCGCTGCGCGGCGGAATCGCCTCGACGGCAACGGCCGCGAGAGCGCCGCGATTCGCGAGCACGCTGCCGATCCCGCGGGTCATCACCGCTGCCGACATCGACCTGCCGATGGTCGAGGCGGAAGTCCCGGTCCTGCCCGGCGCGAGGACGCGGATGTGGACCTACGGCGGCGAGTTCCCGGGCCCGACGATCCGCAGACCCGTCGGTGAGACGACGACGGCGACGTTCAGCCATCGCCTCCCGAGGCGGGCCGGCGAGCTCACCGTCCACCTGCATGGCGGCCACAACCGCTCCGCCGACGACGGGCAGCCCGGCGGCCTGACGGATTCTCTGCGGGCGTCGCTCTACTGCGACATCTCCGACCGCCTCTCACCCCGTGAATCCGGCAACGACCTGCTGATCCCACGCGACGGCCAGCGCACCTACACCTACGACTTCGTCGAGGACGGCGCGCCCGAGCGCGGCGCCATGCACTGGTACCACGACCACCGCCTCGACAACACGGGGCGGAACGTCTGGCGGGGGCTCGCCGGGATCTGGATCAGCGATGACGACTTCGACCTCTCGCTGCCGCTGCCGCGGGGGCGGCGCGACATCCCGCTGATGCTCAGCGACCGCTCCTTCGACCGCCACAACCAGCTCACCGACCCGTTCAAGGGGGGCGGCGGTCACGCGCCCAACGACGGCGTCGTCGGCCGCCACATCCTCGTCAACGGCGCGATCCTCCCCCACCATCGGGTCAAGGCGTGCCGGTACCGGCTGCGGATCCTCAATGCCTCGAACTTCCGCTCCTACGACCTCGCGATCGGCGGCGGGGCGAAGATCACCCAGATCGGCACCGAGGCGGGGCTGATGCCGAAGCCGCTCGCCCGCCGCCGGATCCTGCTCGGCCCCGCCGAGCGGGTCGACCTGATCGTCGACTTCGCCCGCGCCAAGCACAGCGACGTCGTCCTCGAGAGCGTCCGCCGCGCCGGCGGCCCCGACAAGCTCGGCTCGAAGACCTACGCCGGACCGCTGATGCAGTTCCGGGTCGGCAAGCGGGTTCCCGATGTGACCTCGATCCCGGCGACGTTGCGGCCGCTGCCCGCCTGGGTCGCCGGAGCCGCGGCGACGCCGGCGAAGACGTGGCGGATCTCGATCGGGGGCGGCTTCTCGCCGCCGTGGCTGATCAACGGCCGGACGTTCGACCCCGCCTACGTCGAGCACACCGCGAAGCTCGGCACCGTCGAGACCTGGAAGCTCGTCAACGACACCAACGTCGCCCACCTGCTCCACATCCATCACACCGACTGGTACCTGTTGAGCCGCAACGGCAAGCCCCCGCCGCCGTGGGAGCGTTGCATGAAGGAGACGTTCTTCATGGACCCCGGCGACGAGCTGCTGGTCGCCGGTCGGTTCAGCGACTACGCCGGCAAGTACGTCATCCACTGCCACATGCTCGATCACGAGGATCACGGGCTGATGTCGCAGTTCGAGACGGTCGCCTAGCCTCAGCCGGGGCGTGCGGAGGCGATCGGCGGGGTCGGTCCGCGATTCTCGATCAGCGTGGCCCTTCGGCCGCGTGGCAGAAATACCCTCCTCTAAGGCCGAAGGTAGGTCAGCTGCCGACGAAGGCCGCGAGGTGCTCGCCGGTGAGGGTGGAGCGGGCGGCGACGAGGTCGGCGGGCGTGCCCTCGAAGACGATCCGGCCGCCGTCGTGGCCGGCGCCGGGGCCGAGGTCGATGATCCAGTCGGCGTGCGCCATGACCGCCTGGTGGTGCTCGATGACGATGACCGACTTGCCGGAGTCGACGAGCCGGTCGAGCAGG
>DATAFA010000141.1:0-7186 GCA_036257785.1 Solirubrobacterales bacterium | reverse complement strand
CCGCGGCAACCACCTCCACCTCTCCTGGAACCACTCCGACGCCCGCGCCGGCCATCCGGCCAGGACCGTCTACACGATGCGCTGCCCAGGTGCGGCCACCGGGGACGGCAAGAAGGACGGCAGCGGCGGCAAGGACGGCGGCGGCAGCGGTGGCGGTGGCGTAAGCCCCGGTAGCGGTGACGGTGGTGGGGGTGGCATCAGGCCGCGCCTGCAGACGGCCTTCGAGCGCGATGCCGCCGATCCGGTCGTCGAGACCGACGGCGTCGACGCCCCGTAGCCCCGGCCTCGGCGCTCACAGGTCGCGGATCACCCGGCACGGCGTCCCGGCGGCCATCACCCGGGCCGGGATGTCGCGGGTGACGACGCTGCCCGCCCCGACGACCGAGTGATCGCCGACGCTGGCGCCCGGGCAGAGGATCGCCCCGGCCCCGATCCAGCAGTTCTCGCCGATCGCCACCGGCCGCGCCAACTCGATGTCGGCCTGTCGCAGCTCCGGCTCCCGCGGATGATCTGCCGCCAGCACCTGGACGCCCGGCCCGATCTGGCAGTGATCGCCGACCCGGATCTCGGCGCTGTCGAGGAAGATCGCGTTGGTGTTGATGTAGCAGTCGGCCCCGAGCCGAATGTGGACCCCGTAGTCGCAGAAGAAGGGCGGCACGACGACCGTCTCGGCGCCGATCCCGCCGAGCAGGCCGGCCAGCAGCTCCATCCTCCGCGCCTCGCCGGGCTCGGTGTTGAACTCGATCGTCATGGCCTGGGCCCGCTGCCGGCCGGCCGTCAGGTCGGGGTCGGACGGGTCGTAAGGCTCTCCCGCCAGCATCTTCTCGCGCTCGCTCACCGAACCGATCCTGCCACGCCTCTCCCGGAGCGGCGGCCCGCCTAGAATCCTCCGTCCCCGAGGGCGCGTAGCTCAGTGGGAGAGCGTCCGCCTCACACGCGGAAGGTCGCTGGTTCGAAACCAGCCGCGCCCATCGCCGTCGAGGCCCGCGGCTCCGCCTGCGGAGCAGACGTGGGTAGCTCGGGTGTCGCTCTATGACACCGAGGCGACCCACGTCCCGCCGTCGTGACCCCGGCCCTCGCTCCGAGGGGTGGTGTAGAACCCCGCAATGCTCGTTCCCTTCGCAGGCCTGTCGGCGTCGTTCGAATCGGAGGTCGTCGACTCGGGCGAGCTGCCCGCACTGCTGCTGCTCGTTTCGTTCGGGGTGACGTTCGGAGCGACCCGGTTCATCACCCATTCGATCCGCTCGGAGCGGTTCTCGTGGCTCGGCAACATCGAGGCCGGGGACACCCACATCCATCACCTCGTCTGGGGGATCTGCCTGCTGCTCGCCGGCGGCCTGCTGGCGGTGGCCGTGCAGCCGCCGCTCGAGGTGACGGCGATCGTCCTCGGGATCGGCGCCGCCCTGACGCTCGACGAGTTCGCGCTCTGGCTCCACCTCGACGACGTCTACTGGTCGGAGCAGGGCCGGCAGTCGATCGATGCGGTGATCGTCTTCGCGATCGTCTCCGGGTTCATGGTGGTCGGCGCCTATCCGGTCTCCTTCGACGACACCGGCAGCGGCGCCGCGGGCGTGGTCGGGATCGTCGTCTCGCTCGCGATCGGCTGGGCCTTCGTGATCGTCTGCTTCATGAAGGGGAAGCTGATCTGGGGCGTGCTCGGGCTCTACCTGCCGCCGATCGCGATCGTCACCGCCTGCCGCCTGGCCCGCCCGAGCTCGTGGTGGGCGCGTAGGAAGTACGAGGACGCGCCCGCGAAGCTCGAGCGCTCCCGGCAGCGGTACAAGGGCGAGGAGAAGGTCGTCAAGCCCGAAGCCATCACCTCGGGCTGACGGCGCGATGGACATCGCCCTCGCCCTCGCCGCCGCCCTGCTGTTCGCGCTCGGCACGGTCCTGCAGCAGAAAGCCGGGCTCGACGAGCCCGACGCCAGCGAGGGGTCGAGCTCGGGGCTGTTGCTGCGGATGGCGCGCAAGCCGGTCTGGCTGGCCGGGATCGCCGCCGACGCCCTCGGCTTCGTCGGCCAGGCCGTCGCGCTGACGATCGGGCGGCTCGCCGTCGTTCAGCCGCTGCTGGCGACCTCGATGGTCTTCGCGCTGCCGCTCGGCCACCGGCTGACGGCGCAGCGGGTGACCCGCGGCGACATCGGCGCGGCGGTCCTCGTGACGGCCTCGCTGATCGCCTTCCTGACGATCGCCAACCCGAGCGGCGGCCGCGACGACGCGCCGCTCGGCGAGTGGCTGGTCCTCGGCGCGGTGATCGTCGGCGTCTGCGTGCCGTTGATCCTGGTGTCGCTGCGGGCCCGGCCGGCGATCAAGGCGACCTTGCTCGGGATCGTCACCGGCATCCTCTTCGGCCTCAGCGCCGCGCTGACGAAGTCGGTCGGAGACGAGATCAGCGACGACCTGCTCGGCGTCTTCACCGACTGGCACCTCTACGCCCTCGGGATCGTCGGCTACGTCTCGATGACGTTCAACCAGATGGCGCTGACGACGGGCGTGCTGGCACCGGCCCTCGCGGCGATGATGGCGCTCGACCCGATCACCAGCGTCGTGATCGCGACGACACTGATGCAGGAGTCGCTTCACGAGACCCCCGCCGGCGTCACCGCGACGCTCGGCGCGCTCGCCGCGACGATCGTCGGGATGGCGATCCTCGCCCGGACGAGCGAGGGCCGGACCGCGACCAAGCCGGGATCGGGCACCGCGCTCAGCGGCGGGCGCCGCGAGGCCGCCCGCACTGAGCCGGCGGTCAGCCCGCGCTGACGACCGCCCCCGCAGTCAGCGAACGCGAGCGCAAGCGCAGGCTCAGGGCGACGGCGGACCCGTCCGCCGGCGGGCTCTCGCGCAGAGTCCGCAGAACCGAGCGGGCCATGCTGGCCTCGCCCTTGCCGTTCGGGTGGAGCGGGAACGCCGGCTCGGTCGGCACCAGCCCCTCGAACCAGCGCCGCGGCGGCAGCTTGCAGACGTCGTGGCCGATGCTGTCGTCGTAGGTGTCGACGAACAGCGCGTCGTTCCTGGCCGCCTCGTCCTCGATCATCGTGTTGATCCGCCTGATCAGCGAGTCCATGTAGGCGACGTCGTCCCTGCTGAGCGGCACCATCGGGTAGCAGTTGGTGCCATCGATCGGGAGCACGTCGGGGTAGCCGACGATCGCGACCTCGGCATCGGGGCTGCGTTGATGAATTCCCTGCAGGACCGCATCGATGCGCGGCCTGGTCGCCTCGATCTTCGCCGCGATCGTGTCGTTGCCGCCGGGGGCGTAATGGTCGCGGCAGGCCGTGCCGAAGGGGTCCGTCAGGCCGAGCTGGGCACACTCCTCGGCGACGCCGACGAGCCCGGCGTCGTTGCCGCCGATCCCGACCGTGACGAGGTCTGCGTCCTTGCGGAGGCCGTCGAACTGCGGCGGGTTGGTGCCGCCGAGCGGCAGGCCGGTCTGCGGCTCGGTCATGTGCCGGGTCTCGGCGCTGCTGCAGCTGACATCGACGTGCTCGTCGATGCCCAGCTCGCCGGCGACCAGCGACGGATAGTTGTGGTCGGAGCGCGCGCAGTCGATCGGCATCCCGACCTGGTTGAGCACGAGCGGCGCTGCCGTGTAGGAGTCGCCGAGCGAGACGTAGCCGCCCCCACTCGCTGTCGCCGAGCCGGCGCCGGCCAGCGCGAGCAAGCTCACGATCAACGCGGCGGTCCACGCCGCAACGGCCCTTCCGGGCGTCCTTCCCTGCATGTCCCTTGCCTCCGTCTTCCGCCCGGACGCTCCCTGCGCGGCCGGTTCTGCCTGCCGGGATCTTCCCCGCTCGGGCCGCCGAGCGCAAGTCGTCCGGCGGCAGCCGGCCGGTGTGCCGCCTACGTGACCGGGCCCGGGCTCGCCGTCTCGGTCATTGCGAGGCGGCTCATCCGCTCGCCGGTCCGGCGGCGCGCGTAGGTGAAGTAGATCACGAGGCCGATCAGGAGCCAGACGCCGAGCCGGATCCAGGTCGTGACCGGCAACGTCGCCATCAGCGCGATCGCGAAGAGGATCCCGAGCGGGGCGACGACCCAGACGCCCTTGACGCGGAACGGCCTATCGAGGTCGGGGCGGGCCCGGCGGAGGACGAGGACCCCGGCGCAGACGATCGTGAACGAGAGCAGGGTCCCGATCGAGACGAGGTCACCGAGGATGTCGATCGGCAACAACGCGGCGACGGCGGCCCCGGCGATCGCGCAGACGACGGTCGCGGCCGTCGGGGTCTCGAACCGCTTGCTGACCTGTCCGAGCCGGTCGGGAAGCATCCCGTCGGAGGACATCCGCATGAAGATCCGGGTCTGCCCGTAGAAGGTGACGAGCACGGTCGCGGCGAGACCGATCACGGCCGCCGCCGAGATCATCGACTCGAGCCAGTCGAGTGACCCGCCCCCCTCGCGCACCGCGAGCGCCAGCGGATCGGCGACGTTGAGCGACTTGAAGGGGACCATCCCGGTCATCACGATCCCGATCACGACGTAGAGGACGGTCGAGATCAGCACGGTGGCGAGCAGGCCGATCGGGATCGTTCGCTGCGGGCGCCTGGCTTCGGCCGCCGCCGTCGACACCGCGTCGAAGCCGACGTAGGCGAAGAAGACGACCCCGGCCGCACGGAGGATCCCCGTCACCCCGAAGTCGCCGAAGCCGCCCTGGTTCCTCGGCACGAACGGCTCCCAGTTCGCGCTGGTTACGTAGAAGACGCCGACGCCGACGAACAGCAGCAGGACGCCGAGCTTCAGCGCCACCATCGCGTTGTTCGCGCGGGTCGACTCGCGGGTGCCGAGGTAGAGCAGCGTGCAGGTCGCGAAGACGATCGCCAGCGCCGGCAGGTTGAGGATGCCGGTGTCGTCGCCGAACGGCGGATTGACGAGGTCGTGCGGCACCGACACGCCGATGCTGCCGAGGAAGCTGACGAAGTAGCCCGACCAGCCGACCGCCACGGTCGACGCCGCGAACAGGTACTCGAGCAGCAGGTCCCAGCCGATGAACCAGGCGAGGAACGAGCCGAAGACGGCGTAGGCATAGGAGTAGGTCGACCCCGCGGCCGGGACCATCGCGGCGAGCTCGGCGTAACAGAGCGCGGTGACTCCGGCGGCGATCCCGGCGAGGATGAACGAGAAGATCACCGCCGGGCCGGCGTACTGCGCCGACGCCTCGCCGATCGTCACGAAGATCCCGGCGCCGACGACGCTGGCGATCCCGATGGCGGTAAGGCTGAACGGCCCGATTGCCGCTGAATCGAGCCGCTTGCGGTCGATCTTGGCCTGCGCGACGACAGCGTCGATATTGCCGGCGGCCATCTCCGAATCCTGTCAGAGTGCGGCCCGCAAACGACGGGAGGCGAGCAGTGGGTGCCGAGGAGGAGAAGCAGGAGGCCGGAGCCGGCGACGGCGAGGGCTCACGCTTCATCCAGGAGGAACGCTCCCACCGGCTCGCCAAGCTCGACGCGATGCGCGAGCGGGGGATCGATCCCTACCCGGTCCGCTACGACCGCGACCACAGCGCCGCCGAGATCCAGGAGCGTTTCGCCGGCCTCGGACCCGGCGCCGACTCGGGCGAGCGCGTCAGCGTCGCCGGCCGTGTCATCGCCCTGCGCCGGCACGGGGGCCTCGACTTCATCGACCTCCGCGACGAGACCGCGAAGATCCAGTTGATCGCGACCCGCGACGAGCTCGGCGAGGACGCGCTGCACGACCTCAACGCCCTCGATCTCGGCGACTGGATCGGCACCGAGGGCATCGTCGTCACGAGCCGGCGGGGCGAGCTCTCGATCAGGGTGGAGAGCTTCAAGCTCCTGTCGAAGGCGCTGCGGCCGTTGCCCGACATGCGCCACGGGCTCACCGACCCCGAGGCGCGCTACCGGCGCCGCTACCTCGACCTGATCGTCGACGACGACTCGCGCGAGATCTTCGCGAAGCGCTCGACCGTGATCGCCGCCACCCGCGAGGTGCTGCTCGAACGCGGCTTCCGCGAGGTCGAGACGCCGGTCCTGCTGAGCCAGGCGGGAGGCGCCGCGGCGCGGCCGTTCATCACCCACCACAACGCACTCGACATCGACATGTTCCTGCGGATCGCCCTCGAGCTACCGCTGAAGCGGCTGATCGTCGGCGGGATGAACCGGGTCTTCGAGGTCAGCCGGGTGTTCCGCAACGAGGGCCTCGACACCCGCCACAACCCCGAGTTCACGATGCTCGAGGCCTACCAGGCGTTCGGCGACTACCACGACATGATGGACCTGACCGAGGCGATCATCGAGGCGTCCTGCGTCGCCGCCAACGGCAACACGACGATCGACGTCGACGGCCGTGAGCTCGACATGAAACCGCCCTATCGGCGGGCGTCGATGGCGGCGTTGATCGAGGAGCACGCCGGGGTGAAGATGCACCCGTCGATGCCGATCGCCGAGGCCCGTGAGATCGCCGACCGCTTCGGCGTCGAGTGGCTCGACGTCTGGGGCGCCGGGAAGATCATGGCCGAGGTCTACGACGAGACGTGCGAGGCGAAGCTGATCGAGCCGACGTTCGTGATGGATCATCCGCGCGAGGTCTCGCCGCTGGCCCGCGCCCACCGCGACGACCCGCTGCTGACCGAGCGCTTCGAGCTCGTCGTCGCAGCCCGCGAGCTCGCCAACGCCTACTCGGAGCTCAACGATCCGGTCGACCAGGCGCAGCGGTTCCAGTCGGAGGCGAAGCTGCAGGCCGGTGGTGACGAGGAGGCGGAGCCGGTCGACGAGGACTACGTCGAGGCCCTCGAGTACGGATTGCCGCCGACCGGCGGGCTCGGGATCGGCATGGACCGGCTGGTGATGCTCGTCGCCGGCGTCGACACGATCCGCGACGTCATCCTCTTCCCCACCCTGCGCCCGGAGGAGGGTCGCGACGCCGGAGCGAAGACGAAGGCGCTCGAGCTCGACGTCGGCGAGGCCGCCCCGGCGCCGCCCGCCCCGCCGATCCAGACACCGACTCGCTGGAGCAAGCCGCGCGGGCGCTCGCGGGCGACCCGCGTCCTCGCCTGGCTGACGGCCTTGCTCGGGCTCGCATCGCTGTTGCCGACGCTGCCGTGGGTCCACGTCTCACTCGGGCTCGGCGACCTGCTCTCGCGGACCGACCGCTCCTACCTCTTCATCGTCTCCGCCGTCCTCGGCATCGGCCTGATCACGGTGTCGCTCCAGCTCGCCCGGGGCAAGCG
>DATAFA010000136.1:0-10228 GCA_036257785.1 Solirubrobacterales bacterium | reverse complement strand
CGCTTGCCGCCACGCCCGAGCCGACGTACGGGACGTCGAGGATCTCGAGCACTCCCTGAACGGTTCCGTCCTCGCCGAACGGCCCGTGCAGGACCGGGAAGACGACGTCGGCCTCGAGCAAACCGCCGCCGGCCCGGCCGTTGGCAGCTAGAACCGGTACGAGCGCTCGGACTCGTGCCGCTCGAGGGCCAGGCCCACGAGGCGGTCGCAGAGGTCCGGGTATGGGATGCCGGTCGCCTCGAACAGCTTCGAGAAGACGCTCGTCTCCGTGAACCCCGGGATCGTGTTGAGCTCGTTCACGAGCACCTCGCCGTCGTCCATCACGAAGAAGTCGCAGCGCGCCAGGCCGGTGCAGCCGCAGGAGCTGTAGACGTCGGCGGCGAGCGCCCGGACGCGCGCGACCGCCTCGTCGCCGATCGGCGCCGGGACGACGAGCTCCATCCCGCCGGGCTCGTACTTGGCGGCGTAGTGGTACCAGTCGGCCTTGATGACGAGCTGCCCGGGCAGCGAGGTCTCCGGCTCGTCGTTGCCGATCACCGAGCACTCGACCTCGAGGCCGTCGCAGTGCGCCTCGACGATCACCCGTGGATCGTGCTCGAGCGCGGTCGCGACGGCGGCGTCGAGACCGCCCGGCTCGGCCACCTTGAGGATCCCGACGCTCGAGCCGAGCCGCGAGGGCTTGACCCAGACCGGCATCCCGAGCGCCTCGACCGCCTCGCGCCACCCGTCCCCGCCGGCCTGGCAGAACTCGACCTGGGCGATCCCGCGCTCGCGGATCAACCGCTTGAAGATCAGCTTGTCGATCGTCACCGCCGCGGCCAGCACACCGGGGCCGACGTAGGGCAGGTCAAGGCATTCGAGCAGCCCCTGCACGGTCCCGTCCTCGCCGAACGGCCCGTGCAGGACCGGGAAGGCGACGTCGCAGCCGAGCAGCCCCGCGGCGGCGCGCAGGTCGACCTCGGCGCCCTCGTGGACCCAGCGGCCGTCCGGCTCGATGACGACGTCGACGGTCTCGTGCCCGGCCGCGCGGAGACCCTCGGCGACGGCGGCGCCGGAGCGCAGCGAGACCGGATGCTCGCTCGAGCGGCCGCCGCGGATCACCGCGACCCTCACGGCGTCGATCCTCCCGTCGACGTCGTGCCGCCGGTCGTCGTCTCGTCGGTCGGCGGCGGCTCGGTGAACTCGCCGACAACCAGCCTGACGCGATCTCCCGGGCTCAGGTTCGTGCCCGCTGTCGGCGCCTGCTCGAGCACGATCCCGTCATCGGAGGAGTCGGTCGTCTCACGCTGGTCGACCGAGACCGAGAGCCCGGCGGCGGCGAGCTTGCGCTGCGCGTAGGTGAGCTTCTGGCCGACGTAGTCGTCGAGCGTGATCGTGCCGACCCCGCTCGAGTAGGTGATCGTCACCTCGGCGCCGACCTCGGCTTCTTCGCCGGCGGCGGGGTCCTGCTCGAGCACCTGGTCCTCGGGCTCGTCGGAGTCGCGCGGGTTGGCGTTGACGACGAACCCGGCCTTGCGCAACTGGGCGGTCGCGGTGACGCGATCGAGCCCGAGCACGTTCGGCACGACGACGGTCTTGACGCCGGTCGAGACGATCAGCTTCACGGTCGATCCTGGGGCGATACTCGAGCCCTGGGACGGATTCGAGCCGATCACCTTCCCGTCCGGGACGCTGCCCGAGCTCCGCTGCTCGACCTCGGTCTCGAAGCCCTTCTTGCGCAGCAGCGCCTTCGCATCCGGCACCGACAACCCGGCGACCTTAGGCACGGAGACCGTCCCGGGACCGAGGCTGACGGTGATCGTCACGGTCGAGCCCTTTTCGACCTCCTCACCCCCGGTCGGGTCCTGTTCGATCACCTCGCCCTCGGGAATGTCGCTCTCGATCCGGTCGGTCGTCACCTCGAGCTCGGCCGACTGCAGCTCGATCGTCGCCGCCGTCTCCTGCTCGCCGGTCACGTCGGGGACCGTGACCATGTCGGGCCGGGTCAGGAAGTACGCGAGCGCCCCGCCCGCGACCAGCAGCACGATCAGCGCAGCGATCAGCCACCAGCGCCGCGAGCGGTCCTCGCGACCGGCGATCGCGCCGAGCTCGACCGGCGTCTCCGGCCGCGCCTCCGCCTCGTCGAGCGCGGCGGCCATCTCGGCGGCGGACGCGAACCGCCGGGCGGGGTCCTTGGCGAGCGCCCGCAGGACGATCGCGTCGAGCGCCGGGCTGACCTTCGGGTTGATCGAGCTCGGGACCGGCGGCTCCTCCCCGACCTGCTTCATCGCGATCGCGACGGCGTTGTCACCGTCGAAGGGGACGCGCCCGCAGAGCATCTCGAAGAGGATCACGCCGATCGCGTAGACGTCGGTGGCGGGAGAGACGTCCATCCCCTGCGCCTGCTCGGGGCTCAGGTACTGCGCGGTGCCCATGACCGACCCGGTCCGGGTGATCTCCGAGCCACCGGCACGGGCGATCCCGAAGTCGGTGACGCGGACCCGGCCGTCGCGGTCGATCAGGACGTTCATCGGCTTCAGGTCGCGGTGGACGATCCCGTGCTCGTGGGCGAACGCGGCGGCGGCGAGCATCTGCCGCGTCACCTCGACCGCCTCCTCGATCTCGAGGCCGCCGTCGATCAGCTCGCGCAGCGACGAGCCCTCGACCAGCTCCATCGCGATGTAGTAGCTGTCCTCGTAGGAGCCGCGGTCGAAGACGCTGACCACGTTCTGGTGCTGCAGGCCGGCTGCCGAGGACGCCTCGCGGCGGAACCGCTCGACGAACTCGGTGTCGCGGGCGAAGTTCTCGTGCAGCAGCTTCAGGGCGACGTCGCGGTCGAGCTCGGTGTCGCGGGCCCGCCAGACGTCGGCCATCCCACCGGAGCCGATCCGGTTCTCGAGCCGGTAGCGGCCGTCGACGCTGATGCCGGGCGCGAGCTTCATCCGCTCAGGAGGTCGTTCATGACGGACGTCGCGATCGGGCCGGCGACCTGGCCGCCGAAGCAGCCGGCACAGGGATCGGTGGTGACGGCGATTGCGACCTGCGGGTCCTCGACCGGGGCGAAGGCGATGAACCAGGGCTGGGCGATGTCCTGCTCGATGTTGATCTCGGCCGTGCCGGTCTTGCCGGCGAACGTCGTCCCGCCGAGATCACCGGCGAGATCGGCGGCTGTTCCCTCGTCGACCACGCTGGTCATCATGTCGGCGAGCTCCGACGCCGTCTCCTCGCTGACGACGTCGCTCTGCACCTCGGGGTCGAGCTCGTCGCTCACGCGGCCGTCGGGGTCGACGACCTGCTGGACGAGCGTCGGCTTCATCAGCGTGCCGCCGTTGGCGATCGTCGCGGCGACCTCGGCCATCTGCGTCACCGACGCCCGCACCTCACCCTCCTCGCCGCCCTGGCCGATCGCGACGCGGGCGAGGTCGAAGCCCTCGTCGACCTGCTTGAAGCCGGCTTTGCCGCCGACGACGAAGATCCCGCTCGCCGCCTTCTGGTCGTCGGGCAGCTGGACCTCGGGGTCGGAGCCGAAGCCGAAGCGATCCATGTACTCGAGCAGCGTCTCGGCGCCGACGTCCTCGCCGAGCTGCGCGAAGTAGGTGTTGACCGAATGCGTGAGCGCCTCGCGCATGTCGATGACGCCGAACTGCTCGCCGCCCGCGTTCGAGAGGTCGACGCCGCTGAACTCCTGCGGCGAGGAGCCGTCGTAGGTCGTATCGGGAGTCGCCGCCCCGGAGTCGAGCGCCGCCGCCGCCGTCACGACCTTGAAGGTCGAGCCCGGCGGGTAGAGCGATTGGATCGCCCGGTTCGTGAGCACGGACGGGTCGGCTTTGTTGAGCTGGTCCTGGTCGCTCGGGACGGTGTTCGGGTCGTAGCCGGGCGTGCTCGCCATCACCCGGATCGCGCCGGTCGACGGCTCGATCGCGACGACGGCGCCGGGCCGGCCGGTCGCTTCGAGCTGGTCGGTCGCGAGCTGCTGGGCCGACGCGTCGAGGGTCGTGACGATGTCCGAGCCCTCGCGCTGCTGGCCGCGGATCTGGTCGATGATCGAGACGAACTCGTTCTCCTCGCCCGTCAGCGTCGCGTTCTCGGCCCGCTCGAACCCGCTCGTTCCCTGGGTGATGAAGCTGTAGCCGATCGGATTGCCGAACAGCGACCCCTGCGGGTACCTGCGGACGTACTGGTAGGACTCGTTGTCGCCGGTCTTGGTCGAGTTCGCGATCACCTCGCCGTCGGCGGTGGTGATCTTGCCGCGCTTGATCTGCTGCGCCTCGAACAGCGGCCGCTTGTTCTCCGTCTTCGCCTCGAGGTCTTCGGCGTCGAAGACCGACCACTGGCTCGTGAAGCCGACGAGCAGGGCGAACAGCAGCAGGACGACCGCGAGCAGGCGGCGGATCGGGACGTTCACGGCGCCGCTCCCGGTTCGGGCCGCCGGGCCCGGTCGGAGATCAGCAGCAGAAGGGCGACGAGGACCATGTTGGCGATCACCGAGCTGCCGCCGTAGCTGATCAACGGCAGGGTGACGCCGGTCAGCGGGATCACCCGGATCACCCCGCCTATGATCACGAACGCCTGCAGGGCGAACACCGCCGTCAGGCCGGCGGCGAGCAGCTTCGAGAAGCCGTCACGGGCCAGCGATGCGATCTTGAACCCGCGGGCGGCGATCAGCGCGTAGATCGTGATCACGCCGCAGCCCCCGAACAGGCCGAGCTCGTTGACGATCAGCGCGTAGATGAAGTCGGTCTGCACCTGCGGGATCAGCGTGTTCTCGACGGTCTCCTTCGCCCCCGGCGCCCACAGCAGCGACTCGCCGATCCCCTTCCCGAAAAGGCCGCCGTCGGCCTGGGCGAACATCGACTGCAGCACCTGGTAGCCGTTGCCGCTGGCGTCCGCGTAGGGATCGAGCCAGGTGTCGATCCGGTCGCCGACATGGCCGACGGTGGTCGCGAAGAACCAGGCGCCGACGAGGAACATCGCGAGGCCGATGATCACGAACGAGATCCGGTTCGTCGCCGTGTAGATCAGCGCCAGGAAGGCGCCGAAGAACATCAGCGAGCTGCCGAGGTCGCGGATGAAGACGAGCATCACCATCGCCGCCCCCCAGACGACGAGCATCGGCCCGAGGTGCTTGATCGGCGGCAGCGTGATCCCGGCGACCCGCCGGGCGCCCACGACCAGGACCTCGCGGTGCTCGCGCAGGTAGCTGGCCAGGAAGACGACGATCGCGAGCTTGCCGAACTCGGCCGGCTGGAACGCCAGCGGACCGATCTTGACCCCGAGGTAGGCGCCGTTGACCTGAGCTCCGATCACCGGCAGCCGCGGCAACAGCAGCAGCACCAGGCCGGCGATGACGATCAGGTACCGGTAGCGCTCGAGCACGTGGTAGTCCCTGAGGAAGGTGATCGTCAGCACGAAGAGGACGAGGCCGACGACGAACCAGTTGGCCTGGTCGCGGGCCAGGCTCGCGTCGATCCGGTAGAGCATCACCAGCCCGATCGCCGCCAGCAGGGCGACCAGCGGGAACAGGTAAGGGTCGGCGTTCGGCAGCCGGACCCGCAGGAACAGGTGGGCGGCGAGGCAGATCGCGAAGAAGTAGGCGCCGAAGATCAGGCTCGTGTTGTCGAGCTGGGCGCTGCGGACGCTGAACACCGCCGCGAACCCGGCGATGAGCAGGCCGGCGACGGGAATCAGCCCGAGCAGCTCGCGGTTGCGAGCGCTCAACCGTTGCCCCCGCCCGACGGGCCGCCGCCCCCTCCGGGCGTGCCGCCTCCGCCTGACCCTGCGCCGCCTCCCCCGGCCCGACCGCCGTTCCCTCCCCCGGCGCCCCCCTGCTTGCCGCCATTGCCGCCATTGCCGCCATTGGGCCTCGTGGTCGTGACCGCCGCGCTCTCGAGGTCCTCGAGCAGCGAGCGGGCGTCGTCCTGCGAGCGCAGCTCGTGGTTGATCGCAACCTCACGCCGCGTCTCCGGCAGCGCCTGCAGCGAGACGTCGCTGGTGGCCTGCTCGGAGTACAGCTCGATCCCGAAGGGCAGGTCGTAGGGGAGGCCGCGGTAGAGGGCGAGCTGGTCGGCGTCGTTCGTGCCGACGAACCAGACCTGGCGGGCGCCGAGGACGGCAGCGAAGGCGACCGCGGCGACGACGAGGAGCGTGACGAGGACGCTGAGCAACCGCCGCGGCCACTTCCGCTTCGGCGCCGGCGACACCGCCCCGGGCCGGCGCGGACGGCGACGCGGCGGTGCGGCGGCCGGCGCCGAGGTCTCCGGTGTCGCGGCTGCCGCTCCGCCCGTCGCGGCGGCCCCGGCGCGGACGGCCTCGGCGCTCAGGCCCGCCGCCGCGGCGCTCGGCCCGACGAGGGTCTCACCCTCGTCGCCGGCGCTGACGTCGGCCGACTCGAGCCGGAAGAGGACGACGGTGATGTTGTCGCGGCCACCGCGGTCGTTGGCGGCGCGGATCAGCCGCCGGGCTGCCGTCTGCAGGTCGTCCTCGCGGGCGAGGGTCGCGGCGACGTCCTCGTCGTCGAGCATCGTCGTCAGCCCGTCGGAGCAGAGCAGGAAGACATCGCCGGCGCGGGCGCTGAACGTCATCGTGTCGACGTCGACCTGCGGCTCGGGCCCGAGCGCGCGGGTGATCACCGACCGCTGCGGGTGCTCGGCGGCCTGATCGCGCGTCAGCTTGCCCTGGCGCCGCAGCTCCTCGACCAGCGAATGGTCGTTGGTGATCTGCTTGAGCTTGCCCTCGCGGAAGACGTAGGCGCGGCTGTCGCCGACGTGGCCGAAGCTGATCTCGTCGCCGTGCAGCAACGCGGCGGTCAGCGTCGTCCCCATCCCAGAGCGCGAGGAGTCGCCCTGGGCGAGGTCGAAGATCTCGCGGTTGGCCTCCTGGGCGGTCCTCCGCAGCAGCTCCTCGGGGGCGGCGTCGGCCTCGTCGGCGCGCTCGAATGCCTCGACCGCCATCCGCGACGCGACCTCACCGGCCTGCGCGCCACCCATCCCGTCGGCGACCGCGAACAGCGGCGCCCGCGAAAAGTACGAGTCCTCGTTTGCCTCGCGCTGGCGACCGGTGTCGGTCAGCTGCACCGCCTCGGCGATCTGGAGCATCAGGCAACGTCCCCCTCGAGGGTGAGCTCGAAACGCAGGACCGTGTCGCCGATCTGGATCTCGTCCATGTCCGACAGCGGCGCCTCGCCGCGCAGCTCGCCGCCGTTCAGGTACGTGCCGTTGGTCGAGTCCATGTCCTCGACCAGGTAGACGTTGCCGCGGGTGTGGACGCGGCAGTGGATGCCCGACGCGAAGCGGTCGGTGATCCGCACGTCCGCCTCCTCGGAGCGGCCGATCGTGACGCCGCCGAACAGGTCGATGCGCTCGCCCGGGGTCAGGCCACCGCCCTGGACGGCGACGAGCGTCGCGTCGGTTGCGGCGACCCGGCCACCGGCGATCGCATGCATCCCGGTCCCCTCCTCCCCGCCGGCGATCGCGCGGCTTCCGCGCAGGTCCTTGAGGGCACTGCGCGCGATCACGAGCAGGAACAGATAGAGGACGCCGAGGAAGGCGAACTTGAGGGCTACCGCCGCTGGATCAGCGTCCATCTCGCGCAGTTTCCCAGGTAGGTTCCGGATCCGAGCGGGCCGGCCAAGCTCACTGCTCGATGTCGAAGATGAACGTGACGGTGCCGAGCGACACCTCGTCGCCGGGAGCGAGACGCGAGGTGTCGATCCGGCGGCCGTTGACCTTGACGCCGTTGGTCGAGCCGAGATCGACGATCTGCCAGTCCCCGGAGCTGTTGCGGCGCAGCTCGGCGTGGCGGCGTGAGACGTTCTGGTCGTCGACGACGCAGTCGCACTCGCGGGAGCGGCCGAGCGTCGCGGTCGGGCCGTCGAGCACGTAGCGGCGGTCGTGGAAGGAGACGATCGCCCGCGTCTGGGTCAGCGGCGCGGCCGGGCGCCGGGCGCCGCGAGGCTCCTTCTGCTTGGCCGGCGCCGAGTAGACCATCGTGTGGCCGTGCTGACCCTGCTCGCCGGTGTCGCCCTTGCGGACCGGCGGCTTGACGAGCCGCGGCTGGATCCCGAACTCGCCGAGCCGGAGCCGCTCGTCGACCTCGATCTTCACCTCCGGCCTCGTCAGCAGCGCGTAATCCTGACGGCGGGCGTGCTCGAGCAGGTACGCCGAGAGCTCCTGCGAAAGCGAGCGCGTGTAGCCCTCGAGCCGCTCGTGATCGTCGGGTGAGAGCCAGACGGTGTAGCTGTTCGGCGCGTAGGTCTGCGTGACCGAGGCGGTCTTGTGCGAATCCATCTCCTTCGCGAGCTTGCGGGCGATCTCCACAGGCTGGACCTGGGAGCTGAAGGCACGGCTGAAGACGCCTTCGACCAGGCCTTCGATCCTCGCTTCGAGATTGCGTAGAACGCTCATGCTGAAGTCCGCTCGCCGGCCCCGGCCGCACCCTCCGGGACCCGAATCGGGCGCTCAATGCTACGGCAACCCGGCGTGCGAACCGGCGCCGTGGAGGGCTGCCTGCACGTGCTTGGTCGCCGTCCGAGTCGCGCGGATCCGCTCGTCGGGGGGCGGCAAAGCGGCCGGATTGCGCGGCCTCCGCACGATCCTCCCCTCGGGATGCGGCGCGGTTCCGGGTACCGGTCTCGCGAAGGCTGGGTCGCGCCGCCGTCTTTCCGGCGCTGCGGCCGCGGGCCGCGGCCGCAGGTCGGGCCGGCCGGCGCGGTCCCAGATCGCCCAGGCGACGCCGCCGATCAGAGCCGGGGCGAGCAGCAGCGTCGGCGCAGCTCCGTCGCCGGCGGCGCCCAGCAGCGCGGCGATCGCGCCCGCCCAGATCAGGCCCCCGACGGCGGCGCCGGCGGCCGACGCGACGTCGAGGAGCAGCCCGAGCAGGATCGCGCCGCCGATCCAGGTCAGCCCGATCGCGATCGCCGTCGGGGTCAGCAGCGGCGAGATCACCTGGTCGATCGCCGTCGGGCCGGAGCCCGCCCACCCGCCGGCGTCACCGGCTCCGACCGGGACGCCGAGCGCGCGGCCGAGCAGGCCGCCGGCGATCCCCGTCCAGGCCCATGCGAGACCGGCCATCGCGGCCCGCTCGGCGGTCCGCTCGCGGCGGGCGGCGACGGCGAGGAAGGCGGGGGCGGCGCCGATCAGGCCGAGGGCGGGCGCGAGCGCCGGCAGCAGCCAGTCGCGGATGCGGTCGAGGACGAGCGCGGCGGGCGCCAGCAGCGCCGCGGCGACGATCGCCAGCCCCGGGAGGCCGGCGAGCGATCCGAGCAGGGCGACGGCGCCGACCGCGAGCAGGATCGCCAGCGGCCGGGCCGGGACTCCGGGCGGCAGGGTCGCGACGCCGAGCGCCTCGGCCGGGAGTGGCACGGCGCGATCGGGGTGCAGGGCGCCGCGCATCTCGATCAGCGCCTCGCGGAGGTCGGCGAGATCGGGGCGGTCGCCGGGGTCGGGCTCGAGGCAGGCGTCGATCGCGGCGCAGAGGGCCGGCGGCAGCTCCGGGCGCGCCTCGCCGAGGCTCTCGACCGGCTCGCCGATCGCCCGGGCGGTCGCGGCGGGGCTGAGCCGCGCCAGCGGGTTGAATCCGGCCCAGAGCTCGTAGAGGGTGAGGCCCAGCGAGTAGACGTCGGAGGCGGGACCGGCACCGACACCGGCGGCCTGCTCGGGCGACATGTAGGCGAGCGTGCCGACGACCTGCCCGGTGGCGGTCAGGGTCGGCGCGTCGTCGAGCCAGGCGATCCCGAAGTCGGCGAGCAGTGCCCGCTGGGCAGGGCGGCCCTTGACGCTCCGCGAGCGAACCGGGCGGACGAGGACGTTGTCGGGCTTGATGTCGCGGTGGACGACGCCGGACTCGTGGGCGTGGTCGAGCGCGGTGCAGAGCTCGGCGCCGATGTCGGCGAGGTCACGGTCGCTGAGCCCGCCGGCGGCGGCCATCTCGCGCAGGTTCGGGCCCTCGACGAGCTCGCTGACCAGGTACGTGCAGCCCTGGTGGCTGCCGAGCTCGTAGAGGGTGACGATGCCGGGGTGGTTGAGGCGGGCGGCGGCGTGAGCCTCGCGCATCACCCGCTCGGCGTTCTGCCCTTCGACGGACTTGACCGCGACCCAGCGGCAGAGGCGCTCGTCCCAGGCACGGTGGACGGTTCCGTGACCGCCGCCACCGATCTTCTCGCCGACCGTGAATCGACCAAGTACGCGTTCGCCTTCGACCACGGCCACCGGTTCGCCGCGCCAGGCCCGCCTCCTGCGCCTGCGAGACCGCC
>DATAFA010000134.1:0-2437 GCA_036257785.1 Solirubrobacterales bacterium | reverse complement strand
CGTCCGCTCGGCCATGGTCGCGATGCTAGCGCTCGCCTTCGTCGGGCTCCTGCCCGCGCCCGCATTCGCGGCCGCGGATGAGCCGAGGATCACCGTCGCGATGCTGCCTCCGGGCACCGAGGTCGGAGAGATCGCCGCTGCGGTCCCGGAGATGGCGCCGGGTGTGATGAGCGCCGGGCTCGGCCGGGTCCCGGCTGCGCAGACCTACCTCGACATCGGCCAGGGGAACCGGCTCTTCACCTCGCTCTACCCCGAACCGATCCCACCCCTGTACGTGACCGGGGGTCGCGTCCCGGCCGACCTCTGGGCGAGGGTCGTCGCCCGGGCCGAGGAGGCGCCGGCCGACCTCGAGCCGGGCCTGCTCGGCGCGACCCTGGAGGATGCCGGGGTCGAGATCGCGGCGCGGCCGCTGGCAGGCTCGCCGGCGCTGATCGCCGCCGATCGCGACGGGCGGATCGACCGGACCGCCTCCTGCGACCCCGGGGTCTGCCCGGGGGTGAACGTGCTGAGCGCCGAGACCGGCGAGCTGCCGGCGTTGGCCGACCGGCTGCGCCCGGGCTCCGGCGACCTGCTGATCGCGATCGAGCGGCCGCCGCCGGAGCGCGATCTGCTCGCGGTGGGGGTGGCGGGGGAGGGGTTCGAGGGCAAGGCGATCACCTCGGACTCGACGCGAATGGACGGTTACGTGCTCGCCACCGATCTGCTGCCGACGATCCTCGAGCGCTACGGCCTCGCGATCCCCGACGGGGTCGACGGCCGGGCGATCGTCCCGACGTCGGGGGGCGCCGACGTCGCCGCGATCGCCGATCTCGAGAGCCGCCTCGGGGAAGTCTCGAGCCGGCGCTGGGAGGTGCTGGCGGTGAACCTGCTGATCTGGGTCGCGGCCGGGCTGGTCCTGACGCTCTGGCGCCGGCGGCTGGCGGGGACGCTGCTCGCGATCCTGGCGACGGCGATGGCGATCGTCCCGGCGATCCTCCTGCTTGCGGCCGCGCTGAGCCCGAGCGAGCTGGGCGAGCGGATCATGGTCGGCGCCGGCGCCCCCCTGCTCGCCCTGCTCGCGATCGTCGCGCTCCGCGGGCCGCTCGGGCGCCGCGCCCCCCACGGCGCGTTCGCGCTCGCCGCCACGGTGTCGATCCTGGCGACCGCCGCCGACGTCGTCCTCGGCTCGCC
Organism: Solirubrobacterales bacterium; assembly: GCA_036257785.1. Classification (GTDB taxonomy): domain Bacteria; phylum Actinomycetota; class Thermoleophilia; order Solirubrobacterales; family 70-9; genus RHKX01. The sequence goes on along the minus strand of DATAFA010000134.1, from coordinate 1,267 downwards.
GCTGACGGCGGTCTCGCTGCTCGGCCCGAACCCCGGCCTCGGGGTCCGCTTCTTCGGGATCGGCAACGAGCTCGAGGCGGCGCTCGGCGCGATGCTCCTGCTCGCGGTCGGGTCGACGGTGACGGCCGTGGCGCCGCGCGACCCGCGGCGGGCGGTCGCGATCGCCGTGGCCGTCGTCACCGTCGTGGCGGTCCTCGTCTTCGCGCCGGGCCGCTTCGGTGCCGACGTCGGCGCCGCGATCACGTTCCCGGCCGGCGCCGCTGCGACTGTCGTGGTGGCGCTGCGGCTCGGCTTTCGCAAGGCGGCGCTCGTGATCGCCGCACCGATCGTCGCCCTCGTCGCCCTCGTCCTCTTCGACCTGGTGATCCCCGGTGACTCTCACCTGACCAGGTCGGTGCTCTCGGCGGGCGGCCTCGGCGAGCTCGGCGACGTCTTCGACCGGCGGATAACGCTGGCCGCGAGGAGCTTTCCGCGGTACCTCGGATCGCCCTTCTTCATCGCCGCCCTGATCGGGATCGCGGCCGCGATCGTGTTCCGCAGGCAGGTGATCTCGTGGTTCGCGGATCGCCCCGCGGCCCTCGCCGGGACCGCGGGTGCCGTCACCGCGACCATCGTCGGGACCCTCGCCAACGACTCGGCGGCGCTGCTTCTGATGGTCGGCACCGGCTATGTCGCCGCATACTGCGGGCTCGCCTGGGGGAGCCGGGTCCCGGCAGGTGGCCGGGACACCAGCTAACCTCAACCGACACATGCGCATCGCCCTCGTCACGCCTTACTCGTGGACGTATGAGGGGGGCGTCAACCGGCATACCCAAGCGCTCGCCGAGCATCTGATCGGGAGGGGCAACGACGTAAGGGTTCTCTCGCCCTGGGACCCGCCGGATCGCCTCAGCCGTACGCTCCACCGCGGAGCCTCTCCGCGGGTCCGGCCGATGCCGGACTACCTGACGACGCTCGGTCGCACGGTCGGCTTCGGGGCCAACGGCGCCGTCTCGAACCTGTCGGCGTTCCCCGATGCGATCGCGAAGCTGCGGCGGGAGCTGCGCGACGGAGCCTTCGAGGTCGTCCACGTCCAAGAGCCACCGGCGCCGACGCTCGGCTGGGACGCATGCGGGTTCGCGGGCGCGCCCGTCGTCGGGACCTTCCACGCCTACGCGCCGAAGCTCCTGCCCCAACAGATCGCGATCGGTCTCGGTGCGCGGCGCAAGTTCAACCAGCTCAGCGCCCGGATTGCCGTCTCCGAGGCGGCCGAGTGGACCGGCAAGCG
>DATAFA010000125.1:0-8654 GCA_036257785.1 Solirubrobacterales bacterium | reverse complement strand
CGACGCACTCGACGAAGCGCGTCTGCTTGAAGAGGAACTCGACCGGGGTCGTGAACGTGAGTGAGGAGCTGACGCCGCCGATGTTGCCGGTGCCGTTGAACGTCAGCGTCTTGCCGGCGAAGGCACCGCTGAAGTCGGCGGTGCCGTTCAGCGTCGCGTTCGAGCGGGGGGCATAGAGGAGCAGCTGGTTGACGGCGCCGTTGCCCTGCAACTTGACCGTCGTCGCGATCGTCGCCGAGCCGACGACGAGCAGCGCCATGTCGTCGGGGTTGCCGCTGGTCGTCGCGATCCGCCCGCCGGTCATCTCGATCGGCGCGGTCTCGCCATTGCACAGTTCGGGCCCGCCGAAGTAGATCCGCACCCGCGTTCCCTGGGCGGCGATCAGCGTGCCGCCGGTCATCCTCAGCTTGCAGATCGCGTAGTTGGAGCCGCCGAGGGTGACCGCTTCCTTGTTCGAGATGGTGAGCGTCCGGCTGGTCGAGCTCCAGACAGCGCTCGGATCCTTAGCCTGAATTACATCTTGTCCATTGCTCAATCGCGCGTTGTCGTTCGTGTTCCAGACATTGCCGAGGTCGACCGGACCGAGCGTCGTCGAGCCCTGCTGGACCTCGCCGTTGCAGACGTCCGGGGCCGGGACGATCCCGCCGCCGACGGTGGCGTCGCCGTTGCAGGTCGCCGAGCCACTGACGGTGACGTTGCCGTTCGTGCGCATCGGTCCCTGCACGTTCGAGTTGCCTTCGAAGTCCAGGCTGTCGAGGCCGATGACGCTGCCGCCGGCGAACGCCGGCTGCCCGGTCGAGGCGGCGGCGCCGACCTCGATCCGCCGGGTCTCGCCGTTCAGCGTCCCCTCGGCGACGATCGCGATCGTCCGCAGGCTCGGGTCGTCGCCGCCGGCATCGGGAAGGACGCGATAGCGGTAGCTGCCCTCGCCGACCTGGCCCGTCTGGGTCGCACACCAATGGTCGGCCTGCGGGCTGCTCGCCACCAGGGTCCCGGTGGCGCTCTCGACCAGGCAGGGGTAGGTCGGGGTCGACAGCACGTTGTTCTGCCGGAACAGCGCCTGCTGCGCGCCCGCCTCGGCCACCGAGAAGGCGCTCTTGTCGCTCGCGTCGCGGCCGGCGTTGCGGATGCTGCCGATCGCCGCCAGGGCGCCGATGCTCGCCAGCGCGAAGCCGACGATCACGACCATCAGGACCACCGGCAGGGCGATGCCGCGCTCGTCCCGGACGGGGCGGCAGGGCAGGCTGGGATCCCGGACGGACGTCACCCATAGCGGATCGGCATCGTCGATACCGGACTTGAGCTTTGTCCATCGCATTCGGGCAGCCGTCCCGAAAATATCTCGGCCCGCTTGTTGCCGAGCGGGCCGAGACGGGGATGGGTATGGATCGGACCTGAGAACGCGGCATTCCGCTGGAACGCCGCGCCGGTTCGTGGGACTCATAGGCCCTGCTGCTCAAGATCGAGCCTCGTGGAGCGTTCCGCAATCGTCCGATCGGCGGAACCGTCGGCGTAGCCGCGGCCCACCCGGACGGCGGCCGTTCCATCCGATCGGACGAGCGCGGCCTCGACCATCCGTCCAATCGCTTGGCGGCGCGCCCGGCCAATGCCAGACTCGGCCGCGTGCACAGACGGGATCCAGGCGACGGGGGGCAGCTCCTCGTCTCGGTCGCAGACGGCAGCCCGCTGTTCCGGATCGGGCTCGTCGCCGTGCTCGAGGCCGAGGCCGACATCGACGTGGCCGGCGAGGCGCGCGACCCGGCCGCCGCGATCGCGGCGATCGAGGCGGAGGGCCCTGACGTCGCGGTCGTCGACATCGACCTCCCCGAACCCGGCGGCCTCGCCGTCCTCGAGGCGGTCCAGCGCCGCGACGCTCCGACCCGGGTCCTGCTGCTGGCCGCGGGGCGCGAGAGCGCTCCCCTCTACAAGGCGATCTCGCTCGGCGTCGGCGGGTACCTGGCGAAGCGCAGCGAGGCCGACCGCGTCTGCGCGGCGATCCGCGCCGTCGCCGGAGGCGAGACGGTCATCGACGAGTCCTTCCAGTCCGGGCTCGCGGCGGAGATCCGCCTCCGCGAGCGCGGCGACCGACCGACCCTGACCGAGCGCGAGCGCGAGGTCCTGGCCCTGACCGCGGAGGGTGGGTCGGTCGCGGACGTCGCCGGCCGGCTCCATCTCAGCGACGCGACGATCAAGACCCACCTCCATCACGCCTACGAGAAGCTCGACGTCTCCGACCGCGCCGCCGCGGTCGCCCGGGCGATGCGCTTCGGCCTGATCGAGTAGCGGCGCGGTCGGGGGAACGAGAGAGGGCGTCGCTCTCGCGACGCCCTCAGCCGTTCCGTTCCCCTCGCGTGGGCGAGGGAATGCAACCGTGTCTGCCTCCATATCGGCAGCCGGGCCGGGTGACTTGATCACCCGGCCGGGTGATCTCGTGGTTGAACCGCTCGCCAACCGTTCGGCTGACCGCCGCGATCCGCGCGGAAGCCGCCCCCGGCCGTGCGAGAATCCCGCCGGTGAGTGCCAGGCGGCTGACGATCCTGATCGCGGACGATCATCCCGTCTACCGGCAGGGTCTCGAGCGCGCGATCGGGGAGCGTCCCGACCTCGAGCTCGTCGGCTCGACCGCCGACGGGCGCCAGGCCCTAGAGCGGATTCACGAGCTCGAGCCGGACGTGGCGGTCGTCGACGTCCGGATGCCGGGACTGGACGGGCTGAAGATCGTCAGCGCCGTCCAGCGCGACGGCCTGCGGACGAAGGTGATGCTGCTGACCGGCTACGAGGACTCCGGCGCCGCCTACAAGGCGCTGGCCGAGGGCGCCGCCGGGTACGTGTCGAAGGCGTCCGACCACACCGAGCTCTGCGAGTCGATCGTCGCGGCCGGGCGGGGCGAGACCGTGATCGCGCCGCAGTTCGCGGCCGGGATCGCCACCGAGATCCAGCTCCGTGAGACGTCGGAGCGACCGGCTCTGACCGCTCGCGAGGGCGAGGTCCTGCGGTTGCTGGCCGAGGGCCGGACGGCCGCGCGGATCGGCGAGGAGCTCCACCTCTCCGAGGCGACCGTCAAGACCCACCTCCACAACCTCTACGAGAAGCTCGGGGTCTCCGACCGCGCTGCCGCGGTCGCGACGGCGATGCGCTGGGGTCTGCTCGAGTGAGCGCCCCCGGAGGCAACGCCCCGGGGGAGAACGGTGAAGGCGAGTCGCCGCTTCAGGTGATCGGCCAGCTCGCCGGCGGGATCGCGCACGACTTCAACAACATCCTCGGTGTGATCATCAACTACGCCCGGTTCGCCCAGGGCTCGGTGCCGCCGGGCTCGCCGGCGGCCGCCGACATCGAGGAGATCAGGCGCGCGGCCGAGCGCGGGGTCGGCCTCGTCCGCCAGCTGATGATCCTCGCGCGGCGCGAGAGCGGCGCGATCGTCGTCTTCGACCTCAACGAGCTGATCTCGGGACTCGACGGCTTCCTGCGTTCGACGATCGGCGAGCACATCGTCGTCGAGCGCCGGCTCGACCCCGAGCTCTGGCCGCTCGCCGACGACCCGGCCCGGATCGAGCAGATCCTCATCAACCTCGCCGTCAACTCGCGCGACGCGATGCCGGGCGGCGGCACGCTGACCTTCGAGACCGGGAACGCCGAGCTCGGCCCGGCCGAGACGATCGCCAACCCGGGCGTGGAGCCGGGACGTTTCGTCCGCCTGCTCGTGACCGACACCGGCATCGGCATGGACAGCGAGGTCGCCTCGCGGGCCTTCGAGCCGATGTTCACCACCAAGGCGTCGGGCCAGGGGACGGGTCTCGGCCTTGCGACCGTCTACACGATCGTCACCCAGGCCGGCGGCACGATCGACCTCTCGTCGACCCCGGGCCGCGGCACCGGCATCGAGATCCATCTGCCGGCGAGCCAGAGCAGCCGGACTCCGCCGGCGCGCCCGTCGCAGGCCGCTCCGGCGGGACGCGGTGAGTCGGTCCTGATCGCCGAGGACGACGCGGCCGTGCGCCGCGTCGCCGAGCGGATCCTCCAGACCGCCGGCTACCGGGTCAACTCGTGCCCGGGCGGAATCGAGGCGCTCGAGGCGCTCGACGACCCGAGCGTGCACTACGACCTGCTGCTCGCCGACGTCGTGATGCCGGGGATGCGCGGCGACGACCTGGCGCGACGCGCGGTCGCGATGCGACCCGGCCTGCCCGTCCTGTTCATGTCCGGCTACAGCGACGACGCGCCCCCGAACGACCTCGGACCCACCTCCGGGCGGGTCGCCTTCATCGACAAGCCCTTCGACGCCGGCGCCCTCCTCGAGCACCTCCGCGACCTGCTCGCCGCGTAGGCCCGCGGTGCGGGACGATCCGTGGCGGACGGCGTTCCCATCGGTAGCGTGCGTGGGGTGAGCGTCGTCAAGGACAGCGGCCACCGGGCCCTCATCCCTCCGTTCGAGGCCGAGCACGAGGAGCTCCGGGCGACCGTCCGCCGCTGGGTCGCCGCGGAGATCGTCCCCGAGCAGGGCGAGTGGGAGCGCCGGCGCGAGTTCCCGCGCGAGCTCTTCGGCCGCGCCGCCGAGCTCGGCTTCCTCGGTCTCAAGTACCCGGAGCGACTCGGTGGCCAGGGAGGCGATGTCCTCCACGACGCGGTCTGGGCCGAGGAGATCGCGGCCGCCGGCATGTGCGGCGGCGTCGGCGCCGGGCTCGGCGCCCACACCGGTATCGCGACGCCGCCGGTCTTCAACTTCGGGACCGACGAGCAGCACGAGCGCTTCCTGCGGCCCGCGATCGCCGGCGAGAAGATCGCCGCCCTCGGGATCACCGAGCCCGGCACCGGCTCCGACGTCGCCTCGATCCGGACGACGGCCAAGCGCGTCGACGGCGGCTGGGTCGTCAACGGCTCGAAGACCTTCATCACCAACGGCGTCCGCGCCGACTTCCTCGTCTGTGCCGTCCGGACGTCGAGCGAGGGCGGCCACGGCGGGATCTCGTTCCTGATCCTCGAGCGCGACATGCCCGGCTACGAGGTCGCGCGGAAGCTCGAGAAGCTCGGCTGGCATTCCTCCGACACGGGTGAGCTGGCGTTCACCGACGTCGAGGTCCCCGAGGAGAACCTGCTCGGGGAGGAGAACGGGGGCTTCAAGCTGATCATGGCCAACTTCCAGTGGGAGCGGCTGCTGATGGCGCTCGGCGCCGTCGGGGCGATGGACTGGTGCCTGCGGCGAACGGTCGACTACGCGCTCGAGCGGCAGGCGTTCGGCCGCCCGATCGGGAAGTTCCAGGCGATCCGCCACAAGGTCGCCGAGATGGCCACGAAGCTCGAGGCCGGCCGGGCGCTGACGTACTCGGCGCTGCGGTTGCTGACGTCGGGGCAGGACGCGCTCCGCGAGGTGACCGCGGCGAAGCTGTACACGCAGCGGGCCGCGGTCGAGGTCGCCGACGAGGCGGTCCAGGTCCATGGCGGCTACGGCTACATGCGCGAGTACGAGGTCGAGCGGGTCCTCCGCGATGCCCGGCTCGGGCCGATCGGCGGCGGTACCGACGAGATCATGAAGGAGATCCTCGGCCGTGGACTCGGGCTCTGAGGCGCCGCGACGCCTCGAGGTCACCGACGCCGACCGCGCCGCCCGGGTGTTCGCCCGCGCCTTCGCCTGGCACGAGCCCTGGGGCGACTGGGCGATGCCCGACCCCAGCGACCGCGAGGAGCGGATCTACGCCCAGTTCCACCGCGATCTGCTCGAGCGCTTCATCCCCTACGGCGAGTGCTGGACGATCGGCGCCGGCACGGCGACGACGATGTGGGTGCCGCCCGGGGTCGAGCAGCTCGCCAGCCGGCGGACCGAGGCGGCCTACGCCGCCTACGGCGACCGCGCCGACGAGCTGCGGGCCGGGGACGCGCTGATCGCTTCGCTGAAGCCGAAGACCGAGCACTGGTACCTCGACACGATCGCGACCGACCCCGACCTACATGGCCAGGGACTCGGCGGGCGCCTGCTCGACCACGACCTCGCGGTCCGCGACGCCGCCGGCGACGCCTGCGCCCTCGACACCCACACGCCCGAGAACATCGGCTTCTACGCGCGCCGTGGATTCGAGGTGATCGGCGAGGGCCGGCTCGGCGCCGGCCTCGACGTCTACATGATGTTCCGGGGGGTGAAATAGAGTCCCTCGTTCACCCACCACCAAGGAGACAGACGCGAAATGGGACTTCTCGACGGCAAGTCGGCGATCATCACGGGCTCGGCCCGCGGCATCGGCCGGGCGACGGCGGAGCTGTTCGTCGCCGAGGGCGCCAAGGTGCTCATCAACGACATCGACGGTGACGTCGCCGAGCAGGCGGCGAGTGAGATCGACGGCGAGACCGCGGTCTTCAGCGGCGACCTGACCAAGCCCGGTGCCGCCGACGACCTCGTCGCGGCCGCCATCGACGCGTTCGGCTCCGTCGACGCCGTCGTCAACAACGCCGGCTACACCTGGGACGGGGTCGTCCACCGGATGAGCGACGAGCAGTTTCAGGCGATGCTCGACATCCACACGATCGTGCCCTTTCGGGTCATTCGCGCGCTGGCCCCGCAGTGGCGCGAGGCGGCCAAGGCCGAGCAGGCCGAGGGCAGGGAGGTCTTCCGGAAGATCGTCAACATCTCCTCGGTCTCGGGGACGATGGGCAACGCCGGGCAGGCCAACTACTCGGCCGCCAAGGCCGGGGTGACCGGCCTGACGAAGACGATCGCCAAGGAGTGGGGTCAGTTCAAGATCAACTGCAACGCGATCGCCTTCGGCTTCGTCGAGACGCGCCTCACCGCCGCCAAGGAGAACGCCGGCGAGATCGAGCGCGAGGGCGAGAAGATCGAGCTCGGCATCCCCGAGCAGATGCGCCAGATGGGCAAGATGATGATCCCGCTCGGCCGTGCCGCCGAGCCGGCCGAGGCCGCCGGCCCGGTGCTCCTGCTCTGCTCCGACTACGCCAACTACATCCACGGCCAGGTCATCAACGTGACCGGCGGCCAGTTCACGGGGATGTACAGCTAGTCACTCCAGGATCTCGGCCTCGGGGGCCTTGCCCTTCGGGATCCTCGCCAGCGCGACGATGCCGGCCAGGGCCATCGCGATCGCCATGCCGTAGAAGATCACCTCGGTGGACTCGGCGAAGCCCTGCTGGACGGCGTGGAAGAAGTCCTCGGCCTTCGATCCCGCCTGCTGGATCTGGTCGGAGGCGTCGCCGCCGCCGGACTGGCTGAGCGAGTCGACGACTTGATCGGCCTGCGACTTGGTGGCGCCGAGGTCCTCGAAGCGGGATTCGATGTTGGAGCGGTTCTGTGAGATCAGCAGGGTGCCGAGGATCGCCAGGCCGACGCTGGCGCCGACGTTGCGCATGGTCTGGGTGATCCCCGTGACCTCGCCGTAGCTGGTGTTCGGAGCCCGGTTCAGGGCGTCGGTCGTGACCGGCCCGAGGACCAGGCCGGTCCCGGCGCCGGCGATCATCATCCGCCACCACTGGTTCCAGTCCTCGCCGGAGGCGAGATCGGGCATCGAGTGGCCCCACAGGTAGAAGCCGACGGCGGCGACCGCGCAGCCGATCACGACCGGGGCCCGGGCGCCGCCGCGGTCGAGCATCCGCCCTCCCCACTGGGCGGCGATCACGTAGCCGGCGAAGAAGATGCCGATGTAGAGGCCGGCGTTGCTGGGATCGAAGCCGAGCGAGATCTGCGAGTACATGCTCGCGAACAGGAACATCGGCACGAACGCGATCGAGATCAGGAACAGGACGATGCTGTCGGCGGCGAACGCCTTGTTGGCGAAGATCCGCAGCTGCATGAGCGGCGGCTCGGTGCCGAGCTCGACGCGGATGAAGACGCCGATCAGGACCAGGCCGGCGACGATCGAAGCCCAGGTCGCGGGGCTGTCCCAGCCCCAGTCGCTCGACTGCTGGAGGCCGAGCACGAGCAGGCCGAGCCCGAGCGCGGCGAGGACGGCGCCGCGGTAATCGAGCGGCGCCGGGCGCCGGGCGTCGTCGGGCCGCGCCTTGATCGTCAGGATCATCGCCGCGATCGCGACCGGGACGTTGATCCAGAAGATGGTCCGCCAGCTGATCTCGATCAGGAAGCCGCCCGCGAGCGGCCCGATCGCGGTCAGGCCGCCGGCGATACCGAAGAATGCGGCCATCGCCCGGCCGCGCTCCTCCTGCGGGTAGGCGGCGACGACGATCGCCAGCGCGGCCGGGAACATGATCGCCGCGCCGGCGCCCTGGACGACGCGCCAGAAGATCAGCCACGGCTCGGCGAGCGAGCCGTCGGGGGTGGCGCCGCAGAGTGCCGACGCCGTCGCGAAGATCGTGATCCCGATCATCACCATCCGCTTGTGACCCTGGATGTCGGCGATCCGGCCGCCGAAGGCGAACAGGGCCGCGAGCGCGACCAGGTAGCCGTTGATCACCCACTGGACGCCCGCCTCGCTGAGGCCGAGATCCTTCTGCAGGTCAGGGACCGCGATCGAGACGATCGTCTGGTCGATGAAGGTCATCGCGACCGCGCAGATCATCGCCGCGAGCGCGAGCTTCTTGTTCGTCCCTGAACTCAATGGATCCCTCCGGTTTCAGCCCCGCCGCATCCGCACGGGGACAGGTCGAGTCCTGCGGAAGTTCATTGAGCGCCCGCGGATTCCTTCCCGTGAGCGTTCCGG
>DATAFA010000037.1:0-6204 GCA_036257785.1 Solirubrobacterales bacterium | reverse complement strand
GAGCCGCGATGACATCAAGGAGGCGCTGAAGGGCGCCGACATGGTCTTCGTCACCGCCGGCGAGGGCGGCGGCACCGGGACCGGCGCCGCTCCGGTCATCGCCGAGATCGCCAAGCAGGAGATCGGCGCCCTGACCGTCGGGGTCGTCACGAAGCCGTTCGAGTTCGAGGGCGCCAAGCGCATGCAGCAGGCCCTCGACGGCCTCGAGAAGCTCCGCAACGAGGTCGACACGCTGATCATCGTCCCGAACGAGAAGCTCCTCAACATCGTCGAGCGCCGCGAGCCGATCAGCGAGGCGTTCCGCAAGGCCGACGACATTCTCCGCCAGGGCGTCCAGGGCATCACCGACCTGATCACCGTGCCCGGCCTGATCAACCTCGACTTCGCCGACGTCCGGGCGATCATGTCCGACGCCGGCTCGGCTCTGATGGGGATCGGCACCTCCGCCGGCGAGAGCCGCGCCGCCGAGGCCGCCAAGGAGGCGATCTCCTCGCCGCTGCTGGAGTCGGCGATCGACGGCGCCACCGGCATGCTCCTCAACATCACCGGCGGCGAGGACATGGGTCTCTTCGAGGTCAACGAGGCCGCCGAGGTCGTCGCCAGCACCGCCGACAAGGGCGCCAACATCATCTTCGGCGCCGTCGTCGACAACACGATGGGCGACGAGCTCCGGGTCACCGCGATCGCCACCGGATTCGAGGGCTTCGAGATGCTCGCCCGCCGCCCGGCCGAGGTTCGCCGCCGCTCCCGCCGCCGCGGCGTCCAGCCCCCGAGCGACCGCGAGATCCGCTCGCTCGAGGTCTCCGACGACGAAATAGACATCCCCCCCTTCCTGCGGGACTGACCGGCGGCCGGGGAGGCCGCCATGCGGCGTCCTCGTCGGCTCACGTGCGAAGCACGCTTCGCCTCCTGCGTCCTTGCCTGGCGACCTCCCCGGCTCGCCGGTTCCTTGACTACTCGCTCAGCGCCAGGACCAGCTCGCGGATCGCTCCCGGATAGCGGTAGGTGATGCCGCCGTGCTTGCCGTCGAAGAGCTCGATCGTGTGGGCAACGCCGAGCTTGTCGAGCTCGGCGGCGAAGGCCCGGGCACCGAGGTCGAGGAAGTACTCGTCGCCCTTGCCGGCGTCGATGTAGATGCGCCGCATCGAACGCAGGGCGTCGGCGTGATCCGGCGCCATCACGACCGGATCGTGCTCGAGCCAGAGCGCCCAGACGTCGGGGATCATCCGGCCGCTGAGCGGATCGAAGGGGAGCAGGGCTTTGCCGGGCCGGTCGGGATCGGGTGAGTAGCAGGCGGCGTAGCCGTACATCTCGAGAGGGCCGCCGTGGTGGCCGAAGTCGAACGGATCGGCTTCCGGCAGCCGCTCGAAGAAGACGTCGTAGGAGGACTCGTAGCGATCGCGGAGCGTCCGGATCGTGGCGGCGATGCTCGGCGGCATCGAGAGCTCGAACAGCGAGTCGCCGGCGTGGGTCGCGAGGGCCGAGAAGACGTCCGGGCGCATCATCGGCACGACCATCGCCCCGTAGCCGCCGGAAGACTTGCCGGTGATCGCGCGATGGTCGCGGTCCGGCGCGGTCGGGTAGCGGCCGTCGACGAACGGCACGACCTCCTCGCAGAGGTAGGACTGGTAACGGCCGGTCCCGGTCGAGTCGAGGAACTGCGATCCGCCGTAGCTCGTCCAGCAGTCGACCATCACGACGATCGCGTCGGGACAGTCCTCGGTGGCGAGCATCGCGTCCATGCGCTCGATGAAGGTCGGCTCGAACGCGCTCCGGCTCGTCCACATGTCGAGCTGTCCCGTGTAGCCCTGGATCACGTAGATGCAGGGCAGGGGCCGGGGATGATCGAGCTCGACGCCGGGCGGGCGCAGCACGTACAGCGGCCGCCGGGCCGGGTCGCCGAGCGGGTTGTCGGCGAGGATCTCGGACTCGACGACGAGGCGGTCGAGCGTGCCGGCGAGCCCCCGGCTCCAGGGCCGCCCGAGGTCGTCGCCCTCGGTGGAGCTCTCGTGGATCAGTCGCATCGCCTGCAGCCTAGATCGGAACTGCGGCGTGCGACGTCGCCGACCGGCGCACGGCAGATCTTCCCCCTGGTCCGATCGGGTGGGCAGGCAATGGGACGAGGGGCTGCATCTCGAGGTCGAGCCGTAGTCGTCCGAGCCGCCCTGCCGGGCCCATGCGGGCGACGGTAGCCTGCGGCCCGTGAACGCCGCCGAGCTCCGCCGGACCCCGCTCTACGAGGAGCACGTCGCCGCCGGCGGCCGTCTCGTCCCGTTCGCGGGCTGGGAGATGCCGGTCCAGTACGAGGGGGTCGCCGCCGAGCACGCCGCCGTTCGCGAGGGCGCCGGCGTCTTCGACGTCTCGCACATGGGAGAGATCAAGACGTCGGGACCGGATGCGGCGCGATTCCTCCAGCACGTGGTCAGCAACGACATCGACAAGCTCGTCACCGGGGGCGCCCAGTACTCGTGCCTGTGCGCCGACGACGGGGGCATCCTCGACGACCTGTTCAGCTACCTGCTCGAGGACGGCTCCTACTTCACGGTCTCCAACGCCGCCAACCACGAGAGCGACCTCGCCCGCTTCCACGAGCTGGCCGCGGGCTTCGACGCCGAGGTCGAGGACCTCGCGCCGAGCCACTCGATGCTCGCCGTACAGGGCCCCGAGGCGCGCTCCGTCGTGGCCGCCCTCGCCGACGGCGAGTTGCCCGCGCGGATGCACACGGCGACCCTCGACGTTGCCGGATCACAGGCGCTCGTCTGCGGGACCGGCTACACCGGTGAGGACGGGGTCGAGATCATCCTCGGCAACGACGGCGTCGTCGCCCTCTGGCGGGAGCTGCTCGCCGCCGGGGTCACGCCGTGCGGGCTCGGCGCCCGCGACACCCTGCGCCTCGAGGTCTGCTTCCACCTGCACGGCAACGACATGGGCCCCGACCGCAACCCGATCGAGGCGGGTCTCGGCTGGTGCTGCAAGGAGGCGACGGGATTCGCCGGCGCCGAGGCGGTCGCCGCCGCGCGGGCGGACGGCACCGCCGAACGGCTGGTCGCGTTCGCGATCACCGATCGCGGCATCCCTCGCGAGGGCAACCCGATCCTCGCCGGCGAGGATCGGGTCGGGACCGTCACCAGCGGCAGCTTCTCACCCTCGCTGGGAATCGGGATCGGGATGGGATACGTTCGCACCGATCTCGCCGAGCCCGGAACGACGATCGCGATCGACGTCCGCGGCCGGCGCCGGGAGGCGGAGATCCGCACCAAGCCGCTGTACGCGAAGAGCAACTGACACCCCGACGAAAGGACCTGATGGCGACCGAGGAGAGTTATCCCGAGGACCTGCGCTACCACCCCGAGCACGACTGGGCCCGGATCGAGGGCGACGAGGCGACCTTCGGAGTCACCTGGTTCGCGCAGGACTCGCTCGGCGACGTGGTCTTCTTCGATCCGCCCGAGGTCGGCGCGACGATCAGCAAGGACGAGCCCTACACGGAGGTCGAGTCCGTAAAGGCGGTCTCCGACGTGATCGCCCCGCTCAGCGGCGAGATCCTCGCCGTCAACGACGAGGCGGGCACGAACCCGGAGCTGATCAATACCGATCCCTACGGCAAGGGCTGGATGGTCAAGGTCCGCCTCAGCGACCCCGCCGAGGTCGACACGCTGCTCGACGCCGCCGCCTACAAGGCCCTGATCTCCGAGTGACGGACCTCGCTTACATGCTTCCCGTCCCGCAACACCCAACGGTCCGAGGGAAGCGGACGCGAAGCGGAGCATTCCCTCGGGGTGATCTAGTCTTTCCCGGGTGAGCGGCTACACCTCCGTTACCGACGACGAGCGTCGCGAGATGCTCGCCGCGATCGGCGTTTCCTCGATCGAGGAGCTCTTCGACGTCCCCGCCGGGGTCCGCCTCGACCGCGACCTCGAGCTGCCCGACGGGCTGACCGAGTCCGAGGTCTACGAGCGGATGCGCGAGCTCGCGTCCCGCAACGCCGATGCCGAGTCCGAGGTCTGCTTCCTCGGTGCCGGCATGTACGACCACTACGCGCCGGCGATCGTCGACGCGATCGTCTCGCGCTCCGAGTTCCTGACCCCTTACACGCCCTATCAGCCGGAGATCTCGCAGGGCGGCCTGCAGGCGATGTTCGAGTTCCAGACGGCCATGACCGAGCTGACCGGGCTGCCGCTCTCGAGCGCCGGGCTCTACGAGGGCCCCTCAACCGTCGCGGCGGCCGGCTACCTGGCGATCGGCGCCACCCGCCGCCGCCGGTTCGTCGTCTCCGGCGGCCTCGACCCGCAGTCCCGCGAGACGCTCGCGACCTATGCGGCCGGCTATCCCGCCGAGATCGACGAGGTCCCGCTCGCCGACGGCCGCACCGACCTCGAGGCGCTCGGCTCCGCGGTCGGCGACGACACCGCAGCTGTCTTCGTCCAGTATCCGAACTACCTCGGTGCAGTCGAGGACCTCGAGCCGATCGCGACGATCGCCCACGATGCGGGCGCCCTGCTGGTCGCCGCCTGCGACCCGATCGCGCTCGGCATCCTCCGCACTCCCGGCGACTTCGGCGTCGACATCGCCGTCGGCGAGGGCCAGCCGCTCGGCAACCGCCTCGACTACGGCGGGCCGTCGTTCGGCTTCTTCTGCGCCACCGATGCCCAGATCCGGCGGATGCCGGGACGGATCGCCGGCGAGACGACCGACGTCGACGGCCGCCGCGGCTTTGTGCTCGCGCTCCAGACCCGCGAGCAGCACATCCGCCGCGAGAAGGCCACCCACAACATCTGCACCGCCCAGGCGCTGAACGCGCTCGGCGGCATGATCTATCTGAGCTGGCTCGGCCGCAACGGCCTCGTCGAGCTCGGCGAGCTGCTGGTCCGCCGGACCCACTACGCCCGCGAGCGGCTGACCGCGATCGACGGCGTCGAGGCGATCCACGACGCGCCGGTGGTCCGTGAGTTCGCGGTCGGCTTCGACGCGCCGGTCGGCCCGGTCCTCGACCACTGCGCCGAACGGGGCATCGCCGCCGGAGTCCCGCTCGGACCCGAGTACGGCAACGGCCTGCTCGTCGCGATCACCGAGCAGCGCACCATCGCTCAGATCGACCGCCTCGCCGAGGTGCTCGCCGAGGCGATCGAACGGGTCGGCACCGGTGAGCACCGGCAGGAGGAGGTGCCCGCATGAGCGCGGAGATCGCGAACCCCCCGGCCACCGCCGAGGTGCCGACGCCGATGCAGCGCGACCACGTGACGACGATCTACGAGCGCTCCGTGCCGGGCCGTCGCGCCGCGGCGATCCCCGCCTCCGGGGTCCCCGGCGGCGACGTCCCGATCGAGGAGCTGATCCCGGCCGGGCTGCTGCGCTCCGACCCAGCCCGGCTCCCCGAGGTCTCCGAGCCGGAGATCGTCCGCCACTACAACCGCATCTCGCGCCGCAACTTCGACCTCGACTCGGGGATCTACCCGCTCGGGTCCTGCACGATGAAGCACAACCCGCGGCTCAACGAGCGGGTCGCCGCGCTGCCCGGCCACGCCCGGCTTCATCCCGCCCAGGACCCGGCCCGCGCCCAGGGCGCGCTCGAGCTGATGTGGTCGCTGGAGCGCTCGCTGAGCGAGATCTGCGGGCTTCCCCACGTCAGCCTCCAGCCATCGGCGGGCTCTCACGGCGAGCTCGCCGGCCTGCTTCTGACCCGCGCCTTCCACGCCGCCGGCGGCGACGGCGAGAAGCGGACCCGGGTGCTGACGCCCGACACCGCGCACGGGACGAACCCGGCCTCGGTGACGATGGCCGGCTACGAGGTCGTCAAGGTCGCGACGAACGAGGACGGCGGCGTCGACCTCGACGACCTGCGGGCGAAGACCGATGACCGGGTCGCCTGCCTGATGCTGACCAACCCGAACACGCTCGGCCTGTTCGACCGCAACATCGCCGAGATCACCGGGATCGTCCGCGAGGCCGGTGGGACGCTGTACTACGACGGCGCCAACCTGAACGCGATCATGGGCCACTCGCGACCCGGCGACATGGGCTTCGACATCGTCCACGTCAACCTCCACAAGTCGTTCAGCCAGCCGCACGGCGGTGGCGGCCCGGGCGCCGGGCCGATCGCCGTATCCGACCGGATCGAGCCCTACCTGCCGGTGCCGCGGATCGAGCGGGTCGAGACGGGGTCGGCGCGTGGCTCCAACGGCGACTCCCCGCAGGCCCGCTTCG
>DATAFA010000117.1:0-2550 GCA_036257785.1 Solirubrobacterales bacterium | reverse complement strand
TTCCGGGCCCATGGGGACGCGAGCTCGCTGCGGCAGGCGATCCTCTTCGTGCCGTTCTACCTGCTGGTCGTCGGCGTCTTCGGATTCGTCTCGCTGCTCACCCAGCGGGACTTCGTCACCCCGGACCTGACCTTCGGCGGGATGGTCGAGGCGACCTACGGCGGCCTGCTCGGCATCGACGGCCCCTACGACTTCGAGCACCACCTGTTCAGCGACTTCTTCAGCGACGCGCTGCTGGCGCTCGGGATCGTCGGGCTGATCACGCTTCTGTATCTCGCCTTCCGTCCGCTCGTCCGCAGCCGCGCGCCCGAGCAGGAGGCTCGCGAGCACGCCCGCCGGATCGTCCGCGCGCACGGCTCGGACACGCTCGCCTTCTTCGCGTTGCGCCGCGACAAGAGCTACTTCTTCTCCGCCGACGGGCAGTCGCTGATCGCCTACGCCTACGTCCGCGGTTACGCGATGGTCGCCGCGGACCCGATCGGGCCGCCCGAGGAGGTCGGCGAGGTGCTCGACGAGTTCCTCGCCTATTGCGCCGAGCAGGGCTGGAAGGCGGCGTTCCTCGCCGTCCGCGAGGACGCGA
Source organism: Solirubrobacterales bacterium (assembly GCA_036257785.1). Classification (GTDB taxonomy): domain Bacteria; phylum Actinomycetota; class Thermoleophilia; order Solirubrobacterales; family 70-9; genus RHKX01. The sequence continues at coordinate 1,970 of DATAFA010000117.1, read as the reverse complement.
CGCCGATGTACCGCGAGCGCGGCCTCCATTCCCTCTACCTCGGCGACGAGGCGATCCTCCACTGCCGGGACTTCAGCCTCGAGGGCGGCGACATGAAGGCGGTCCGTTCGGCCGTCACCCGGGTCGGCAAGGACCATCGCTTCGAGCTGATCAAGGAGACCGACGCGTCCCGCCCGCTGATCGACGAGCTCAACGAGATCAGCGAGGAGTGGCGCGACGGGGCCGAGGAGCGCGGCTTCACGATGGAGCTCGGCCAGGACGTCGAGGGCAGCGAGGAGGACTTCGTGCTCGCGATCGCTCGCGAAACCGGCAACGGGGGCGATGCGGGCCGGGTCGCCGGCTTCCTCCGGTTCGTCCCCTGCTACGGCAGCGACCCCGGCTACTCACTCGACCTGATGCGCCGCCGGCCCGACTCCGCCAACGGCCTGACCGAGTATCTGATCGCCAACGCCGCGCTCAGCCTCGGAGCGAGCGGGGTCGAGCGCCTCTCGCTCAACTTCGCCGCCTGGGGCCGGCTGCTCGACGAGTCCGAGGGGATGGGCGTCGGCGGGAGGATCCAGCGGCGGATCGCGAAGGCGCTCAACCCGTTCTTCCAGATCCAGTCCCTGCGCGACTTCAACGAGAAGTTCGACCCCGAGTGGCTGCCGCGCTCGATCGTCATCGAGGACCCGGCCGACCTGCTCAAGGTCGCCACCCTGTACGCCTCGATCGAGGGCTTCATCGACGTGCCGCTCGTCGGCCGGTTCCTCGTCCCGCCGGTTCGCGAGGCCGAGAGCGGCGTCGCGACCGCCGCCGCACGCGGCTGAGCCGCGACCGGGGACCTTCCCGGCCGGCGGCGCACGATCACCCGCTACTGACTTAGACTCAATAGCGGAGAGTCCACCGCATCCACGGGAAGTCGAGAGTGTTGTGCCAGCCATGAGAGTCCTTTCGCTCGTCGTCGCGATCGCCACTGCCGGAGTCCTCGCCACCAGCGCGAGTGCCACGCCGATCGCCGACACGGGGACGCCGTCGATCCCGACCCATCAAGGCGGGCCGGTCGAGGCCAATCCGATCAAGCATGCGACGAAGCCGGAACAGAACCCGAACATGGCCGCGAACCCGAACTCGAACATCCACAACGACACCTGGATGACCGACGCCTACAACCGCAAGGGCCCGCTCGGCGAATCGCCGGTGACCGACAGCTACTCCTACCCCTCGTCGCTGTGCGGCTCGCTCGCGTTCGACTCGCAGGGCCGGATCATCTCGGTCTGCCCGTCGATCCCGTTCCCGCCGCAGGCGCGGATCATCGACCCGGACACGTTGGCGCCGATCGACACGCTCGACCTCCCGACCGCCCCGAACCCGCCGGGGCAGAACGAGTACCAGAACTTCGCCGGCGGTGGCTACTTCTTCCTCGACCAGAAGGACAGGATCTGGGTCCCGACCAGGACCGACCACATCTTCGTGATCGCGACGGCCGGCGGCAAGCTCGAGGTCAAGCGCGACTACGACCTGACCGACGTCCTCGACACGGACATGGAGCGGATCACCTCCGCCCTGCCGGACTTCGATGGCAATGTCTGGTTCGTCTCGAAGCAGAACGCCAAGATCGGCACGCTCGACCCGAAGACCGGGAAGACGAAGCTGATCCGGCTCGACGACGACGAGGAGATCGAGAACTCCTTCTCGGTCGCCTCCGACGGCGTCTACATCGTCTCCAACAAGCGGATGTACCGGCTCAAGGCCAAGGAGAACGGCAAGCCGAGGATCGTCTGGCAGGCCAAGTACCCGAACTCCGGGATCGTCAAGCCGAGCCAGGTCGACGCCGGCTCCGGCACGACTCCGACGAACCTCGAGGGCGGTTACGTGGCGATCACCGACAACGCCGACCCGATGCACGTCGTCGTCTACCGGACCGCGAAGAACCTGAAGAAGGGACAGAGGCGGGCGGTCTGCAAGGTTCCCGTCTTCGACCAGGGAGCGAG
>DATAFA010000114.1:0-12701 GCA_036257785.1 Solirubrobacterales bacterium | reverse complement strand
CTCGCTCGTGATGGGCGTGACCGGAGGCATCCGGCCGACGCCCCGCAACGTGACGCTGATGAGTGACCAGATCCCGGGTGGGCCCGAGGGAGCGAACAACTGGCAGGTGATCGGCGTCTCGCGCGACCAGTGGAAGCTCCTGTCGAGCTCGCTCGTCCTCGGCGGCAACGTCCGGGCCGGGCTCGAGGACAACCTCTACCTGCCGAGCGGCGAGATGGCCCGGTCGAACGGCGAGCTGATCGCGAAGGCCCGGCAGATGGCCGAGGACGTCGGCCGCCGCGCCGCGAGCGTCGCCGAGGCGCGGGAGCTGCTCGGGCTCGAAGCGGCGGGGTGAGGATGAGCTCCGGTTCGGCGCCCGAGCGGACGGAGCATCGCGCCCGGGTGGTCTGGCGGGGGACGAAGGCCGACCTCAGGGCCCATCGCGTGGAGCTCGCCGGCGAGACGCTGCTCGGCTCGACGATGCCCGAGAACGGCGGCGACCCCGACCGTGCCGATCCCGAGCAGCTGTTCGTCGGCTCGCTGTCGTCCTGCCACATGCTCTGGTTCATCGCCCTGGCGCGCGGGCGGCGCCTCCGGGTCACCGCGTATGCGGACGACCCCGTCGGCACGCTCGAGGACGGCCGGATCACCCGCGTCCTGCTCGCCCCGCAGGTCGAGTTCGAGGAGGATCCCGGCGATACGGTGCTCGCCGAGCTCCATCACGAGGCCCACGAGCACTGCTACCTCGCCGCCTCGGTCAACTTCCCGATCGAGGTCGCCGGATGAGCGCCGCCGCCCCCGAGCCCGCCGACGCCACGGAGCCGACACCCGCCGACGCCACGGAGCCGACGCTGAAGATCAGCGAGCTCGCGGAGGGGGCCGGCGTCCCGGTCGCCACCGTCCGCCACTACCTGCGCGAGGGACTGCTCCCGGAGGGGCGGAAGACGAGTCGCAACATGGCCTATTACCCGGCCGGGATGGTCGATCGGATCCGCCTCATCAAGCTGCTGCAGGAGGAGCGGTTCATGCCGCTCAAGGTGATCCGCGAGCTGCTCGAGCGCGAGGGCGGCGACCCCGAGGCGGTGCGGTCGCTGCTCGCCGAGTCGGACCGCGGGATCGAGCGGGCGCTCGCCCGTGAGCGCGAGCGGACGCCGGCGAGCGAGGTCAGCGAACGCCTCGACGTGCCCGTCGAGGTGCTCGACCGGCTCGCCGAGGTCGGGATCCTCAGCCCCGCCGCCGACGGCTACCTGGCCTCCGACGTCCGCATCGTCGAGGCGATCGCCCGGTTCCGGGCCGGCGGCTACGACGAGCGGATCGGGTTCACGGTCTACGACGCGGCGCGGTTCCTCGAGCCGCTCCGGGCCCTCGCCCGGCGCGAGGTCGAACTGCTCTCCGAGAAGCTCGCCGGGCGGTTCGAGCCCGACCGCGCCGCGGCGCTGATCGAGGCCGGGATCGACCCGCTCGCCGACCTGATCGCGGCGATGAACTCGAAGCTGATCACCGCCGAGATCGAGGCCCACCGCGTCGATCCGACGTGATCACCGTCGCGCGCTGGTCGTCCTGATCCTCGGCAGCTGAGCCTCCCACGGCGCGGCGAGAGCGCCGGTATCGGTATCGGCTAGATTGACTTGTCAATCAATTGCCGTTCCGGTATTTCCGGACGGCTGAGGAGAGCATGCGGGCTGCAGCGATACAACTGAACGCGAACGCCGAGGTCGATCGCAACCTCGAAGCCGCTGAGCGACTCGTGCGGGCTGCCGCCGGAGCCGGCGCCGAGCTGGTCCTGCTGCCGGAGAAATGGAGCGCCCTCGCGCCCGGCGAGGTCCTGGCCGAGCTCGCCGAGCCGCTCGACGGCCCGATCGTCGCCGCCGCCTGCGGCTGGGCGCGCGAGCTCGGGATCACCCTCGTCGCCGGCAGCATCGGTGAGCGCCTCGCCGACACCGAGCGGATCGCCAACACCTCGCTGCTGATCGATCGCGACGGCGAGATCGCGGCGGCGTACCGGAAGATCCACATGTTCGACGTCGAGGTCGGCGGGGTCACCTACCGGGAGTCCGAGCACGAGCTCGCCGGCGACGAGGTCGTCACGGCGTCCGCCGGCGTCCTCGAGGTGGGCATGACCATCTGCTACGACCTCCGCTTCCCGGAGCTCTACCGGATCCTCGCCCTCCGCGGGGCGACCCTGGTGACCGTCCCTTCGGCGTTCACCGCGACGACCGGCCGCGACCACTGGGAGGTGCTCGTCCGCGCCCGCGCCATCGAGGACCAGCTCTACGTCCTCGCCGCCAACCAGTTCGGCGAGGCGCCGCCGCAGTTCAGCTCCTGGGGGCACTCGATGATCGTCGATCCGTGGGGCCGGGTGCTCGATTCCGTGGCCGACGGCGAGGGCCACGCGATCGCCGACGTCGACCTCGCCGAGCTCGAGCGCGTGCGCGAGCAGGTGCCGTCCCTGGCGAGCCGCCGCAGCTCCGCCTACGCATGGCCGGTGGAGACCGGCGATCGTGCCTGAGCAGGTCAAGGCCACCCCGGCCGACAAGCGCCGGGCGATCCTCGACGCCGCGATCCGCGTCTTCGCCAGGCAGGGTTATCACTCGACCAGGGTGGCCGACATCGCCGACGAGGCGGGCGTCGCCTACGGGCTCGTCTACCACTACTTCCGCTCCAAGGAAGCGGTGATGACAGAGCTCTTCACCGAGCGGTGGTCGCTGCTGCTCGCCGCCTCCGACTCGCTCTACGAGCAGGACATCAGCGCCCGCGAGAAGCTCGCCGGGATCGCCCGCTTCATCATCGACTCCTACCGCCACGACCCGGAGCTGATGAAGGTGATCATCATCGAGGTGACCCGTGCGGCCAACTCCTTCGGGGCCACGCACCTGCCCGAGATCCGGCGCGCCTACGACGTCGTGTCGAGGATCGTCGCCGACGGGCAGCGCGAGGGTCTCTACCGGACCGAGATCGATCCCGGCTTCGTCGGCATGTGGTTCTACGGAGCGATCGAGCAGCTCCTCTCGGGCTGGGTATTCGGCCTGATCCCGGCCACCGACGAGGAGTTCGACCGCGCCTCGGTGATGGTCGTCGAGACCCTCTGCTGCGGCCTCGAGCGGCGCGACGGGTCCTGAGCGGTCCCGATAAGGTCGCCGCTCACGTTTCGACCCGCACCGCAAGGGCAGAAGGACTTCCGATGGACAACGAGATAACCAAGCGACTCGTCTGGTCGGGCCTCCTGGCCGCCTTCGGAGCGGTTGCAAGCATCGCCGCAGCGCGGGTCGCCGGGATCGTCTTCCGGCGCATCTTCGACGAGGATCCGCCCGACTGATCGATGGCCGACGAGCAGCCCACAGAGACCGGCCCCGCGCCGACGCCGCCCCCGACGCCGCAGCCCCCGACGGTGCCCGACGAGCACCGCTCGGTCGGCGAGCTGATCTTCGACGTCTCCGAGCGGGTCACGATCCTCGTCCGCGAGGAGATCGAGCTCGCCAAGGCGGAGATCACCGAGAAGCTGACGACGCTCGGCCGCGGCGCCGGCATCGCCGCCGCCGCCGGCGTCTTCGTGCTCGCTGCGCTGATCATGCTGATGTTCGCTGTCGCCTGGCTGATCAACGATCTGCTCGGGGTCGAGACCGCGATCTGGGCGGGCTTCGCGATCGAGGCGCTGGCGTTGGTCATCCTCGCCGCGATCGCCGGGCTGATCGCCAAGAAGCTGTTCGGCCAGGTCGAGTCCCCGACCCCTGACATGGCAATCGAGGAGCTCAAGGAGACGAAGGAGACACTGGGGAAGACACCGTGACCGCCTCCGGCCCCGGCAACCTCGGATCGACCGGATCGGGCCCCGCGCCCGGCGCGCCCCGCCCCGGGGCGCCCGGGCGCAGCTCGGCGGAGATCCGCCGCGACATCGACCTCCAGCAGGCGCAGCTCGCCGATTCCGTCGTCGCGCTGCGGACGAAGGTCAACGAGCTGACCGACTGGCGGTCGCAGATCAGCGAGCACCGCGAGCAGCTGGTCAAGGGCGCCGCGGTCGCCGGCTTCGTCGTCGGCACCGTGGTCGCCTTCAGAGCCTTCCGAGCGTTTCGCCGCCGCTAGGGCGGCTCGGACCCCGCCATGCGGCGTCCTCGTCGGCTTACGGCCTGAGGCCGCTGCGCCTCCTGCGTCCTTGCCTGGCGAGCTCCGAGCTCGCCCTGGTTCATTCGAGGAGCTCGGCGGGCAGGCCGCCGACGCCGAGCAGGCCGGGGCCCGTGTGGGCGCCGATGACCGGGCCGATCTCGGAGACGAAGAACGGATCCGACCCCATCACCTCACGACAGCGCTCGACGAGGCGCTGAGCGTTCTCCGGGTCCTGGATGTGCTGGACGACCCAGCCATCGCGCCCGGAGTCGTGGAGCTCCTGGGCGTACTGGACGAGGCGTTCGAAGACGCGCCGCCGGGTCCGCACCCGCTCGACCGGCGTGATCTCGTCCTCGAGCGTGAGGATCGGCTTGATCTGCAGCGCCGACCCCATCCAGGCCCGGGCGGCGCCGATCCGGCCCCCCTTGCGGAGGTACTCGAGGGTGTCGATGGCGAACCACATCTGCAGCCGTTCGCGTGCCGCGCCGACCCGCTCGACCACCTCCTCGGCCGACCCGCCGCCCGCCGCCGCCGCCGTCGCGGCGAGGACGAGCATTCCCATCCCCCCGCAGGCCGTGCGGCTGTCGATGACGTGGACCCGCTCGCCCCCGCGGCCCTCGTCGATCAGCCGCTGCCGCGATTGGACGGCCGATTCGTACGTCCCCGAGATCCCGGCGGCGAGGTGGATCGAGACGATCGACTTGCCGGCGTCGAGCAACGGGCCGTAGACCTCGATGAAGTCGCCGATCGAAGGCTGCGACGTCGTTGCGCCTTCGTCGCTCGCCCGGAGGCGCTCGAAGAACGCGCCGTAGTCGCCGATCTCGCGCTCACGGCGCTGGTCGCCGCCGACCGACACGTAGAGGCTGACGAGCTGCGCCCCGCACTCGTCGATCAGCTGGTCGGGGAGGTAAGACGTCGAGTCGCAGACGATCGCGATATCCCCGGTTGCTCTCACCGCCGACCGTTGTATCACTTGCCCGAAGGGCGCCGGCTCCAGCCCCAATACCATGGCGACGATGGCCAAGACCCTGGTCACCGGCGCCACCGGCCTGCTCGGCTCGCATCTCGTGCGGGCGCTCGTCGACCGCGGCGACGACCTGCGGCTGCTGATCAGGCGCGATTCCGACACTGCGGCGCTCGAGGGTGTCGAGTTCGAGCGGGTCACCGGTGACATCACCGACCGGCGATCGGTCCGGCGCGCCGTCGAGGGCGTCGATCGCGTCTTCCACCTCGCCGCCAAGAGCTCGCTGGAGACCGGGGACTCCGACCGCACCTTCGAGGTCAACGTCGGTGGCACCCGGCTGATCGTCGCCGAGGCGCTCGCCGCCGGCGTCGAGCGGTTCGTCCACACGTCCTCGGTAGCGGCGATCGGCCCGGCGCCTGCCGGCGGTCGCACCGACGAGACCCAGCAGTTCACGATCGGGCACCTCGGCATCGCCTACGCCAACTCCAAGCACGAGGCCGAGGCGGAAGTCCTGCACGGGGCGGCGCAGGGCCTCGACGCGGTGATCGTCAACCCGACCTTCACGCTCGGGCCGTCGAGCGGGAACGTCACGTCGATGTCGATCGAGGTCGTCCGCCGGTTCCTACAGCGGCGAATCCCCGCATACGTCGACGGCGGCCTCAACGTCGTCGACGTCCGCGATGTCGCCGCCGGCGAGATCCTCGCCGACGAGAAGGGCCGCAGTGGCGAGCGCTACATCCTCGGCGGACGCAACTTCACGATGCAGCGGCTGTTCGCCGACCTCTCGCGGATCAGCGGTGTCCCGGTGCCGCCCCTGCGGCTCTCGCCGCGGCTCGCGGTCGGCGGCGCCCAGGTCTCGGAGATGCTCGGGCTCGGACTCGGGCTCAGCGTCGAGCAGACTCGTGGCGCCGCCCTCTGGTGGACCTACTCGCCGGCCAAGGCGAAGCGCGAGCTCGGGTTCTCGCCGCGGCCGCACGAGGAGACCCTCGAGGCGACCCTGGAGATGACGAAGGCTCAGCTCGGCGACCGCGTCGGCGCCGATCCCGGGCCGGCCGGAGTCGCGCTCGAGATCGCCGGCCGGGCGAGCAGGATCGCGGCGCGGCTGCTGCCGCGATGAGCGAGCCCGCTTCCGATCGCCCGGCCGTGGTCCTGTACCGCTGTCCGACGCCGACCAACCACCTCTGTCCCTGCGGGGCCGTGGCGCGGAAGCTGCGCAAGCTCGATGTCGGCTACCGGACCGAGCGCGTCCCCTATCGCCGTCGCGACCGGCCGGAGATCGTCGCGCTGACCGGGCAGAGGCGGGTGCCGCTGCTGATCGACGGCGACGAGGTCGTCCACGACTCGAAGCGGATCCGCGAGTACCTCGATTGGCGCTACGGCGACGAGGCGCAGGGAGGGGGAGGCGGTTGACGGGTACCGACCCTGCTATACAATCTGAAGCCATGGACACCTCTGAAGCAGCAATCAAGATCACCGACGTCGCGGCCGGCAAGCTCAAGGACCTCCTCGCGAGTCAGGAGGAGGCCGACCAGGTCCTCCGGGTCGCCGTGCGGGGCGGGGGCTGCTCGGGCTTCCAGTACGCGCTCGCCCTCGACAAGCGCAAGGAAGACGACCACGTCTTCGAGCAGAACGGCGTCGCGGTGGTCGTCGACAAGATGTCGATGCAGTTCGTCTTCGGGTCCGAGGTCGACTACGTGGAGGGCCTGCAGGGTGCCGGCTTCGCCGTCAACAACCCGAACGTCGTCGCCGCCTGCGGATGTGGATCCTCGTTCCAGGTTCGCGAAGACGCCGACGAGCACGCTTCCGCAACCGCCTAGCCCTCGAAGCCCGAGAGGGCTGGGCATCAGCTTCAACCAGGAGGGAAAACAGATGGCCGCCAATCCGGAGCTTCGCGCCCAACTCGAGGGCGCGATCAGCGAGAACAAGGTGCTCCTGCTCATGAAGGGCACGCCGGACGCGCCGCGCTGCGGCTTCTCGATGCGCGCCGTCGGCATCCTCGAGCAGATGGGCACCGAGTACGGGGCCATCGACGTCCTCCCGGTCCTGCAGCCGCTCCGCGAGGTGACGACCGAGATCGCCGATTGGCAGACCTTCCCGCAGCTCTACGTCGACGGCGAGCTGCTCGGCGGCGCCGACCTGATGGAGGAGATGCTCCAGTCCGGCGATCTCGCCGAGGCTCTCGGCGTCCCCCAGCCCGCCGCCACCGAGGCGCCGGCCGACTCCGACGCCGACTCGGGCTCCACCTACAGGAGCCCGCCGATGCAGATCGAGACCTGACGGCCCGGGAAAGGCGATGCCGGCGTCCTCGTCGGCTCACGACCTGAGGTCGCTTCGCCTCCTGCGTCCTTGGCCTCGCCCCTCCCGGGCTCGTCAGGCCGTGGTCGCCACGATTGGGGCGGGGCGACCGAACAGGTAACCCTGTACGCAGGTCACGCCGATCTCCCGCAGCGGCTCGACCAGCGCCGGGTTGTCGACGCCCTCGGCCACGGTGCGCATGCCGAGCCCGCTGGCGATGTCGACGAGCGACTCGACGATCTTGCGGTCCGCCGCCGACTCGATGACGCCGTGGACGAACTGCATGTCGATCTTGAGCTCGGTGAACGGCAGGTGGCGGAGGTAGGTGAGCGAGCCGAAGCCGGTCCCGACGTCGTCGAGCGAGAGGCCACAGCCGAGCGCCTCGACGCGGTCGGTGAAGTCGCGGAGCGACTCGATCGCCGGAGTGGCGGCGGTCTCGGTGATCTCGAAGGTCAGCAGCGACGGGTCGGCGCCGGTCTCGGCCAGTGAGGCGGCGACCTTCTCGGTCAGGCTTCGGTCGCTGATCGTCGCGGCCGAGATGTTGGCGCTGACGTGCCTGCCGGCGGTGATCAGGTCGAGCGCCTCGGTCACGACCCAGTGGTCGAGGTTGCGGGCGAGCCCGAAGCGCTCCGCGGTCGGCACGAACTCGCCGGCGGAGATCGGTCGGCCGCTGACGGGATCGACCATCCTGACCAGCAGCTCCTCCGCGCAGGCGAGGCCCGAGGCCATGTCGATGATCGGCTGCGAGAAGAGGACGAGGCCTCCCTCCTCGATGGCCTGGCGGACGTGGCCGACCCATTCGAGCCTGCTGCGGTCCTCGCCGGTGAAGATCACGGCCCGGTCGCGTCCGGCTTCCTTGGCCTGGTGCAGGGCGATGTCGGCGGCCGTGATCAGGTCGGTCGCGCTGACGCCCATGCCGCGTTCGACGAGGGCGACGCCGGCGCTCGCGGTCAGGTTGGCAGTCCCTGTCCGGGCCCGGATCATCGCCAGGAGGCTGCCGGCGCGCTCGAGCGCCTGGGCCTCGCCGACGCCCGGGATCAGCACGCCGAACTCGTCGCTGTCGAGCCGTGAGAGCAGCTGCCCGGCGCCGATGTCGTCGGCGAGCATCTTCGCGATGTCGGCGACGACCCGGTCGCCGGTGCTCCGGCCGAGCGTGTCGTTTACCCGTTTGAGGTGGTCGAGGTCGATGATCACCATCGCGCCGCGCTCGCCGGGGAGCCGGTTCGATCCGATCTCGCGGTCGACGGCGACCTCGAAGCAGCGGCGGTTCATCAGGCCGGTCAGCTCGTCGTGCTCGGCGAGGTAGCGGAGGCGGTCCTCGGCGGCCCGCTGCTCGCTGATGTCGGTGATCAGGCCCTCGGCGATCAGCACGCCGTTCTCGTCGACGGTGCCGACCGAGGCACGGTCGCGGACCCAGATCATCTCTCCGTCGCGCTTGCGGATCCGGTAGGCGACGTCGAGCGGCTTGCCGTCGACGCCGCTCTGGTCCTCGGCCTCGAGCACCCAGTCGATGTCGTCGGGATGGACCGCCCGCTCCCAGAGGCCGGGATCGGCCATCCACTCCTCGACCGTGTAGCCGGTGATCTCCTCGACCTGCGGGGAGATGAAGTACCACTCGCCCCGCGCGCCGAGCCCGGCCCGGTAGGTGATCGACGGGAGTCGCTCGATCAGGGTGCGGATCTGGCGTTCCGCGTCGGCCAGCGAGTCGATCGCCCGCGCCCGCTCGATCGCGGCGCCGAGCGTCTGCGCGAGCGAGACGAACAGGCTGATGTCGCTGAGCTCGAAGCGGCGCAGCGTCTCCGAAGCGGCGACCAGGGACCCGAATCCGCCTGACGTGCCCGGGATCCGAATCGAGATCGAGCTCTGTGGGGATGCGGCGTCGTCCGGTCCCACGGCGCCGAAGCGGCCCTCGCGGCGGAAGTCCTCGACGACGATCGCACCCTGCCCGCGCAGCAGCGTGTAGCCGGGCTGGGTGGAGGTGACGAGCGGGACCCGGGTTCCCGCGGCCTCCTCCGGCCAACCGGAGCTCGCCCGGAGGGTCATGGAGGAGCCGTCGTCGTCGCGACGCCAGACCTCGCAGCGGTCGACGCCGAGCTCGTCGATCGTCAGGGCGACGGCCCGCTTCAGCAGCTGGTCCATGTCCATGCCCTCGAGCGCCGACTGGCCGAGGTCGAGGACGGCGGAGCGGCGCCGGGCGTCGGCGTGGAGCTCCCGCTCCCGCTCGCTGCGCTCGCTGGCGTCGTCCAGGTAGACCGCGAGCCAGCGCGATCCGTCGAGCTCGACCGGCTTGGTGGCGATGTCGACCGGGATCTCGCGCCCGTCGGCCCGGCGCGCTCCGAGCTCGATCCGGCGCTGGCCGAGGCCCTCGCCGGGCTCGTCGATCTCGCGCAGCAGGACCGCCCGGACCGATGCCTGCAGGTGGTCGGGAAAGATCAGCGATGCCAGCTCCTGGCCGAGCGCCCGCGAGCGCTCGAGGCCGAACTGCTGCTCGGCGGCCCCGTTCCAGTAGACGATCAGCCCGGAGCCGTCGACGATGGCGATGCCCTCCGGCGATCCCTCGAGCAGCGTGACGGCGGCTTCACCGAGCTGCGCGGCGGCCTGCCCGTCGGCAGCGGTGCCGTCGCCGGCGAGCCGCAGGAAGCGGTCGGTCCTCCGTGCACGCTGTTCGTCTGGGGCCATCCGCCTGAACTCCATGGTCGCGACCGGGGCCCGGCCGGGCACCCATTCCGCTATCGACAGATCGGCGGTTTTCCCTTAGTTAGTGGGGCTGGGTTCCGGGAGGCGTCGTGCTGATCGAAAGGGCGTGGATCGTACCGTCGTCCATCCGCCGCTTGACGGCGGTGCGGACGAGCCGGTGCTGGTTGATCCGGGTCAGACCCTCGAACTGGGGCGCGGTGACGATCGCCCGCAGGTGATCGCCGCCACCCTCGTCGACCACCCGCACGTCGGCGCCGGGCAGCGCCTCCGCGATCATCCGCTCGAGCTCCTGCAGGTCAGCCGCCATCCTCTTCCTTTCTCGCGGCCTCGAGCATCTCCTCGAGGGCCGTCAGCTTGATCCGCGGCCGGCCGGCGTCGGCCCCGCGCTGCTGCTCGAGCGCGTCGATCGCCCGCCAGCCGTCGAACTCGATGAAATCAATCCCTCGCTCCCCCAGGAGCTTCGGCAGCGCGTCGGAGCCGATGCCCGCGCGATCGGGAAGCGCTCCGGCGCCGGCGTCCCCGAGCAGCGTCTCGATCGTCTCCTGCGCGTCCTTCTTGTTGGTGCCGATCACGCCGGTCGGCCCGCGCTTGATCCAGCCGACGACGTAGTGGCCGGAATGCGGTCCGCCGCCCTCGCCGAGCACCCTGCCGCGCTCGTTCGGGATGACCCCGGCGGCGGCGTCGTAGGGAACGCCGTCGATGCCGGTTCCGAGGTAGCCGATCGAGCGCAGGACCATGCCGCATTCGAGCGTCTCGGTCGCCGCGGTGGTCCGGGCGCGGACGGCGCCGGAGTCGTCGCGGTGGAGCTCGTTGACGCCGACGACGATGCGCTCGACGCGCCCGTCGCCCTGGATCTCCAATGGCGTCCGCAGGAAGCGGAGCTCGACCCGCTTCGGCTTGCCGGTCGGCTCGCGCTCGGCGAAGCCGGTGAGGCTCTCGAGGTTCTTGCGGTTGGTGGCGTCGGCGGCGTCGGAGTCGAGGAACGCGGTGGTCGTCTCGTCGGCGACGACCGCGGCCGGGTCGACGACGACGTCGGCGTCGGTCAGCTCGCCGAGCTCGCGCACCTCGGGGTTCGTGAACGCGGCCTGCGCCGGCCCGCGGCGGCCGAGGATCAGCACCTCGCGGACCGACGAGCCGGCGAGGGCGTCGATCGCATAGGGGGCGGTGTCGGTGACCTCGAGCTCCTCGCGCGGGAGGACGAGCATCCGGGCGACGTCGGCGGCGACGTTGCCGTTGCCGATCACGACGACGCGCTCGCAGTCGAGGTTGAACTCGCGGTCGGCGAAGTCGGGGTGGCCGTTGTACCAGGCGACGAACTCGGTGGCCGCGTGTGAGCCGGGGAGGTCCTCGCCGGGAATGCCGAGCCGCCGGTCGGCGCCGGCTCCGTAGGCCCAGACGACCGCGTGGTAGAGCCCGGCGAGCTCGTCGGCGCCGACGTCACGGCCGACCGTCACGTGCCCGAAGAACCGGTATGCCTCGTGGCCGGCGGTCTTCTCGTAGCGCTTGATGACGTTCTTGATCTTCGGGTGGTCGGGGGCGACGCCGGCGCGGACGAGCCCGAAGGGCGTCGGGAGCCGGTCGATCATGTCGACCTCGACGGCGAGCTCGGGATGGCCGAGCAGGGCCTCGGCCGCGTAGAAGCCGGCCGGGCCGGAGCCGACGACGGCCACCCGCAGGGGCTCGCTCGGATCTCCGGGCGCGCTCATCGCGGTTCGGAGCTCAGGCGCCGGCCGGCTCGAGCCGCGACGTCGCGGCGCCGTCGAGGGCGTCCAGGGCCTGGCCCAACGACATCGAGACGCAGGAGAAGATCGGGGTGTCGCGGAGCGTCCACGAGCTCGACTCGCTGGCACGGAGCTCCTGGACGAGGTCGAGGAAGTCGGCCGGCTCGTCGCACTCGAAGGAGACGACGAACTCCTGGTCGTCGAGCCCGAACGAGTAGGCGGTGTTGAGGGTGATCTGCGGGTAGCGACGACCGGTCTCGATGTGGTCGGTCATGATCCGCCGTCGCTCCTCGGCGGGCAGGGCGTACCACTCACGCTTCTTCTCCATCGGGTAGATGAACGCGTAGCGGTGGCGAGACGTGAGCAGCTCCGGCCGCGCCTGCGAGTCCGAGTACGGGGACGGCTTGGTCATCGCCAGGTACGAGTAGGGGATCGAGGCCCACTTCGCGAGGCCGCTCTGCGCGAGGACGACGTGGAAGGAGTGGATGTCGCTCAGATGCGGGCTCTGGGTGACGATCAGCAGGTCGGTGTCGCCGCGCGTGCCGACGGTCGAGTAGGCCCGCAGCGGCCGGTCGAGAGCGTAGTCGTCGCAGGCGGCGAGCATCTCGCGTTTATCCTGAGCCCTCTGCTCGCCCTCGCGCCGTTGCCAGGCCGGGTCGATCTTGAGGAACGTGAACTTGATGAACGTCCGCTCGGCCATGGTCGCGATGCTAGCGCTCGCCTTCCTCGGGCTCCTGCCCGTCGCCGCGCCCGCCGCGGCCGCCGAGCCGCGGATCACGGTGGCGATGCTGCCCCCTGGGACCGACGTCGAGGAGATCGCTGCGGCCGTGCCGGGAATCGCGCCGGGCGTGATGAGCGCCGGGCTCGGCCGGGTGCCCGCCGGCCAGACCTACCTCGACATCGGCCAGGGCAACCGCATCTTCACGTCGCTCTACCCGGAGCCG
>DATAFA010000034.1:0-13730 GCA_036257785.1 Solirubrobacterales bacterium | reverse complement strand
ATCAGATAGCCGCCGGACGGCAGGTCGACGCGCCGCGACAGGGTCGAGCGGAACGCCTCCTCGGCGCCGTGGCGCTCGAACAGGTGCTCGGCGTGCGAGTGCATCTCCACCGACTCGACGAGCTCCGGCGCGGTCCGCTGGAAGAACGACGTGACCCGCTCGAACTGCTTCTGGTCGTCGATCTCGGCGCCGTCGAACTCGCTGCCGAGGACGTCGCGGAGGACCCGGATCGGCAGGTCCGCCTCCTGGAAGATCAGCGACGGCGCGTCGGCGTCCTTGGAGCGTCGCTCGAGCACCTCGTGGAGCTTGTGGAGATAGGCGATCTCGCGCTCGAAGTCCTCCTTCTTCGCGCCCTGCGCGGCGGTCCGGACGATGTAGCCGCCCTTGCCCTTGCTGGCGTCGTGGATCTTCTCGAGGTTCTTCCGCATCTGGCTGCGCTCGCCGTCCGGGAGCCGGCGGCTGACGCCGATCCCGCCGCCCTGCGGCATGTAGACGAGGTAGCGGCCGGCGATCGAGAGCTGCATCGACAGGCGGGCTCCCTTCGTCTTCAGCGGGTCCTTGACGACTTGGACGACGATCTCCTGGCCGCGCTTGATCAGCTCGTCGATCCGCCGTCCCTGGCCGCGGCCGCGTTTCGGCACGGCCTTGCCGTCGGGGGTGACGATCTCGTCGACGTGCAGGAAGCCGTTGCGCTCGAGGCCGATGTCGACGAACGCCGCCTCCATTCCGGGCAGGACGTTGTCGACGACGCCCTTGTAGATGTTGCCGACGATCGACCGCGAGCCGCGGCGCTCGACGTAGAGCTCGCCGACCCGCCAGTTGTCGCCGCCGGAGCGACGCTTCTGCTGACCGCCGCCTTCGTCGTCCTTGTTTTGGCGGCCGGCTCGCGCCGACCCCTTTGCTTCGAGCACGGCGACGCGGGTCTCACCGGCGTCAACCGATACGAGGATCTTTTTCTTCAAGATGGCTCACCTCACAGAGCAGTTCTAAGCCTGCCCGGCGAGGAGAGCTGCGATTGGACGTAGATGCTCTGAAGCAGGCCGATGGCCATGAAGGTGACCAGCACCGAGGTGCCGCCATAGCTCACCAACGGCAACGGGACGCCCGTGACGGGCATCAGCCCGACGTTCATCCCGACGTTGACGAAAACCTGGAAGAGCAACATCGAGGCGATACCCGCCCCGACGAGGCTCCCGTACAAGTTCTTCGAGAGAGTCGTTATCCGCAGCGCTCGCCATATGAGCAGCGCATAGAGGGATAGAAGGAGCGCAGCGCCCACGAACCCCCACCGCTCCGCGATCGCGGAGAAGATGAAGTCAGTGTGGTCTTCCGGAAGGAAGCCATGCTGCGCTTGTGTTGCGTCGTCGCCGCGGCCCAGCTTTCCGCCGGAGCCGATGGCGATCAACGCCTGATTTGTCTGATAGCTGGAGTCGGCTGGGTCGTCGCTCGGATTGAGAAACGACGTCAGCCGATCGAGCTGATACCCGTGAAGCACCGGAAGTCCGACCGCGGGCGCGATCAGTAGCACGCAGGTGACCGCTGCCAACGCGATACCCCCGAGGGCGGCGAAGTGCTGCCAGGGAGTACCGGAGATGAACAGGATCGCGAGCGTGACCACGCCGTAGACCAGTGCGGTGCCCAAGTCGGGCTGCACGAACACGATCAACGCGGGCACGAACCCCAGCAGGAGCAGCCGCGCGGTGCGCTGCCACGCCGTCTGGCGCCGGGCCCGGTCGATGGAGAAGCCGGCGAGAGCGAGGACGAGCAGAAGCTTGCCCAGCTCCGACGGCTGAAACTGGAAGAAGGGGAGCTCGATCCAGCGGCGGGCGCCGAGGGCTGCCACGCCGAGGACGAGGACGACGACGATCGTGAAGATCATCGCCGTGTAGATCCCGACCCGGAGCTCCCGGAATCGCGAGTAGTCGATCCGCGCCAGGGCGAACATCAGGGCGATACCGATGACCGCGTAGATGCTCTGGCGGATCGCGTAGTAGTAGGGATCGCCGGGAACCTCTCCCTCCGCCGCGAACCCGAGCGCCACGATGCTGCAGACGATCAGCCCGATTCCGGCGAACGCGGTCATCGGGTCGACCTTGAGCAGGCCGGTGCGGGCGCCGATTCCGGCGCTGCGCTCGTCGAATGTCCGTGGTCTGGCGATCGTGGGCATCGGGTGTCGGTTCATCTAAGCAGCGTTCGCGGTCAGCGGGTCTGGCTCGTACCCGCGACGCACTCGTCCTTGATCCCGAACAGGGAGTTGAAGATCTGGCAGGCGGCCGGCGCCGCGGTCGTCGCGCCGAAGCCGCCACGCTCGACGGTGACGACGACGACGTACTTCGGATCGTCGGCCGGGGCCAGCGCCGCGTACCAGGACTGGTCCTCCTGGTCGGTCTTCTCGGCCGTCCCGGTCTTGCCGGCGATCTCGATCGGATAGCCGCCGAAGGTCGGATAGGACGTCCCGGTCGGCTCCGAGGCCGCCTCCCGGAGCCCCTCCATGATCGTCGACTGGGTGGTGTCGGAGAGATCGACCTCGCGGCGCGGGGCCGGCTCGAAGGCCTGCGTCTGCGCGCCGGTCGAGTCCTCGGCCTCCATCCCGAAATGGGGCCGGACGACATCGCCGCCGTTGCCGATCGTCGCGTAGGCGGTCGCGAGCTGCAGCGGCGTCGCCTGCAGGTCGCCCTGGCCGACCGCGAGGTTCATGTTGTCGCCGGCACTCCAGGGGCGGTCGGTCTCGTAGCAGCCGTCCTCGAACAGGCGCGCCTTGCCGCCGCAGGAGTCGGGGTCCCCGGCCTGCTCGAAGAGCTTGTCGCGCCATTCCGGAGTCGGGACGAGGCCGGCGCCTTCGCTGGGGAGGTCGACCCCGGTCAGCGCCCCGAAGCCGAGCTGCTTCGCCCAGTCCTGGATGATCTCGGTCCCGTTCTCGTCGTAGACCTGGTTGGCCAGGTCGCCGATGTCGTAGAAGAAGACGTCGGAGGAGACGCGGAGGGCGCTGACCATGTCGACGACGCCGTTGACAGCTTCGCCGGCGTTGATCCACTTGCGCCCGTAGCGGAAGAACGAACCGGCGTCGGCGAATGTGTGGCTCGGCGTGACCAGCCCGGACTCGAGCGCCGCCGATCCGCTGATCGCCTTGAACGTGGAGCCGCTCGGGTAGCCGGACTGGATCGCGCGGTCGAGCAGCGGGTCGGTCTCGTCGCTGCTCAGCGCCTTGACCGTGCTCGTCGAGACCGGCGGCGTGAACACGCTCGGGTCGAACGTCGGGGCGGAGCCCATGCCGAGGATCGAGCCGTCGTCGACGTCCATCGCCACGAACGCGCCGGGGAGGCCGGTGTCGGCGAGCGCCGCCTCGCCGGCGGCCTGGACCTTCTTGTCGAGGGTCAGCTTCAGGT
Organism: Solirubrobacterales bacterium; assembly: GCA_036257785.1. GTDB lineage: Bacteria > Actinomycetota > Thermoleophilia > Solirubrobacterales > 70-9 > RHKX01. The sequence goes on along the minus strand of DATAFA010000034.1, from coordinate 10,344 downwards.
TGTCGCCGGGCTCGGGCTCGATCCGCGAGAGCTCGCGGCCGCGGGGCTCGCCGGAGGCGTCGACCTGGACGCGGATCGCGCCGTTGCGGCCGCGGAGGATCGGGTCGTACTGCGACTCGAGGCCGGTCGCGCCGATCCGGTCGCCCGGCTCGAGGCCGTCGTAGGCCGGCTCGTCGAGCTGGTCGGGCCCGATCTCGCTGACGTATCCGAACAGGTGGGCGCCGAGGGTGCCGTTCGGGTAGTCGCGGACGTACACCTGGGAGGCGGTGACGCCCGGGAACTCGTCCTGGCGCTCGCGCAGGTAGTAGACGACGTCCTTGTCGACGTCCTGCTTCAGGGTCACCGGGACAGCCGGGGGCTCGATCGTCCCCCGACGGATCTGATGCTTGTAGTCGGACGGCTTCAGGCCGGCAGCCATGGCCATCTGGCTGACCATCTCGCGTTTGACCTTCTCGTAGCTCATCCCCGCCGCCGCGGCGACCTTGCGGAGCTCACGGTTGCGCGGCTCCGTCCTCGCGGGCAGCTCGCTGGGCTGGACCTGGAGTGAGAGCACGGTCTTGTTGTCGACGAGCACTCGCCCGGAGCGGTCGAGGATCTCACCGCGCGGCGCCTGGATCTTGATCTCGCGGACGCGGTTGGCGTTCGCCTCCTTCAGATAGGCCTCGCCGGAGAGGACCTCGAGGAACCAGAGCCGGAAGAAGATCGCCGCGAAGGCGACGAGGGCGATCCCGCCGAGGATCGTCACCCGCATCGCGAACTGGGCGTGGGTCGGAGCTGCGTTTTCGTCGTTGCGGAACATCAGAGGCTCCCTTGCCCTCTCATCATCCCGAACGGGCCGCGGCGACTCGACCGCTGTCCACGCAGCGAACGCGATCGGGCGGCGGCGGCGGCGTCGACGAGCGCCGGGCGGACGATCCTGCGGATCAGCGGGAAGATCGGGATCGCCAGCAGGATGCCGAGCAGGCCCTGGACGACCACCTCGCGCAGCGCCAGGACGCTGACCGGGGCGTCGACGCCGAGCGTCAAGGTCAGCGCTCCGTAGATCAGCGCCGTCAATGCAGTCAGCGCTCCGGTCAAGAGCGGCGGCACGAGCGAGCTGACGATGTCGTAGCCCTCGCGCCAGCGGCCGGCCAGGTAGCCGGCGGCCATCAGCGAGAGCGAGGCGACGCCGAGCGTCCCGCCGATCATCACGTCGATCAGCAGGCCGGTGGCGAAGCCCGTCACGGCTCCCGTGACGGCCCCGCCGAGCAGGCCGAGCGCGACGACGACGACCGGCAGCAGGTTGGCGACCGAGCCGAGCAGCGGCACCTGCGAGAAGAACCCGAGCTGCAGCAGCACCGCGACGAAGACGATCAGGACGAGCCTGAGCAGGATCGGCGGGGTGACGATCATCCGCCGCCTCCCGTCGTCAGCACGGTCACCTCGGTCAGGTCGGCGAGGTCGGCGAACGGCTCGACGTTGACCTGCTCGCGCTGCTCCTGCTCGGCCGGGATCGTCTCGACGACCTCGCCGATCGGGATGTCGGCCGGGTACCGCGAGGTCAGCCCGTTCTCGGACGTGAACCCCGCGGTGACGAGCCTGTCGCCGTCCTTGACCTCCTGGTCGCCCTGGATCAGGCTGAGGTCGAGCCGGCCCGGGTTCCCGACGACGCCGCTGACGAGGCCCTCGGGGCCCTTGCCGACCACGCGCGCGGTGACGGCGTTGGTGCCGTCGGTGATCAACGCCACCTCGGAGGTCCCGCCGGTGACCTGCGAGACCCGTCCGATCAAGCCGTCCTCGGTGATGACGGCATCGTTGCGGGCGACGCCGTCGGAACTGCCGGCACTGACCTTGATCGTGTCGTACCAGAGGCTGAACGAGCGTCCGACGACGGTCGCGTCGACGGGCGTGTAGCCGCTCAGGTCGCTCTCCTGCATCAGCTCGCCGAGCTGGTCGGCGTAGCCGGCCTGCTCAGCCGCGTCCTGGGTGTCGACCAGCTCGGAGCGCAGCTTCGCCACCTGCCGGCGGAGGTCGTCGTTCTCGCCGCGCGCCTGCCAGGTCTCGTCGAACCAGTCGATCAGGTCGCGGGCCGGCTTCAGCGCCCTGCTCGCCCCCTCGCCGACCGGCGAGAGCACGGCCGAGACGCCGGTCTGGACGGAGTGCAGCGGGCCGTCCTCGGCTTCGCTGATCGAGATGCTGATCAACATCAGGCAGGCGACGACCAGGACCACGAGGATCGCGCGGCGCCTGCGTACCTGCTTGCGGTACATCGAGATCCTTGATCAGCGGCGCCGCCGGCCGCGTGAGTTGGCATTGACCCGGTGGATCGTCTCGAACTCCTCGAGCGAGCGGCCGGAGCCGACGGCAACGCACGTCAACGGCGAATCGGCGAGCTGCGCCGGCATCTGGCATTCCTCGCGGAGCCGCTCGTCGAATCCCTGCAGCAGCGAGCCACCGCCGGCGAGGGTGATGCCGCGATCCATGATGTCGCCGGCGAGCTCGGGCGGGGTGCGGTCGAGCGTCTCCTTGACGGCGTTGACGATCGCGTCGACCGGGTCGCGCAGCGCCTCCCGGACCTCCTCGGAGCTCAGCATCACGGTCTTCGGCAGCCCCGAGACGATGTCACGACCGCGGATCTCGGTCCGGACCTCCTCGCGCAGCTCGGTGGCGGAGCCGGCTTCGAGCTTGACCTCCTCGGCGGTCTGTTGGCCGATCATCAGCTTGTGGTGGGTCTTGCACCAGTTGACGATCGCGTCGTCCATCTCGTCGCCGCCCACCCGGATCGACTGCGAGACGACGATTCCGCCGAGCGAGATGACGGCGACCTCACTGGTGCCGCCGCCGATGTCGACGACCATCGAGCCGGTCGGCTCGCCGACCGGGAGGCCGGCGCCGATCGCGGCCGCCATCGGCTCCTCGATCAGGTAGGCCTGACGGGCGCCGGCGGCCAGGCAGGCCTCCTCGACCGCGCGCTTCTCGACACCGGTTACGCCGGAGGGAACGCAGACGACCACGCGGGGGTGCGCGAAGCGGTTCTGGTGGACCTTCTGGATGAAGTGTCGGAGCATCTCCTCGGTGACGTCGAAGTCGGCGATGACGCCGTCCTTGAGCGGCCGGATCGCCTGGATCGTGCCCGGGGTGCGTCCCAGCATCCGCTTCGCGTCCATGCCGACGGCATGGACCTCGGCGGTCCGCGTGTCGACCGCGACGACGCTCGGCTCCGAGAGCACGATGCCGCGGCCGCGGACGTAGACGAGCGTGTTGGCGGTGCCCAGGTCGACGGCCATGTCGCGACCGCCGAAGCCTGTCAGGTAGCTGAAGATGCCCATAGGTGGTTTGAGGAAGTCTCGATTGCTCGGGTCGTGAAAGGCGTGGAAGGTGCCGGAGGCGTCGATGACGTGCGGGAAGCCGCCCCCGGTGGCTTCCGCGCCTGCCCACCGGGCAGGAAATGGTTTTGGCCCCCGGCCTGCGATCGGCGGCGGCGGGAGCGGTGCGAGTCTAGCGAACGACGCCCGTTGCAGCGAGTATGTGAGCAGAACCCAACACAAGGCACACACTTTCCTAGTGCTCTTGCAATTCTGCGATCATCCTGCTCAACGCCGGAATCGGCAGGCCGATGACGTTCGACAGGTCGCCGTCGATCCGTTCGACGAGCGATGAGCCCAGTCCCTGGACCGCGTATCCCCCGGCCCGGTCCCGCCACTCCCCGGAGGCGACGTAGGACTCGATCTCGCGGTCGTCGAGCTCGCGGAACGCCACCACGGTCCGGACGAGCTGGCTGCGCTCCCTGCCGCCGGCGATCAGGGCGATGCCGCCCAGCACCTCGTGGGTCCGGCCCGACAGCGCTCGCAGGCGGGCCGTGGCGTCGCCATCGTCGACCGGCTTGCCGAGCAGCCGCCCGTCGCAGACGACGTCGGTGTCGACGCCGAGCACGAGTGCGTCGGGGCGAGCGATCGCGCGCGCCTTGCGAAGCGCGTTCTCGACGACGATGACCGGCGGGTCCCCCTCGGTCAGCTCGACGACGCCGCTCGGGACGACTTCGAAGTCGAGCCCGAGCAGCCCGAGCAGCTCCCGCCGTCGGGGCGACGCGGAGGCGAGGACCAGCCTCACGACAGCGCCGACGGCCGGTCCGGGCGGCGGATCAGCCGAGCTCCGGGAACCAGATCCCGATCTCGCGCTCGGCGGACTCGTCGGAGTCGGAGCCGTGGACGAGGTTGAAGGTCACCTCGGTGCCGAAGTCGCCGCGGATCGAGCCCGTGGCGGCCTCGACCGGGTCGGTCGCGCCGATCAGCTGGCGGGCCGCCTTGACGGCCTCGACGCCCTCGAGGACACCGGCGACCAGCGGTCCGCCGGTGATGAAGGAGACGAGCTCGCCGAAGAAGGGCTTGTCGGTGTGCTCGGCGTAGTGCTCGTTGGCGGTCGCCTCGTCGGCGGTGATCAGCTTCAGCGCGGTCAGCTCCAGCCCCTTGCGCTCGAAGCGGGCCAGGACCTCGCCGGTGAGGCCGCGCTCGAAGGCGTCGGGCTTGACGAGGATCAGGGTGCGGGTCTTCTCGGACATCTGGGGACCTCTCGGGTCTCGGGGTGGATTCGGTCGGCGGCTCAGGAAGACGTGGCCGACCGCCGGCGCGGGCCGGTGTCGCCATCGTCGACCGGCGGCTCGCCGGCCGGAGGCCGCTCGGCGCGTTGCGGTCGCTCGCTGCGCTTGGTGCGCGCAGCCGCGTCCGACGCCGGTGTCGATGAGCGCGAGGCCGGAGCCGACTTCGCGCGTCGGGTCGAAGTGCTGGTCCGGGACGGCGCCTTCGCCGTCCCGGCGGGCGGCGCGGCCGACGAGGCACGAGAGCGGGAGCGCTTGCGGGGCGCCTCCTCCTCACGCTCGTGCCGGAGCGGGGTCTCGCAGTAGGGGCAGACGGCCCAGCGCGGGTCGACGGGACGGTTGCAGGACACGCACGGGTCCTTGAGACGATGCTGGCACTCCGGGCAGCGGAGCCAGCTGCGCTCGATCGGATGCTCGCAGCGGGGGCACGACTGCGCGGTCAGGTGCCGCATCCGCAGCTCCGAGGCCTGCGTCTCGATCTCGCGCTCGCGGGCGTCGACGAGGAACTCCGGCGGCCGCAGGATCGTGTAGACGATCGTCCCGATGAAGGGGATCAGCGATGCCACGGTCGCGGTCCCGACGAGAACGGGGTCGGCGACCCGCCGCCGGGCGTCCGCGAACGTCCAGTAGACCAGCGAGAGCCAGACCACGACGAGGACGAGGAGCAGCAGGTTGACGGCAAGGTTGAGCGAGCCGTCTTCGATTCCGAACAGCGCTACGGGCATCTAGGGCGCGGCAGTGTACCCGGAACGTCCGCCGTCAAAGAGGCGCGACCACTCCCTGGCCGGGTGATTTCAGAGGAACAGACGACCGAACAGGTAGCCGAGGCCGAAGAAGACGAGGATCACGACGGCGACCACGGCGGCCACCAGGCCCATCATCGAGAGGAGTTCTGAGCGTGCCTCGCGTTCCATACGTACCTGAGAAGGTAATGCGAACCGGCGAAGAGCGCCACCCCGCCCCGCTCGCGCGCCAGCGCCGACGTCCGGCTCACGGCGGCTGCCGGATCGGCTTCGACCTCGACGGCGATCCCCGCCGCCTCGACGAGGCGGGCCAGCTCGGCTGCCTCCATGGCCCGGGATCCCGGTCTGCCCATCGCCGGGCCGGGGTCGGCCGCGGTGCAGACGCAGCCGTCGAGGGCCGGAGCCAGAGCGGCGGCGATCGCGGCCGCGTCCTTGTCGGCGAGCACCGAGAGGCAGCCGAAGAGCGGCCGGCCGGCCGCCAGCGCCGGCAGCGCTTCGGCCAGCGCCCGCGCCCCCGCCTCGTTGTGGGCGGCATCGGCGATCGCCGGCGGGTCGCCCTCGAGCATCTCCGCCCGGCCGGGCAGCGCCGCGTGCGCGAGGGCGCCGGCGACAGCGTCGGACGGCAGCGGCGCGGTCACGGTCTCGGTCAGGGCGACGGCGACGGCGGCGTTGCGCGCCAGGTAGGGAGCCATCCCTTCCGGCAGCGCCTCCGCCGGCAGCGACGGGGCGACGATCAGCTCCGCGCGGCGCTCGGCGGCGACGGCCCGGGCGTAGTCGGCGACCTCGGGGGCGAGGCGGCCGGTGACGAGCGTCGTCCCCTCGCGCAGCACCGCGAGCTTCTCGCGGGCGATGTCGAGCTCGGTCGGGCCGAGGTAGTCGACGTGGTCGAGCCCGACCGTCGTCAGCGCGGTCGCGGTCGAGTCGATCACGTTGGTCGCGTCGAGGCGGCCGCCGAGCCCCGCCTCGACGACGGCGACGTCGACTCCGGCCGCGGCGAACGCCGTGAACGAGACAGCGATGGCCGCCTCGAACTGGGTGATCCGCTCGCCCGGCTCGAAGTCGGGCTCGACGGCGGCGATCGCGTCGGCGACCCGGGCGGTCGCGGCCGCGAACGCGGCGGCGCCGATCTCGGCCCCGTCGATGCGGGTTCGCTCCGCCCAGCGCCAGACGTGCGGCGAGATGCAGGCACCGGTGGCGAGCCCGGCTCCGCGCAGCAGCGCCGCCGTCATCGTCGTCACCGAGGACTTGCCGTTGGTGCCGACGACGTGCAGGGTCCGGTAGCGGCGCTGCGGCCAATCGAGCGCGGCGCAGAGCGCGCGCATCCGCTCCAGCCCGAAGCGCCAGCCGACCGGCTCGAGCCCGGCCAGGAACTGCTCGGGGTCGGTCAGCCGAGCTCCTCGAGCTCGGCGCGGTAACGCTCGAGCTTCTCGCGCTCGCCGTCGACGACGTCGGCGGGCGCGTTGGCGACGAACTTCTCGTTCGCGAGCTTGCCCTCGGCGCGCCTGACCTCGCCGCGGAGCTTCTCGCGCAGCTCCTCGATCCGCGCCGCGACCGCCTCCGGGTCGAGGTCCGCGGAGGGCAGGATCTCGATCGCGCCGACCGCGGCAACGGCAGCGTCGGAGCCGGCGCCGTCGAGCTCGATCCGGGCGAGGCGGAGGACGAGCGGGTGGATCTCGTCGCCGGTTCGCGCGCGCAGCGCCGACCCGGGGGCGACGCCGGCGAGCTCGCGCCACCGCCGCAGCGAGCGGGTCAGCTCGATCGCGGCCGCCACCTCCGCCTCGGCCGCGGCGTCGAATCTCGCCTCGTCGGCCTCCGGATAGGGGGCGACGATCAGCTCCGAGCCGCGGCCGGGCATGTAGCCCCAGATCTCCTCGGTCACGAACGGCATCAGCGGATGCGCCATCGCCAGGGTCCGGCCGAGCACGTGCAGCAGGTTGGCGGCGGCGCTGTGATCGCCGTGCTCGGGGCCGTCGTAGAGCCGCGGCTTGACGATCTCGAGGTACCAGTCGCAGAGGTCCGAGTAGACGAACCGGTAGAGCTCGAGTGCGGCGTGAGCGAAGTCGAAGGCGTCGAGGCGCTCGCCGACGAGCTCGACGGTCCGCTCCAGCCGGGACAGGATCCAGCGGTCCTCGACGGCGTCGGTGGAGGGGGTGGGCTCGGCGTCGCCGGCGTTGAGCAGGATCAGCCGCGATGCGTTCCAGAGCTTGTTGGCGAGATCGCGGCCCTGCTGGACCTTCGCCTCCGAGAAGCGGACGTCCTGGCTCGACGACATCGCCAGCAGGCCGAAGCGGAGGGCGTCGGCGCCGTGGGAGTCGATCAGCTCGAGGGGGTCGATGCCGGTGCCGAGGCTCTTCGACATCCGCCGCCCGTCCGGAGCCTGGATGACCGAGTGGATGTAGACGTCGGTGAACGGGATCTCGTCGAGGAACTCGATCCCGGACATGATCATCCGGGCGACCCAGAGGTAGATGATGTCGCGGGCCGTCGAGAGCACGTCGGTCGGGTAGAAGGCGCGCAGCTCCGGGGTGTCCTCGGGCCAGCCGAGCGCCGCGAACGGCCAGAGCGCCGAGCTGAACCAGGTGTCGAGGACGTCCTCGTCGCGGCGCAGCGCGCCGCCGCACGACTCGCACTGGTCGCGGTCGGGCTCGCGCTCGGCGACGATCGTCGTCTCGCAGTGGTCGCAGTACCAGACCGGGAGCTGATGCCCCCACCAGAGCTGCCGGGAGACGCACCAGGGGCGGATGTTCTCCATCCAGTCGCGGTAGACCCTCCCCCATCGCTCCGGGGTGAACGTGATCTCGCCGTCGCGGACGACGTCGATCGCGGGCTTCGCGAGCTCGTCCATCCGGCAGAACCACTGGAGGCTGATCAGCGGCTCGATCCGCTGTCCGGAGCGGTGCGAGAACGGGACCGAGTGGACATATGGCTCCTCGCCGCTCAGCGCTCCGGCCGTCCGCAGGTCGGCGACGACCCGCTGCTGGGCCTCGGCGGCAGTCAGGCCCTCGTAGTCGGATCCGGCGACGTCGTTCATGCGGCCGTCCTCGCCGATCACCGAGATCTCCTCGAGGCCGTGCTTGCGACCGATCTCGAAGTCGTTGGGGTCGTGGCCGGGTGTGATCTTCAGCGCTCCGGTGCCGAACCCGACGTCGACGTGCTCGTCGGCGATGATCGGCAACCGCCGGCCGACCAGCGGCAGGATGCAGTGCTGTCCGACCAGGTCGCGGTAGCGCTCGTCGCCCGGGTTGACCGCCACGGCGGTGTCGGCCAGCATCGTCTCCGGGCGGACCGTGGCGACGGTGAGCACCCGATCGGAGTCCGCGACCGGGTAGGCGATCGAGAACAGGGTGTCCTCGACCTCGCGGTTCTCGACCTCGAGGTCGCTGATCGCCGAATGCGAGCCGGGATCCCAGTTGACCATGTAGTTGTCGCGGTAGATCAGCCCCTTCTCGTAGAGGGCGACGAAGACGCGGTAGACGGCGGCGACGTAGCCCTCGTCGAGCGTGAAGCGCTCGTTCGCGAAGTCGCCGGAGACGCCGAGCCGCTTCAGCTGCTCGATGATCCGGCCGCCGTACTGCTCGCGCCACTCCCAGACGCGCTCGACGAAGCCCTCGCGACCGAGCTCGTGGCGGTCGACGCCCTCGCCGCGGAGCTCCTTCTCGACGACCGACTGGGTGGCGATCCCCGCGTGGTCGGTGCCGATGATCCACTTCACCCGGCGGCCGGCCATCCGCTGCCTGCGGACGAGGGTGTCCTGGATCGTGTTGTTGAGCCCGTGCCCGATGTGGAGCGACCCGGTCACGTTCGGCGGCGGGATCGCGATCGAGTAGTTCTCCGCGGCCGTACCCTCGGCCTCGGGCGTGAAGTAGCCCCGCTCCCACCAGCCCGCGTAGACGCGACCCTCGACCTCACCGGGGTCGTAGCGGGTGGTCTCCTCGAGCTTGGCGCGGCGTCCGGCGTCCATCGGGAAGGCGATACTAGGGCCTGTGGGGAGCGTCTCTGGGCCGGGGCGGTCGGCCGCTAACCGAGGATCCGCCGCAGGTCCGCCGCCAGCCGGATCGGTGTGTGATCGTGTCCCCTGAGGGATACCGATGACACGACCGTTCGGCATCGCCCCACGATCGCAGCGCCGGGCGCGTGCGTGTCCCGCGCATTGAGGCGATTCGGCGTCGGAAGCGCGCCGAATCCGTGACCCGCTAGGCGGACTCCTCGCCGATGTCGCCGAGCGGGTCGCTGCTCGTCTCCGGCACGGCCTGGGTGACGAGGGTCGGGGCGAGGCCCTTCTCGATAGTCTCGCGGGTGACGACGCACTTCTTGACGTCCCGGCGCGAGGGGAGCTCGAACTGGACGTCCATCAGGGTGTCCTCGATGATCGAGCGCAGGCCACGGGCGCCGGTCTCGCGCTCGATCGCCTTGTCGGCGATCGCGTCGAGGGAGTCGGGCGCGAAGACGAGCTCGATGTCGTCGAAGTCGAAGAGCCGCTGGAACTGCTTGGTCAGCGCGTTCTTGGGCTCGGTGAGGATCGTGATCAGGTCCTCGCGACGGAGCTGGTTGATCGACGCGAGCACCGGCAGGCGGCCGATGAACTCGGGGATCAGCCCGAACTCCATGAGGTCCTCGGGCAGAACCTGGTCGAACAGCTCGCCGACCTCGCGATCCTCCTTGCTGACGATCGAGGAGCCGAAGCCGATGCCGTTGCTGCCGACCCGGCGCTCGATGACCTTGTCGAGCTCGGCGAACGAGCCGCCGCAGACGAACAGGATGTTGGTCGTGTCGACGGTCAGGAACTCCTGGTGCGGGTGCTTGCGCCCGCCCTGGGGCGGCACCGAGGCGGTCGTGCCCTCGAGGATCTTCAAGAGCGCCTGCTGGACGCCCTCGCCGGAGACGTCGCGGGTGATCGACGGGTTGTCGGCCTTGCGGGTGATCTTGTCGATCTCGTCGATGTAGATGATCCCGGTCTCGGCCTTCTTGACGTCGTAGTCGGCGGCCTGGATCAGCTTCAGGAGGATGTTCTCGACGTCCTCGCCGACG
>DATAFA010000107.1:0-33516 GCA_036257785.1 Solirubrobacterales bacterium | reverse complement strand
CAGCTTCGGCATGATCTTGTGCAGGTCGCCGACCACGCCGAGGTCGCAGAACTCGAAGATCGGCGCGTTCTGGTCCTTGTTGATCGCGAGGATGTTCTCGGAGCTCTGCATGCCGACCTTGTGCTGGATCGCGCCGGAGATGCCGGCCGCGAGGTACAGCTTCGGGGCGACCGTCTTGCCGGTCTGACCGATCTGGGTCGAGTACGGGTACCAGCCGGCGTCGACGACCGCGCGGGTCGCCGCGACGGCGCCGCCCAGCGAGTCGGCGAGCTCCTCGGCGAGCTTGAAGTTGTCCTTCTCGCCGAGGCCGCGGCCGCCACCGACGAGGATCTCTGCATCCTCGATGTTGACGTCCTCGCCGCGGGCCTCGCCGCGCGTGACCATCGTCGCCTTCGTCGACCAGTCGGAGAGCTCGACCTCGACGTCGATGACCTCGGCGGCGCCGGAGCCCGACTCCTTGACGTCGAACGCGTTCAGGCGGCCGATGATGATCCCGGGCTCGCTGACGTAGCCGACGTCGACGATCGCCGAGTCCTGGAGAACCGGGCGCTCGGCGACGAGCTTGCCGTCGGCGGCCTTGACCGCCGTGACCTCCATGGTCACGCCGGCGCCGAGGCGGGCCGTCAATCCGGCGCCGATCTCGAAGCCGAGCAGGCCGCCGCCGAACAGCGCGTACCCGATCCCGTTGTCGGCGATGACCTTGGCCATCACGTCGACGATCGGCTGGGCGAGTCCCTCCGGGCACGCCCTCGCCCGGTAGACCTTCGCGGCGCCGTAGCTGCCGAGGCCGGCGGCGGCGTCGTCGGCGACGTCGCCGACCACGACCGCGGCGGCGCTGCCGCCGGTCTCGGCGGCGAGCTTGGCCGCCTCGGAGATCGCGCCCAGCGAGTTCTTGTTGAAGTTGCCCTCGTCGTCGTGGAGGGCGTAGACCAGGATGTCCGCCATCTAGATCAGCTTCCTTTCGTCGAGCCAGGCGACGATCTTCTCGACCGTCTCGTTGGTGTCCTCGTCCTCGAAGACCTCGCCCGCCTGCTTCTCCGGCGGCGGGTTGATCGCGAGGACCTGGGTCTGAGAGCCGGCCTCGCCGACCCTGTCGGCCTCGATGGCGACGTCGCCGGCGGCCTTCGTGTCGAGCGGCTTCTTCTTGGCGCCCATGATCGCCTTCAGCGACGGGTAGCGGGGCTCGTTGATCGCGTCACCGACGCTGATCACGGCCGGGAGCTGGATCTCGACGGTGTCGTATCCGTACTCGGCCTGACGCTCGCAGCGGAGCTTCTCGCCGTCGACGTCCATCTCGATCACCTGCGTCAGCGACGGCATCTTCAGGTGATCGGCGACGACGGCGCCGATCGTGTAGCACTCGCCGTCGTCGGATTGCTGTCCGAGCAGGACGAGGTCGGGCGATTCGCTCTCGAGCACCTTGGCGAGGGCGTAGCCGGTCGCGCAGACATCGGAGCCCGCCAGGGCGTCGTCGCTCAGGTGCACGGAGCGGTCGGCACCGAGGGCGACCGCCTTGTGCAAGGCGCGCTGGGCGCTGTCGGGGCCCATGGTGACGGCGACGATCTCGTCGACGTCGACAGCTCCGCCCTCGCGGATCTGCATCGCCGCTTCGATGCCGTGGGTGTCGAACTGGTTCAAGGTCTTCTCGCCCGAGCGGTCGAGCCGCTTGGTGCCGGGATCGAGCCGCTTCTGAACGGCCGCGTCCGGGACCTCCTTGACTAGACAACAGATCTTCAAAGTGGGTGCCTCCTTGGGGACTTGAGGCGGGCAATGCTACCGCGTTGCGGCAGCGGTTGACTGACTAGTCAATCGGTTGCTAGGCAGGCGCGCCGACGCCGTTGCGCAGGAACTCGACGATGGCGTCGGTCGGCGAGCCGGGCGTGAAGACCGCGGCGACGCCAAGGCGCTTCAGCTCCGGGATGTCGTCGGCGGGGATCGTCCCGCCGACGGTGACGAGGACCTCATCGGCCCCCTGCTCGCGCAGCATCGCCACGACCTTCGGGACCAGGGTCATGTGCGCCCCGGAGAGGATCGAGAGCCCGACCGCGTCGGCGTCCTCCTGGATCACCGTCGCGGCAATCTGCTCAGGGGTCTGGTGCAGGCCGGTGTAGATGACCTCCATGCCGGCGTCGCGCAGAGCACGGGCGATGATCTTGGCGCCGCGGTCGTGACCGTCGAGGCCGGGCTTCGCGACGACGACGCGGATCTTCCGTTCGCTCATGCGGGGAAGGGTATCCGGCGCTGGGCCCGAGTGGCAGGCTCAGCCGCAGCTCGGCCAGGGCGAGCCGCCCGAGCGCATCTTCAGCCGCACGGCGACGAAGGCCTGCGTCTTGTAGCTGTAGTCGACCGGGTCGCCGCCGGGGGAGCGCGGCGAGGTCCGCCAGGTCGAGCGCATGAACTGGAAGGCGCCGCGGTAGGTGCCGCCACCGCCGATCGCGTTCGGGTCGCCGCCGGACTCGCAGCGGGCGACGCGCTTCGCCCAGCGCTTGTTCTTCTTCGAGACCTTGTGCTCGAACTGGCGGTCGAGGGTGCGCTTGTGGGTGCCGGGCGCGTGCGGCTTGGCCGCCGCGACGGAGGCACTCACAGCGAGGACCGCGACCAACGCGGTGATCGCGCCCGCGGCCAGGAGGACCGTCAGGGCTCTGTCGACTGTTGCCGGCATCGAGGCGGGCAGGCTAAGGAATTCGTTAGCGAAGTGTTAGCCGGATGCCGGGAAATGCAAGATCGCGCCCAGATGAAGGACCTGCATCGAACTGAGCGTCAAGTCGACGAATGGTGCGTATGGAGCAAGAAATGTCGACTTGGCCGGGAAGTCGACGCCGCTAGTCGGTGATCCCGGTCGTGACTACGAGGACCGCGACGACCGCGATCAGCAGGATCACCGCGAACGCGATCGCGGCGACGGTCAGGAGCGTCCGCTTCACATGCAGCTCCTCGTCTGGGCCCTCGCTGAAGACGTCCTGGCGGACGTCGATCGAGTCCGCAGTGCCGCCGCTGTGGTGCTCCGCCTCCTGCTGCTTGCGTGCCGCCTGCTCGGCGAGCTCGCGGGTCGGGTAGTTGGAGAGAGCCTGGGCCTCGCCCGTCCGGCGCACGTCCCAGCCCTCGACGTCGCTGCGAACAACCTCGAAGTCGCTCATCGGTTCATCAGCCTCTCACGTCTCGCGGCCATCGACGAGGAACCTACCCGCTGGCCCGGGACCGAATCCGCAGGGTCAGTAGACCGGTGTCTCGGTGTAGGTCCCGAAGACGCTCTGCATGGCTCGGACCATCTCCCCCTCGCTGACCCGGGCGCGGGCGCAGTCGATCAGCAGCGGCATCAGGTTGCCGTCGCCGGCGGCGGCGCGCTCGAGCGCCCCGAGCGCGGCCGCCGCGGCGTTGTCGTCGCGGGCCGCCAGGGTGGCGGCGAGTCGTTCCTTCTGGCGGGTCTCGGCGGCGGGGTCGGGTCGGTGGATCTCGGTCAGCTCGTCGTCGTCGACCTCGAAGGCGTTGACGCCGACCATGATCCGCTCGCCGCTCTCGAGCCCAGCCTGGTGCTCGAAGGCGGCGTCGGAGATCTCGCGCTGGGGAAAGTTCGACTCGATCGCCGCGACCATGCCGCCGAGCTCGTCGATCCGCGCGAAGTAGTCGTAGGCGGCGGCCTCCATCTCGTCGGTCAGCTTCTCGACGAAGTAGGAGCCCCCGAGCGGGTCGATCGTGTTCGTGACGCCCGACTCGTGGGCGATCACCTGCTGGGTGCGGAGGGCGATCCGGACCGCGTCGGCGGTCGGCAGGGCGAGTGCTTCGTCGAAGCTGTTGGTGTGCAGAGACTGGGTGCCGCCGAGGACCCCGGCGAGCGCCTCGATCGTCGTCCTGACGATGTTGACGAGCGGCTGCTGGGCGGTCAGGCTGACTCCCGCCGTCTGGACGTGGGTGCGCATCAGCATCGACTTCGGGTCCTTGGCGCCGAAGCTGTCGCGGAGCTCGCGGGCCCAGATCCGGCGAGCGGCGCGGTACTTGGCGATCTCCTCGAAGAAGTCGATGTGGGCGTTGAAGAAGAACGACAGCCGCGGCGCGAACTCGTCGACGTCGAGGCCCCGCTCGACGGCACGCTCGACGTAGGTGAGCCCGTCCTTGAGGGTGAAGGCGAGCTCCTGCGCCGCCGTCGCCCCGGCCTCGCGGATGTGGTAGCCGGAGATCGAGATCGGATGCCAGCGCGGCATCTCCTCTGAGCACCACTCGACCATGTCGGTGACGAGCCGCATCGCCGGCTCGATCGGGAAGCACCACTCCTTCTGGGCGATGTACTCCTTGAGGATGTCGGTCTGGATCGTGCCGCCGAGCTGCTCGGGCCGGATTCCCTTCTCCTCGGCGGCGACGACGTAGAAGGCGAGGAGGATCGCCGCCGGGGCGTTGATCGTCATCGAGACGGTGACCTCGTCGAGCGGGATCCCGTCGAACAGCGTCGCCATGTCGTCGACCGTGTCGAGGGCGACACCCTCGACGCCGACCTCGCCGAGCGATCTCTCATGGTCCGAGTCGAGGCCCATCAAGGTCGGCATGTCGAAGGCCGTCGAAAGGCCGGTCTGGCCGTGCTCGAGGAGGTAGCGGAAGCGCTCGTTGGTCTCCTCGACGGTCCCGAAGCCCGCGAACTGGCGCATCGTCCAGAGCCGCCCCCGGTACATCGAGGGATAGACGCCACGGGTGTAGGGGAACGAGCCGGGAAGGCCCTCGTCGCGCTCGGCGTCGTGGCCGGCGAGGTCCTCGGACGTGTAGAGCGGCGCGATCGGATGGCCCGACAGCGTCTCGAAGGGGACATCGCGCTCAGGCTCCCGCGAGTACTGCTCCTCGTGCCACTGATGTGCTCGCCGCTCGGATCCGGGCTCGATCGCCATGGGGAGAAAGGCTACCGTCGTCCCTGCGATCCTTCCCGGCGGCCCCGGATGCGGTTATTTTCCCGCCATGGGGATCGGATGGTCTGCAGAGATCGACGAGGTCATCGCCGGTGACCTGGCGGCCGGGGTCGCCTACCTGACGCCGGCCGAGGGCGTCGTGATCACGCCGATGGCGCCGCTCGGGATCCGCGACGCCGATGCCGGCACGGTCACCGTCACGACCTCGCTCGGCCTCTGGAAGAAGCTCGAGCGGATCCGCGCGAACCCCTCCGTCGCCGTCGCCTTCCACAGCCGCGACCATGCCGACAGCAACCGTCCCGAGTTCGTGCTCGTCCAGGGGTCCGCGTCGTTCTCGACGACACCCGATCGCGCCTGGCTGGAGTCGATCCGGCCCCAGTGGGAGCACTTTCTCGGCCCGATCAAGGGCGGCCTCGCGGGGCGCTGGCTCGAGGTCTACTACTGGCAGCGGGTTGCGATCACCATCGACGTGCGCCGGATCATCGTTTGGCCGACCCGGGACTGCGCCGGCGAGCCGGTCGTCCTCGGCGAGGCGCTGCCGGGTCCGCCGCCGCCGCAGTCGCCGCCGCGGAACGGCACCGGGCCACGGACCGATGCGGACCGGCTCGCCGCCGAAGTCCGGAGCCTTCCCCACGCCCTGGTGGGCTGGGCCGGCGCCGACGGCCTGCCGATGGTGACGGCGGTCGCGGCGAGCGGCAGCAGTGCCGCCGGCGCCGAGCTCGTCATCCCCGCCGCCGTCCGGCCCGAGGGCGGGCGCCGTGCCGGCCTGACGGCCCACCGATTCGAGCCGCGGATGATCGGCCAGGAGCAGCGCCTCTACACCGGCTGGCTCGATGTCGAGGGCAACCGCGCCGTCTACGCGCCGCACACCCGCGCCGGCTACCGGCTGCCCGCCTCGAAGGTCGCGTTCACGCTCGGCAGCGGCATCGTCACCCGGCGGGGAATCCGCAAGGCCCGCGAGCGCGGCCTCGCCCCGGCGTAGCTCAGGCGATGCCCGGCGGGACGAGCAGGATCTTCAGCTCCTCGGTGCCCGGCCGGAGCAGCTCCTCGAAGCAGGCGGCGGCCTCGTCGAGCGGATGGCGGGACGTGATCAGCTCCGCGACAGGCACCCTGCCGGCGACCAGCATCGCCACGGCTTCGTCGAAGTCCTTCGGCCGGTAGGCGAACGAGCCGCGGAGGACGACCTCCTTGAGCATCACGTTGAGCTGGGAGATCGGGACGGGCTCCTCGAGCATGCCGACGAGAGCGACCGTGCCCTCGCCGGCGATCAGCTCGACCGCGAGGCCGGGCGCCGAGACGTGGCCGGCGCACTCGATCACGACTTCGGGGGCCCGGCCGCCGAGCGCGCCGAGGACCTCCTCGTGGACTCCGTCGAGCCCGACGACGTGCGGCGCCC
The DNA here is from genome assembly GCA_036257785.1 of Solirubrobacterales bacterium. Taxonomy (GTDB): domain Bacteria; phylum Actinomycetota; class Thermoleophilia; order Solirubrobacterales; family 70-9; genus RHKX01. The sequence continues at coordinate 27,231 of DATAFA010000107.1, read as the reverse complement.
CGAGCCGGCCCGCCAGCTCGCGGCGACCGGGATTGGGCTCGACGACGACGATCTCCTCGAACCCGCGAGCGAGCAGGCCGACCAGCGTCATCGCCCCGATCGGCCCGCAGCCGAGCACGCAGACCGGCTGACCGGGAGCGGCGCCGGAGACGTCGATTCCGTGCAGGCCGACCGCGAGCGGCTCGACCAGCGCGCCGTGCTCGAGCTCGACCTCGTCGGGCAGGCGCCAGAGCATCTCGGCGTCGCAGACCATCCGCTCGGCGTAGCCGCCGTCGTTCGTCCCGAGCCCGATCCCGCTCGCCATCGCGAGCGGGATATCGAGGCGGTCGACGGGCGCGAACGGATAGACGCAGACCCGGTCGCCGGCCGACCAGTCCGCGACGCCGGACCCGACGCCGGCAAGGGTCCCCGAGAGCTCGTGGCCGAGCACGGCGCCCTCGGGAAGGACGCCGGACGGCAGCATGTGGAGATCGGAACCGCAGATCCCGCAGGCGGCGACGTCGACGACGACCTGTCCTGCTGCCGGCTCCGGATCCCCGACGTCGCGGACCTCGAGGGTCTGCTCGGGGCCGACCGCTACGACCTTCACGCGTACGCCTCCGGGATTCGCTCGGGCCAGCCGATCTCGGCCTCGAGCTGGGCGGCAAGCGAAATCAGGAGCTCCTCGCGATTCGGCGGGGCGATCAGCTGGCCGGCGAGCGGGAGCCCGCCCGGCGAGGCCGGGGGAAGCGGGATCGACGCCGCCGGCTGGCCCGTGTAGTTCCAGGCGATCGCGCACGGGTAGGAGCGTGAGATGCTCATCAGCGTCCGCAGGGCGCCCTTCCCGGCCCAGCGCCCCGAGGCCGGCGGGACGATGCCGACGACCGGGGTCAGCAGGACGTCGACGTCGTCGAAGATCCGGTTGAGCCGCTCGGCGTGGACCGCCTCGGCGGTGCGGGCGCGGCGAACCACGGCGCCCGGCAGCAGGCCACCGATCCGGACCATGCCCCGGGTCCGCCCCTCGAGCTTGCCGGGGTTCGGGACGGCGCAGCCGTCGATGGCGATCCCGCCGAGGTAACGCGGGGTGATGTCGTTGCCGATCCCGCCCCAATCGGGTTCGCGCTCGACGACGGTGTGACCGAGCCCGCGCATCAAATCGGCGATCCGGGCGATGCCCGCCTTGACCTCGTCGGTGATGATCGGTGGCGCGGCGGGACGGGGAGCGGTCACCGCCATCGCGATCCGCAGCGGTCCCGGTGGCGATGTGGCGGCCTCGACCCAGGGCCGCTCGGGCGGCGGCGGCGTGTCGACGTCCCCGGGCTCGGCGCCGGCGGCGACATCGAGCCAGAGCGCCGTGTCGATGACGCGGCGGCTGACGCAACCGGTCACCGACAGCCCGAGCCAATGCTCGGGCTCGGGCATCAGGCTGATCCGTCCCCGCTGTGGCTTCAGGCCGAAGAGGCCGCAGTGCGCTGCCGGGATCCGGATCGAGCCGCCGCCGTCGGACGCCGAGGCTGCACCGACGAGCCCGGCCGCCACGGCGGCCCCGGATCCGCCGCTGGAGCCGCCGGCGCTGTGGTCGGTGTTCCACGGGTTTCGGGTCCGGCCCCAGGTCTGGCTCTCCGTGAAGGGCCAGATCGCGAGCTCCGGGAGGTTGGTCTTGCCGATCAGCACGGCACCGGCCTCGCGGAGGCGGCGGTAGTGGGCCGAATCGGCTTCCACCGGTCGGTCGTAGGCGCCGGTGCCGTTCGTCGTCAGCTCGCCGGCGACGTCGACGTTGTCCTTGACCGCGATCGGGACGCCGAGCAGCGGCGCCGTCTCGCCGGCGGCGATGCGCCGGTCCGCGTCCTCCGCCTCGGCGAGGGCACGGTCGCGGAGAACGACCCGGAAGGCGTTCAGCCTGCCGTCGAAACGATCGATTCGCTCCAGGTACATGGAGACGAGGGCACGGGAGCTGACCGCACCGTCGCGAAGGAGCTCCGCCTGGCGGTAGATCCCCGCAAAGGCCAGCTCCGCAGCGTCCATCGCCGCGATCCTATTGGAGTCGCGAGTGGCCGATCGAGGAGCGGCGTTCAGCGGCTCGGGCGCGTCGTCCGCGGCCGGGTTGCACGGCGGCGGGCGATGGCGCTCCCGCCGCCGACCAGGGTCGCGATCGCAAGGGCGCCGGCCGCGGCGATCTTCCGGCCGAGCTTCTCGAAGCGCATGACCGGCCAGCCGCGCTCGACCGCGACGCGGGCGAGCGCGGCGTCGGGGTTGACCACGACCGGATGGCCGACGAGCTCCAGCATCGGCAGGTCGGAGGCCGAATCCGAATAGGCCCAGCTCCGGTCGAGATCGATCCCGTGATCGGCGGCGAAGCGGCGCATCGGCTCGATCTTCAGCTCGCCGTAGTTGAGGCCGCCGATCAGCCGGCCCGTGTAACGGCCGTCGGCATCGACCTCGTAGCGGGTCCCGATCCCGCCCTCCATGTCGAGGACGCGGGCGAGCAGCTCGACGACGCCGTTGCTCGCCGCGCTGACGATGAACGCCGGCCGCCCGGCGTCCTGGTGCGAGCGGACCTCGGCGACCATCTGCGGGTAGATCCGCGGCAGGATGCCCTCGAGCAGGTCCGGGATCATCCGCCGCAGCGTCCGTTCCGGGACGCCGCGGAGGAGATCGTTGACGAGCGCGACGAGCGCGTCGGTGTCCTGGTCGGTCGCGCCGTGGAGCCGGAACCGGAGGTGGTCGATCCCCCACCGCGCGACCTGCGACCGGTTGACGAGTCCCGCCCGGTAGGCGGCGCGACCGAACTGGGCGCCGCTCGAGCCGGACATCAGCGTCCGGTCGAGGTCGAAGAAAGCCGCGCCGCGCCCACTCATGGGCGGTCAGGCTAGTCGGGCCCGCCGAGGGGCGGCCTCCCCGGCCGCGTGATCGCGAGTCGGAGAGCCCGCCCGTCAAGGACGCAAGAGGCGAAGCGGCCTTCGGCCGTGAGCCGACGAGGACGCCGAGGGGCGGCCTCTCCGGCCGCGATCAGACCTCGATCAGGATCGCGTCGCCTTGCCCCCCGCCGCTGCAGATCGCGGCACAGCCGAGGCCGCCGCCGCGCCGGCGCAGCTCGTGGACGAGCGTGCCGATGATCCGGCCGCCGGAGGCACCGATCGGGTGACCGAGGGCGATCGCTCCGCCGTTGACGTTCACCTTCTCCTCGTCGATGCCGAGCATCCGGATCGAGTTGATGGCGACCGAGGCGAAGGCCTCGTTGAACTCCCAGAGATCGACGTCATCGGCGGTCTTGCCGGCCTTCTCGAGCGCCTGGCGGGCGGCATTGGCGGGGGTCCGGGCGAGGTAGGCGTAGTCGTCGGCGACGCTGCCGTAGGCGATGACCGTCCCGAGCGATTCCTTGCCGTTGGCGGTGGCCCATTCGTCGGATGCGACGACCACCGCGGCGGCGCCGTCGTTGACGCCGGGCGCGTTGCCGGCGGTGTGGGTCGCGTCGTCGCCGCCGACCGCCCGCAGCTTGGCGAGCGTCTCGATGTTCGTGTCGGGGCGGATCGCCTCGTCGACCTCGACGGTCGTCTCGGCCTTCCGGGACTTGACCACGACCGCGACGATCTCGTCGGCGAGACGACCCTCGTCGGTCGCCTGGGCGGCGAGCTGGTGAGAGCGGGTCGCGAAGCGGTCCATGTCCGGGCGGGTGATCTCGAGCTCGTTGCTGACCTCGCTCGCCTCGTTGATCATCTGCTTGTCCGTGAACGGGTTGGTGAGACCGTCGTGGGTCATCGCGTCGACGGCGGTGACGTCGCCCATCCGGAAGCCGAAGCGGGCGCCGGGGAGGAGGTAGGGGGCGTTCGACATCGATTCCATGCCGCCGCCGAGGCCGAGCGAGACGTCGCCGGCGCGGATCGCCTGGTCGAGCAGGCCGACCGATCGCATGCCGGAGGCACAGACCTTGTTGACGGTCTCGGAGGGGACCTCCTTGGGAATGCCGCCGGCGATCTGCGCCTGCCGCGAGGGGATCTGTCCCTGGCCGGCCTGCAGAACCTGCCCGTAGACGACCGACTCGATCTGCTCCGGCGCGACGTCGGCCCGCTCGAGGGCGCCGCCGATCGCGTTCCCGGCGAGCTCGGGAGCGGCGAGTGAGGACAGCGCCCCGCCCATCTTCGCGAACGGGGTGCGGGCGGTGGAAAGAATCACGGTCTTCGGCATTCGGAACGTTCTCCTGGGTTCGGACGAGGTATGCGTGCCGGGGAATCGTAGAGGCCGAAGCGACGCCGGCAGCTATCGTGGCGCCTCCGATGCGCCTCGAGCTGAGCGATTCCGACCCTGCGGCAGTCACCGCCGACCTGGTCTGCATCGGGATCCACGAGGGCGACGACCTGCCGTCCTGGCTCGCCTCCGCGGCGGGCGCCGGCGACGTGCGCGCCGGCTACAGGGAGCTGACGCTGCTGCGCCCCGGCTCGCCGGAGCGCGCGCTCGTCGTCGGCCTCGGCGACCGTGACGCCTTCGAGTCCGAGCGCGCCCGCGTGGCCGCCGCCCTCGCGGTCCGCCAGGCCCGGCGGGTGGGGGCGGAGTCGATCGCCTGGATCGTCCCCGAGCACGAGCGCAAGGCGAGCATCGGGGCGGCGCTGACCGCCGGCACGATCCTCGCCGGCTACCGCTTCGACCGCTTCAAGGGCGGCGAGGACGGTGAGCGGGACACCGCGATCGGGACCCTCACCCTGCTCGGCGCCGACGACCCCGGCGGCTACGCGGCGACCGCCAAGGTGGCTGCCGAGGCGGCCAACCGGGCGCGCGACCTGCAGAACCTGCCGGCCAACGTCGCCGATCCCGCCTACATGGTCGGCCGGGCCGAGGAGATCGCCGCCGCCCACGAGTCGATCGCGGTCGAGGTCCTCGGACCGGCCGAGCTCGAGCGCGAGGGAATGGGCGGCCTGCTCGCCGTGGCCGCCGGCTCCGCCAAGGACCCGGCGCTGATCGTGCTCCGCTACGCGGGCGGCGGTGGTGCGCCGCGGCTCGGCCTCGTCGGCAAGACCGTCACCTTCGACACCGGCGGGATCTCCCTGAAGCCGCCGGCCTCGATGCCCGACATGAAGATGGACATGTCGGGCGGCGCGGCCGTCCTCGAGGCGACCGCCGCGATCGCCGAGCTCGGGCTCGCCGTCGAGCTGATCTCGGTCCTGCCGGTGGTCGAGAACATGCCGAGCGGGTCGGCGACGCGTCCCGGCGACGTGATCACGCAGCTGAACGGCCTCACGGTCGAGGTCAACAACACCGACGCGGAGGGCCGCCTGATCCTCGCCGATGCCCTGACCTGGTGCGCGCGTCAGGGAGCGGAGCGGATCGTCGACGTCGCGACGCTGACCGGCGCGGTCGTCGTCGCCCTCGGCTCGACCTACGCGGGGCTGATCGCCAACGACGACGAGTGGGCCGAGGAGGTGGCGGCGGCCGGCGACATCGTCGGCGAGCTCGCCTGGCGGCTGCCGCTGCATCGCGAGTACACCGAACTGACGCGGGGCAAGATCGCCGATCTCTCGAACTCCGGGAGCAAGCGGAAGGCCGGGACGCTCTACGCCGGCGCCTACCTCGAGCAGTTCACCGAGGGGACGACGTGGGCCCATCTCGACATCGCCGGCACGGCCTGGGACGTCGGCCGCGAGTACGTCGGCAAGGGCGCGAGCGGTTACGGCGTCCGTCTCCTCGTCGAGCTCGCGCGGAGATACGCCGACCGCGGCTGACCGCCGCCCGGCTGAAAGAATCGCCGCCATGGACTTCGATCTCAACGACGAGCAGCGCCTCCTCCGCGACACTGTCAGGGACTTCGCCCGCAACGAGGTCGCCCCGCGGGCGGCCGAGCTCGACGAGACGAAGTCGTTTCCCTACGAGCTCGTGGAGCAGATGGGGGGCCTCGGCCTGATGGGCATCCCGTTCCCGGCCGAGTACGGCGGCGGCGGATCGGACAACCTCTCCTACGCCCTCGCCGTCGAGGAGCTCGCCCGGATCGACTCGTCGGTCGCGATCACGATGGCTGCCCACACGTCGCTCGGGACGATGCCGATCTATCTCTGGGGCACCGACGCCCAGCACGAGGAATGGCTGCCGCAGCTCTGCTCGGGCCGGCGCCTCGCCGCCTTCGGCCTGACCGAGCCCGAGGCCGGGTCGGATGCAGGCAACACGCGGACCCGCGCCATGCTCGACGGCGGCGAGTGGGTCATCGACGGGGCCAAGCAGTTCATCACCAACTCGGGGACCGACATCTCCGCCTGCGTGACGATCACCGCCCGGACCGCCGAGGACGAGATCTCGAACATCATCGTCCCGAACGGGACCCCCGGCTACGAGGTCGGGGAGCCGTACCGGAAGATGGGCTGGAACGCCTCCGACACCCGTCCCCTGAGCTTCGACGACTGCCGGGTCCCGGACGGGAACCTGCTCGGTCCACGGGGCCAGGGCTTCAAGCAGTTCCTGCAGATCCTCGACGGCGGCCGGATCGGCGTCGCCGCGATGGGCCTCGGCCTCGCCCAGGGCGCGCTCGACGAAGCGGTCGCCTACGCGAAGGAACGGCGGGCGTTCGGCCGGCCGATCTCGAAGTTCCAGGCGATCCAGGGGAAGATCGCCGACATCGCCACCGAGATCGAGGCGGCACGACTGCTCACCTACCGCGCCGCGACGCTCAAGGACCGCGGCGAGCCCTTCACCCTGACCGCCGCTCAGGCCAAGCTGAAGACCGGTCGCCTCGCCGTCCGCGCCGCCGAGGAGGCGGTTCAGATCCACGGCGGCTACGGCTACATCGAGGAGTACCCGGTCTGCCGGTTCTACCGCGACGCGAAGATCCTGACGATCGGCGAGGGCACCGACGAGGTCCAGCAGATGGTCATCGCCCGCGCCCTCGGCTGCTGAACGGCGGCGCCGCGGCCGCCGAGAGCGCCCGGGGCGTCGGCTAGGGTGCGGGCACCGGTCGGGCCGGCCGGGACCGGGATGAAAGAAGAGGAAACAGCTCCGCAGCAACCTGATCCGATCGCGGACTGGATGGGATCGAGCACCCCCGCCCTGGCGTCGGAGGTCTCGCGCAGGGTCGGCGCGATCCTCGACTCGGTCGAGCGTGAGGCGGCCCGGCTTCGCGAGGAGGCGCGTGCCGACGCCGCCCGCCACCTCGCGGATGCACGGCGGCAGGCCGATCAACTCGTCTTCGACCGGCAGCGGCGGATCGCCGAGCTGAGCGACGATCTCGTCGCGAAGTCGGAGGCGGTCGTCGCCCGCCTCGACGACGCGGCGCCCGTTCGTGCCGGCTTCGAGCACCTGGTTCGCGCGCTCGCCGCCGCCGCCGAGCGCCTCTCCCACGAGGTGCAGAGCGGGGCGCCCGGAAGTGCGCCGCCGATCCACGCCGATCCCGTGCCACCGACCGATCCCGCGCCCGCGCCCCGTCCCCGCTGACGGCGGGCCGTCGGCTCGGTTGCCGCCGCGCCCGAACCTAGACTGCCTCCGACCCTGCCCGGTCCGGGAAGCCGGACACCCCGAGTTGCGGGAGGAACGAGGATGGCCGATCGAGAAGGGGCCGGAAGCCAACCGCCGGGATCGCCGGGCGAGCGCTTCAGCGCCGCCGCGGAGGTACCCGCATTCGACCTCGGTGCGGCCCTCGACGCCCTCGATCGCGCGACCCGCAACTTCACGGAGCGACTCGGTGCCCACGACGGTGCCGAGATCGGCCACGCCGGCGCGCCGGGCTTCGAGCCCGCTGCCGCCGAGCGGGCTCCGGCGTCCCACGATGCCAGGATGCGGGAGGCAGAGCGCGAGGCCCGTGAGTACCTCGAGCATGCGAAGCGGCGCGCCGACAGCCTCGTCAACGCGATGGTCGGTGCCGTGGAGCGGGAGTCCGCCGAGATGCGGCGCGAGGCGGAGGCCGGTATCCGGATCCGCTGGCAGCAGGTCGAGGCCGACGCCGCCGGCCACGTCGAAGAGGCGCAACGGGTCGCCGAGCGGATCGTCGCCCAGCAGCAGCAGCGGATCGCCGCGCTGAGCGACGGGATCGCGGCGAAGGCGGGGGCGCTCACTGCCGGCATGGACGACGCCGAGCGGGTGCGGGCTCAATTCGACGGCTTCGTCCGCACCCTGGCGACGGCCGCCGACCGGATCGCATCCGCCCGGGACGCTGCCATTCCTCCGGTCGGCGCCGATCCCCGCGGCCGGGACGGCCCGAATGCGGTCGCCGCCTAGGGATACCTAGATCCCCAGCTCCCCGTGATGGCGAACCACCCGGTGCGCCGGCTGGGAGCAACGCACATGTCATCCCGTCCGCTCCCAGCGCGCCGACCGGCGGAAGCGGACGGCGCAGCCGGAGCATTTCGCCGGAGTGACCTGGCCGGAAGGTCAGCCGCGGCGGCCGGAGCCGGAGTCCGGCGGGATGATCCGGACCCCGCGGAGCTCGCCGCTGATCGTCAGGCTGCCGGTGAGCTCGATCTCGATCATGTGCCCGGCCGGCAGCTCGGCGAGGCTCGCGAGCGGGTCCGGGGCCGAGGCCGGGGCGGGCGGGCGCTCCTGCGGCGGCTGCTGCTCCTGCGGCGGCTGCTGCTGCTGCGGCGGCGGCTGCGGCTGCTGCGGCTGCTGCGGCGGTGGCTGCTGCGGCGGCTGATAGGGAGAGGCGGCCGGCGGCGGTGGCTGGGCGAACTGCTCCTGATAAGGCTGTTGCGGCTGCGGTTGCTGCGGTGGGTATGGCTGTTGGGGGGCCTGCTGTCGGGGCGGCGGCGCCTGCGGCTGACCGCGACCGGAGGCCTCGAACCCGAAGGCGGGCGAAGCCTGCTCCTGACCGGGAGGCGGGTTGACGGGCGGCGGCGGTCGCTGCGGCAGCCGCGGCGGTGCGATCGGCTCGGGCTCGGGCGGGGGTCCGGCGGCCGCGAGGCGGATCGTGGCGTGCGTCGTCGCGCGATCCTGCGGGGCCGTCTGGTGCGGCTCCCCGGGGGTCGCCTGCGAGCCCTGTGAGACGGCGGCGGCCGTGTTCGCGGCGTAGTGGTTGCGGAGGGTGGCCTCGACCTGCTGGGTCAACGGAACCCCGGGCTCGATCTGCGGCGCTTCACGAACGACGTCGCGCTCGTAGGGGATCCAGACGCTGCCCTCGCCGGCGGTGGCGTCGCTGAACGGGACGAGCGTCGAGCGCCCGCCGAAACGGCCTTCCTTGACGAGCAGCCAGCGGGGCTCACCGGTGCCCGGATCGATCCAGACATCCTCGAGCCGGCCGATGGCCACACCGTAGATATCGTCGACCCGCAGGCCGATCCATCCGAGCGCCTCGTTCAAGCTTGGCCTATTTCCCCCGCGCAGCTCCGCTGCGATCATCTTCCATCCATCCTCCGTGCCAGGAGTCCTTCCCAGCGTTCGCGGGACCGTACCACCAATCGGGGCGATCAGGTGCCAGATTCGTCCCTGTGTGCCGGGGCGCTGAAGGTAACGGCGGAGACGGACGACGGCTCGGGGCACCGCCGCGACGATCGGGCTGCGGGGACCCGGCACGCCCGCTCCTATACTCGCCGCATCTTGGGCGGCGAGGAAGCAGAGGGCGGCGAGGAGCGGGCGGTCGCGCCCGAGCGATCGGCGCCACCGCGCCTCCGTCGCCGGCCGCTCGGCTACAAGCGGGCCGACGTCGACGAGGCACTGGGGGCGCGCGACGCCGAGCTCGCCGAGCTGCGCCAGGACGTCGCCGCGCTCTGGCTCGCGTTCGCCCAGCACGACCGCATCCTCCGGTCCCTGGCCGGCGAAGCCCCGCCCCCTGCCCCGCCGGCCGAGCGGGCGCCGGCGGAGGGGGACGCGCCCTCGGCCGGTCCGGCTCGGCTTCGATCCGAGGCCGCCTCGATCGGCGACCAGCTCTCCGAGCTCGGCGACGTCCTCGCCGCGATCGAGATGGCGACTCAGACACTCGAGCGGACCTATTCGGAGGAGATCGACGAGGCGCCCGAGCCCGCGCCGCCCCCCGAGGACGCCACCGAGCCCGAGGGCGACGAGCAGCCCGAGGGCGACGAGCGGCCCGAGGCCTGAGCCCGCGCGTCCTCAGGCGTCGGGGATCGAGCTCGGCTCGTTCGGCGGCCGGTCCGTCAGCGCGGCCGCCCGCCCCGTCTCGAGCGGGATGCCGTAGTGGGCGACGAGCTGGCGCTCCTCGCCCGGCTTCAGGCCGCGGGACGGATCGATCTCGGCGGCGCCGCGGATCCACGAGCGCGGAAAGGCAGCCCAGGCACGACCGGCGGCTCCGGCCACGTAGCTGGCCGGCACCGCGGCCCGGCGCCCGATCCGGCCGAGCTTGACGACCAGCCAGGTCGGCGATCCGTCGACGGCGTCGACGAGCACGCCGTGGACGCGCCCGACGTTGCCGCCGCCGACCTCCTCGAGCTTTGCGCCGACGCACTCGCGGGCGTCGGCGAGGTCGAAGCCGGAGCCCGCGGGCGGCAACTCGGTCGTGTCGTCGTTCTCAGCCATCGGAATCGCCCCTGCGGCTGCGCTCGAGCAGCTCGGCGGCCGCGGTCGCGGGATCCGTCTCGCGGCGAACGACGTCGTCGAGCAGGCGGGAGATCGACTCGTCCTCGGAGATCCGCACCTCGAGCTCGCGGCGCATCCGTGCGGTGGCCAGCCCGAGCACCTCGCTGCGGAGGTTGCGTGCCCGGCGCTGCTCGAGCGTGCCCGACTCCTCGACGTGAACGCGGTGGGACTCGATCGCCTCGAGCAGCTCGGGGATCCCGCCACCGTCGGTGCCGACGGTCTTGATGATCGGGACCTTCCAGTCGCCCCTCGGCCCGAGCGAGAGCGCGGTCCGGACCTCGCGCACCATCGTGTCGGTGAGCGGGTGCTCGGCCTTGTTGACGACGATGACGTCGGGAATTTCCATCACCCCGGCCTTGAGGGCCTGGATCGAGTCGCCGGAGCCCGGCATCAGCGCCAGGACGACGGTGTCGGCATGGTCGACGATGTCGATCTCGGCCTGGCCGACGCCGACGGTCTCGAGCAGGACGTCGTCGAAGCCGGCCGCGTCCATGACCAAAGCGGCCTGCAGGGCCGCTTCGGCGAGCCCGCCGAGCGCACCACGGCTCGCCATCGAGCGGATGAACACGCCCTCGTCGAGGAAGTGCTCGGAGAGGCGGATCCGGTCCCCGAGCAGGGCTCCTCGGGTGAACGGGCTCGACGGGTCGATCGAGAGCACCGCGACGCGCCGCTCGCGGCCCCGGAGCTCCTTGACCAGCGCGCCGATGATCGTGCTCTTGCCGACGCCGGGCGGGCCGGTGAAGCCGACGATCCTCGCCTTGCCGGTCCGCGGGTAGAGCTCGGCGACGAGCTCGGCCCCGGCCGGATCTCCGTTCTCGACCAGCGAGATCGACCGGGCGAGGGCACGCTTCTCGCCGGCCAGGAGCCGCTCGACGAGGTCGCTCGATGTCGTGCCCGCACTCATCGAGCGGCTGATCATGCCACGACCGAGCCTATGATCCCGTCCGGTGGGCGCCGAAGCCTTGACAGAGCCGCGCGACGGGCGCCCCGGGCCCTCACCGGATCGCCCGGTTCCGCCCCTCGCACCGCGCCGGTACGGCGTCGCGGTGCTGCGATTCGCCGCCGCGCACGGGATGCTGACCCCGAAATACGCCGCGCTGGCCCTGCGGTTCCTGCGATGTCGCCTGCTCACGGTCGCCGGGCGGCGCTGGCGGACCGACGGCATGCTGTTCCTCGGTCCGCGCCTGCAGCTGCAGATCGGTCGCAACGGGCAGATCCGCTTCGGGCGCTTCGTCTGGCTCGGCCACGGCACGAAGATCCGCTGTCACGAGGGGCGGGTCGAGATCGGCGCGAAGACGGTGCTCGGGCAGGAATGCACGATCTCGGCCTACCAGCACGTCAGCATCGGCCAGCAGTGCGTGATCGCCGACCGGGTCATGCTCATCGACTTCGACCACAACGTCGCCGATGCCGAGCAGGCGATCCGCAAGCAGGGCATCTACAAGCGCGACGTCGTCGTCGGCTCCAACGTCTGGATCGGCTACGGAGCGCAGATCCTCCGCGGCGTCACCATCGGCGACAACGCGATCATCGGGGCCAGCTCGGTCGTCACCCGCGACATCCCGGCCAATGCGGTCGCCGCCGGCACCCCGGCGCGGGTCGTCAGGATGCGACCCGCACCGGAGCACCTCCGGTGGCCGGATCCGGTCGAGCCCGAGGGCTACGGTCCGGCCGGCCCGCGGTGACCGGCCAGCGGTCGATCTAGCGGTCGCGTTCGCGCTCCCCCGCCTCCGTGCTCCGCGGGTCCTCGCGGTAGGAGCGCTCGGCGTCGTCGTCGGGGTCGACCTCGGCCGCGTGCTGGTGATGGGCGTCGGCGGCCTCGCGCTCCTGCCGGGCGGCGTGCGCGCGCTCATCGGCCTCGGCAGCCTCGCGGCGGGCACGGGCAGCCTTCTCATCGGCCGCGGCCTCGTGCTTGTCCGCTTTGGCGTGCCGCTGCCGCGCCTCGTCACGATGCCTTCCGGCAACCTCCCGTCGCTCCTCGCGCTTGCGCGACTGGGAGCGGCTTGACGCCACGTAGATCAATGCGATCACGATCAACGCCACCACGACGATGACGATGATCAGTCCGGTGCTCATTGCAATCTCCTCCGTTGCTTGATGCAGACGGACTACCCGCGCCATCGCGGTTCAACCGACGCAGTCCTGCGGGCAACGGCCCCACGCGGTCGGTCAGTCGGCGGCGGCCTCGGCCACGGGCGCCGGCCTCGCCAGCTCCCCGTAGACGGCGGCGGTGCGGCGGGCGACGTCGGACCAGTCGAAGCGGAGCACGTGCTCGCTGGCCTCGGCGATCAGGCCGTCCCGGAGCTCGGCGTCGGTGAGGACACGCTCGACCATGCCGCCGAGGGCCTCGGGGTCGCGGGTCCGGAAGCGGAGGCCGACCTCCCCGTGGGGAACGACCTCGCGGAGGCCGCCGGTGTCGGCGACGATGCAGGGACACCCGGAGGCCATCGCCTCGAGGGCGACGAGGCCGAAGGGCTCGTAGATCGAGGGGACCACGCAGACGTCGGCGATCCGGTAGAGCAGGTGGAGGACGTCGTCGCCGATCCAACCGAGGAAGGTGCCGTGCTCCATCAGACCGAGTCCGCTCGCCTGCTTCTTGAGCTCGCCCTCGTGAGTGCCCGAGCCGGCGACGAGGAAGCGGGTGCCGGGAACCCGCTCGATCAGCTCCGGCATCGCCTCGAGGGCGATCTGGAATCCCTTCTCGTAGACGAGTCGTCCGATCAGCAGGACCAGCTTCTCGTCCGGCGCGGCGAACTCGGCCCGTAGCCGCGACAGCTCCGACGCCTCGCCGAGGGGGAGGTCGTCGGGGTCGATCCCGTTCGGGATCACGGCGATCCGGCCCTCGGGCACCGCGAAGATGTCGGAGATCTGCTCGCGCATGTAGGAGGAGCAGGCGATGACGCGGTCGGAGCGGTTGCTGATCCAGCGCTCGACCCCGTGGATGTAGGACTGCGGGTGCTTGTCGACCCAGCCCTGGTGGCGGCCGTGCTCGGTTGCATGGATCGTGGTCACGAGCGGGGCGCCGAAGCGGCGGGCGAGATGGTCGCCGGCGGCTGCGACGAGCCAGTCGTGGCCGTGGACGAGGTCGAAGCTGAAGCGATCGCCGAGCTCGACCCCGGCGGCGAGCATGTCGGCGTTCATCCGCTCGACCCAGGTCACGAACTCGCCGAGGTCGCGCGGCCTGGTCGGCTCGAGGACGCGATGGACGTTGACGCCGGCGACGACCTCTGTGCGCGGCGACTCCTCGCTGCCGCGGGTCAGGACGTGGACCTCGACACCGAGCTCGACGAGGCCCTCGGAGAGCTTGCGAACGTGCCGGGCCAGGCCGCCCTCGATCAGCGGCGGGTACTCCCAGGAGAGGATCAGGACTCGGCTCACGTGAAGTTGACTGTGGCGGCTGGGGCTCAAGGTTCGAGCAGTGGCGCCGGAGTCAGATCAGGCGCGAGGTTGCGCAACGCCGGTTCGACCGACCGGCCGCATTCTATGGCCTCGAACAGGGATCGGGAGTGGCCGACCGCACGCTGGAACGGGTAATCACCCGTCTGTCTTCCGTAGTCGAGGAAGGCCCAGTCGCTCGATTGCAACGCGAGCAGCTCCCGGGCGGCGCGGGCGAGCGCCGCTCCCCGCAGGCGCCCCGCGGACGCCTCGCGCAGCACCGCAAGCTCGGCCCGGCGCATTCCCGAGGCGAGGTCGGCGACCGGGGGCGAATCCCAGGTCCGCCGATCCTTGCCCTCGCCCCAGGTCGTCGCCGCGAGTGGTCGCTGCTCCGGCTCGTGGGCGGCGAGTGCATCGCCCAGCTTCAGCATCCGGACGCCGGCGGCGGGCAGCGCCCGCAGCGCCTCCTCGAGCCAGACCGGGCCCTCCCACCACCAGTGCCCGAGCAGTTCGGTGTCGATCGCGAACGTGAGCAGGCCGCGGCGCCCGCTCTCGTCCCGGTAGGCGGCGAGCCGGGCGGCGGCATCGCGCGCGAAGCCGCGCGCCTGCTCGCGGGCGTGCTCTCGCGCGCCATCCGGATCGTACGGCTCCCCGGAGATCGCCCACGGCCTGCAGCCGCGCAGGGACTTGACGTGGAAGTCGGCATAGCCGCGGTGGGACGGGTACCCCTCCCATGACCACAGCCACTGGACGGCCTCCCAGTCGATCGGGAAGGCGACCGGCGACGATGAGGTCGCGACCGGTCGCATCGCGGCCATCGCCGGCTCCCGCGCCGACTGGTCCGTGCAGAAGTACTCGAAGCCGGCCTCGCCGAGCAGGTGCTCGAGGCCGGGCTCGTAGGCGCACTCCGGCAACCAGACTCCGCGCGGGGCGCCGAACCGGCGGCGGTGCGAGCGGACCGCCGTTTCGAGCTGGAGCATCCGTCCTTCCCGGGTCGCGATCAGCGGCAGCAGCGCATGCGTGGCCGCCGAGGTCAGCAGCTCGACCCGGCCCGAGGCGCCCGCGTCGCGGAAGGCGCCGAGCGGGGCGTCGCCGAGACGCTCGAGCCCGGCCAGCGCCTGCCGGTAGCGCTCGGCCTCGGCCCGGCACGCCGGGACGAGCTCGGGGTCGACGTCGAGGGCGTCGAGCTCGGCGGAGGCGACCCGGTAATCGCGGACGAAATCCCGCATCCGTGCCGCGGTCGCCGCGTCCTCGAGCTGGTCGGCGAGGACCGGGGTGATCGTCATCGTCAGGTCACGTGCCACCGCGAGCACCGGCAGATGCGAGCGGGCGAAGGCGTCGAAGAGCCACTCCTCCCCGAAGGGGTAGGTGCCGAACCCCTCCACGTACGGCATGTGCGAGTGGAGGACGATGGCGATGTCGCCAACCCCCCCGCCCGGTCCCGCCGTCATTCGCGGCAGACGGCCACGAAATCCAGCGCCTTGTCGAGGTCCGCCTCGTCCTCCGGCCGGAGGACGAAGTCCCCGGCGCTGATCGCCGGCGTGAAGCGATCGTAGAAGGGCTTGGTGATCCGCAGCAGCGAATGGACGCGATCCCATCCGAGAGCGATCGCGCGCTCGTGGATAGCGAGCTTGCCGGCGTGGAAGAGGCCGTGGATCTCGACCGACCCGAAGGCGGGCTCGAGCACCGCGCGGTACTCGTCGATCGTGTACTCGCGCAGGTGCCACGGGTTGTCGGACTTCTCGGCGCCCTCGGGGGCGAGGGTGAGCCGGTTCGGGGTCGAGACGAAGGCGAGGGGCGCCGCCGCGGCGATCGCCTCGAGCAGGGCGGGGACGTCCTCGATGTGCTCGATCGTCTGCAGGAAGACGACGGCGTCGAGCGGCCCGGAGACGTTCTCGACGAGGTCCCGGTCGAAGCGCAGGTTCGGGCGAACGTAGCGGGCGGTGGCGTGAGCGTGGGCGTCCGGATTGGCGTCGATCCCGACCACCTCGGCGGCCGTGCGGGCGAGCGCGGCGGAGCCGTATCCCTCACCGCAGGCGAGGTCGGCGACCCGCATGCCCTCGATTCGGGCGCCGATCCACTCGTAGACGGCGAGGTGGCGGCGGAACCAGTAGTTCTCCTCGGGCACGTCGGGAAGCGTCCGCTCCCCGGTCAGCTCCAGCGGCGGGACGCCGTCGGGCTGGTCGGCCTGCACGTAGCGCTTGGGGGACTCGGGCGGGGACGAGGACACGGGGCGGCGGACGGTACAGTCCCGGGCCATGCCTGCGGCTGCTGACGCCAGCGCCGAGCGGATCCGCGACGTCAACACCAGGTACCACGATCTCGCGGCCGACTCGTACGACTCGAAGTGGGGAATCGACTTCGCCGCGACCGGTCGCGCGCAGGTCACGACGAAGCTCCGGAAGGCGCTCGGACACGAACCCGTGACCTGGGACCACGCGCTCGAGATCGGCGCCGGGACCGGCTACTTCTCGCTCAACCTCATGAACGCCGGGACGATCAGGAGAGCGACGGCAACCGACATCGCGCCGGGGATGCTCCGCGCCCTCGAGGCGAATGCCGCCGACCTCGGCCTCGAGGTCGAGACCGTGGTGACCGACGCCGAGCGGCTGCCGTTCGACGATGCGACGTTCGACCTCGTGCTCGGCCACGCCGTCCTCCACCACATCCCCGACCTCGACCGCGCCGCCGCCGAGTTCTTCCGCGTCCTCGAGCCCGGCGGCACCGTCGTCTTCTGTGGCGAGCCGTCCGCGTACGGCGATCAGATCGCGGCCGTGCCGAAGCGGGCCGCGATCGCCGCCGCCCCGCTCTGGCGCCGCATCGTCGGCGCCGGCAAGCGCAGCGACGAGGACGGCGCCGACCCCGACTACGGGCACGCGCTCGAGGGCGAGGTCGACGTTCACGCCTTCGACCCGGGAACGATCCGGCGGATCTTCGAGCACGCCGGATTCGACGGTGTCAGGATCCGCGGCGAGGAGCTGCTGGCCAACCTCTACGGCTGGTGGCTGCGCACGGTGGAGTCGACGGCGACGCCCGCCGAGATCCCCCAGCGCTGGCGCCTCTTCGCGTTCCGCAGCTACCTCTCGCTGCAACGGGTCGACAACCGGCTGCTGGAGCCGTACCTGCCGCCGGAGCTCTTCTACAACCTCGTCTTCTCGGCTCGCAAGCCCGCTTGAGGGCTACTCGTCGTCGGACTCCGACGCGGGCTCGCGGCGGCGGCATCGAAACAGCTCGACCGCATCCGAGATCCCCTTCAGATTCTTGCGCCGGGCCCGCGAGAACCGGAACGCGCCCTCGTCGGCGTGGTCGCGGATCTCCGGGGTGACGAGCACGCTTCCCGGACGCGCCGTCTCGGTGATCCGGCTGGCGAGGTTGACGGGCCGCCCGTAGTAGTCACCGCCACGGGTGAACACGGAGCCGTAGGCGAGGCCGGCACGGATCAGCGGCAGCTCGTCCTCCTCCCCTTCCTCCCCTTCGGCCATCCGCTCGACGAGCTCGTGAACGGAGTCGAGCAGCGCATTGGTGTCGGCTGAGGCGAACATCGCCGCGTCACCGATCAGCTTCACGAGCCGGACGGGCCCTTGGCTGACCTCGCGCGCAAGCTCCTCGAGCCGGCCGGTGATCCGCCCGAGCTCCTCGGGTGGGAGCTGCTCGCCGAGCTTCGTGAAGCCGACCAGATCGGCGAAGCCGACCGCCAGCGTGCCGGCGTCGGGAGGGCTCCCGACGATGCCGTCGGGCGCAGCCTCGTCGAAGGCGGCGTGGCGGAGCTGCTCGCGCAGATGCAGGCGGTAGACGTAGTCGAGGGTCGGCCCGACAGTCGGGATCAGGCCGCCGGCGCCCTCCTTGACGCGGTCGGAGACCTCGTGCTCGGTCCCGCCGCCGCCGATGAACGTCTGGCCGACGACCTGGCGGGATGCCGCGGCGAACTGCGACATCGCCACGGCGACCGTGCGGCCGAGCTCGGCGAGCTGCTCGGGGTCGAGGCCGGCGTCGAGGACCTCGCGCATCCGGTCGGCAGCGGCGAGGTCCTCGGCGCTCATCACCACCTCGTCGCGGGCGGGGACGGCGACGCCGATCGAACGCCACTGGCGCTCCAGCTCCTCGATCGGGATCCCCGCGCGCTCGGCGACCTGCACGGTCGTGTAGCGCGGCCGGCCGGACAGCATCCGCTCGAGTGGCAACAGCGCCAGCCTCCCGTCGGCAACCGCCGATCGGAGCTCGTCGAGGTCACTGCCGTCGGCGGCGAGCCGCTCGAGCAGGGCCAGCCGGCTCCGGCGCTCCTCACCGTCGAGTCCGTCGAGGAGGCCCTCGGCTTCGAAGTCGATCGCATCGGTCATCGCCGACATTCTCCCGCCTGAGCCAGCGGCCGCGTGTCCATATCATCGGCCCCCGTGGATCAGCCCACCCGGAGCGAGCTGCCGATCTTCGAGCTGCCCCTTGCCCTGGTTCCCGCCGAGCGCGTGCCGCTGCACATCTTCGAGCCCCGCTACCGGCTGATGATCGCCGACTGCATCGAGCACGATGCTGCCTTCGGAATCGTCTTCCGCGACGAGGACGGCGCCCGCGCGATCGGCTGCACGGCCCTCGTCGCCGACGTCACCGAGCGCCACGACGACGGCCGCATGGACATCGTCGTCCGCGGCGAGGCGCCGTTCCGGGTGCTGGAGCGCTTCGAGGCGGACGAATGGCCGGCGGCGAGCGTCGAGATGATCGCGGTCGAGGAGCCGGCAGCCGAGCCGACCGCCGAGCTCGAAGCGGCGCGCGAGGCGTTCGCGAAGCTGCTCGAGGCGGTCGGAGCCGACCCGGCCCGCGCCGAGGCCTCCGGGGCGGCTTACCCGATCGCCGCCCAGATCGAGATGCCGGCGATCGACAAGCAACGGCTGCTCGAGGAGGAGGACGAGCGCGAGCGCTTGCGGGCGCTCGCGGCCTCCCTGCGCCGGCTCCTCGCCGGACTCCGGAAGGCGCGCCGCGACGCCGAGCGCGCCCGCGGCAACGGCCACAAGCCCGGCGCGATCCCGAAGATCGACTGAGCCAAGCCCGGGTCGCTAGGCGAACGCGACGGCACCGCCGCGGCGCGGGTCCCCGGCCGCCTCCGGGCGACCGTGGCCGGCCGCGACCGCGTGGACGCCACCGAAGAACAGGCTCGGCTCGCGCCAGCGGACGACCGAGTAGCCGGCCTGCTCGAGGCCGTCGAGCGCGTCCGGGTCGACGCCGGGCTCGGCGTGGACCGTGCCGGCCTCGAAGTGCAGGCGCGGTGCCTGGACGGCCGCGTTCAGGTCGAGCCCGTCTCCGAGGTAACGGAGGATCGTCTGCGAGACGGCCGAACGGATCCGGTTCGAGCCGCCGCTGCCGAGCCCGAGCACGAGCCGGCCGTCGCGGAGGGCGATCGTCGGCGACATCATCGACGGCATCCTCCGCCCCGCTCCGGTTGCGTGGAAGCCGAACGGGTTCAGGTCCTCCTCGCCGAGCATGTTGTTGAGCTGGATCCCGGTGCCCTCGACGAACACACCGGACCCGGAGCCGTTCGAGCAGGTGACGCTGGCGCAGCCCCCGTCGTCGTCGAGGGTCGTGATGTGGGTCGTCGACCCGAGCCGGTCGGCGAGGAACCGGGCCGCGAAGCCGGGCTCGTAGAGCCCGTCGAGGAACTCCTGAGTCCGCGCCTGCTGGGCACGCTCCATCACCGCGACGACGCTGAGCGGATCGGTGGCGCCGCCGGCCCTGGTCAGCAGCTCGAGCGCGTAGGCGATCAGGACTCCGCCGGAGGACGGGGGCGGGTTCGTGAGGATCTCGCAGTCCGCGTAGCGGGCGCGGACGGGGTCGCGGGCGATCGTCTCGTAGGCCTCGAGGTCGGCGACGGCGACCGTCCCGCCCCGTCCCTGGACGGTCGCGGCGATCGCGGTTGCGATGTCACCGCGATAGAACGGATCCGGCCCTTCCGACCCGAGCCGCTCGAGCGTCTCCGCGAGCTCGGCGAAGACGATCCGCTCGCCGCGGCCGAGCATCCTTCCGGCCGGGGCATAGACCGTCCCCCCGGCCGGCTCGCGGGCGAGGATCGGCGCCAGGATCTCGAACAGGTAGGCATGCTGCGGGGTGATCTCCGATCCGTCGCGGGCGAGCCCGACCGCCGGGGCGACGAGGTCGGCGAGCGGCATCGAGCCGAATCGCTCCGCCGCCGTGGCAAGGCCGCTCGGCAGGCCCGGCACGCCACAGGACGCGGGGCCGACGTTGAAGATCTGGGTCGTGCCGCCGAAGTCGATCTCGACCGGCTCGAGCTCGGTGCCCCGGGTCGAGCCGTCGAGGCCGCCGGCGGAGACGAAGAAGTCGAGCAGGGTAGCGTCCCCACCCGGTGTGTGGACGAGCATGAACCCGCCGGCGCCGAGGCCGGTCAGCGGGCTCTCGGTCACCACCGATGCGAGCACGGCCGCGATCGCGGCATCGACGGCGTTGCCGCCCTCGCGCAATGCCCAGGCGCCGGCTTCGGCGGTAGCCGGATGGCCCCCGGCGACGACGCCGCGGCTCACGGGCCAGCGGCTCTAGTTGGGGATGAACTCGGGAACGTCGATGCCGAGGTCGGCGGGGCGCTCCTCGTAATCGGGCACGCGCCGGGCGCCGGAGCTCTCGGCGCGACGGGCCGAGGGACGCGCCGTCGAGCGCGAAACGCCGGTCGAGCTGCCATCGGCCCGGCGGCCGCGGGCGTCGAATCTGGTCGCGATCACGGTGACCCACATCTGCTCGTCGAGCGTCTCGTCGACGTTGGCTCCGAAGATGATGTGCGCTTCCGGGTGAGCGGCCTCCTGGATGACCCGCGCCGCCTCGGAGATCTCGACGAGCGACATGTCGCCGCCGCCGGTGATCGACAGCAGGATCGACCGCGCGCCCTCGATCGAGGTCTCGAGCAGGGGCGAGGAGATCGCCCGCTCGGCCGCGAAGGCCGCCCGCGTGTCGCCGGTGCCCATGCCGATCCCGAGCAGCGCCGGGCCGGCGTCGCGCATCGTCGTCCGCACGTCGGCGAAGTCGAGGTTGATCAGCGCCGGGAGCGTGATCAGGTCGGAGATTCCCTGGACGCCCTGGCGGAGCACGTCGTCGGCGACCCGGAAGGCCTCGACCATCGACGTGTTGCGCTCGAGCACCGAGAGGAGCCGGTCGTTGGGCACGACGATCAGCGTGTCGACCTCGCCGGCGAGAGCGTCGACGCCCTTGTCGGCCTGCTTGGCGCGCCGGGTGCCCTCGAAGCCGAACGGCCTGGTGACGATGCCGACGGTCAGCGCACCGACGTCGCGGGCGAGCCTGGCGATGACCGGCGCGGCCCCGGTGCCGGTGCCGCCGCCGGCTCCGGCGGCCACGAAGACCATGTCGGAGCCCTTCAGCATCCGCTTGATGCGGTCCTGCTCCTCGAAGGCGGCGCGGTAGCCGAGCTCGGGATCGGACCCCGAGCCGAGGCCGCGGGTGACGCCGCCGCCGATGTGGATCGTCAGGTCGGCGGCGCTCTGTTGCAGCGACTGCAGGTCGGTGTTGACGGCCATGAACTCGACCCCGGTGATCCCGGCCTCGACCATCCGGTTGACGGCGTTGACCCCACCGCCGCCGACGCCGACGACGCGGATCAGCGGATCGTTCACCTGCGGCGGCGCGGTCGCAGGGGTGCGAGAGGGCTCCGAGCGGCCGTAGGCGGGCTCGCGATCGGAGGCGTCGCTGCTGAAGACGTCGCGAAGGCGGTCCTTGGCGGGCCGCGCCGGCTGGGCCGGCTCCTCGTCCCGTGGCGCCGAGACCTCGGGCTCCGGCTCCGGCTCGGCGGCGACCGGCTCGGGCGGCGGCTCCGCCTTGCGGCGGCGCTTCGGCTCGGGGCGGGCGGGCGGCTCCGGCGGATCGGCGGGAGCGTCCTCGGTCGACCTGAAGAGATCGGCGAGGGGCCCCTCGCGCATGCTTGCCCGCTTATTCCTTCGAGCCATGTTCCAGGACCTCCTCCGCCAGATCGCGATAGCACTGGGCCGCGTTGCTCTGCGGATCGTACTTGAGGACGGAGCTTCCCTTCACGGGCGCCTCGGCGAACTTGATCGCCTTGCGGATCCGCGACTTGAAGACGAGCTCCCCGAAGTTCTCCTCGAGGATCTCGACCGCCTCCTTGGCGTGGATGGTCCGGGTATCGAGCATGGTCGGCAGGATGCCCTCGATCTGGACCTCCGGGTTGAGGTTCTCCCGGATCATCTCGAGGGTGTTCTGGAGCTGGACGAGCCCCCTCATCGACAGGTACTCGCACTGGACCGGGACGATCACCTTGTCGGCCGCGGTCAACGCGTTGATCGTCAGCAGGCCGAGGCTCGGCGGCGTGTCGATGCAGACGTAGTCGTAGTCGTCGGCGACCTGCGCCAGCGCCTTCTGCAGCGACCGCTCGCGGCCGATCTGGGTGCTCATCGCGATCTCGGCGCCGGCCAGGTCGATCGAGGCGACGGCGATGTCGATCTCGCGGTGCTGGATGATCTCCTTGATCGGCATCCGCTCGACGAGCACGTGGTAGAGGCTCTTCTCGACGGTGTCGGGGTCGATCCCCTGGCTCATCGTCAGGTTGCCCTGCGGATCGAGGTCGACGGCAAGGACGCGGTGACCGGACTCCGAGAGGGCGACGGCAAGGTTCAGGGTCGTCGTCGTCTTCGCGACGCCGCCCTTCTGGTTCGCGAAGGCGAACACCTTCATCGTTCGCTGCGCCGCCGGCTGCTCCGGCGCGGGGGCGAAGGGATGGGGTCGTTTCAAGGTCGGTCCGATCAGCTCGTCGGCGGAGACGCGGCCCTCGTCCTCGTCCTCGGCGTCGGCGCCCTTGACGGCGCGGCGCAGCTCCTCCTTGTCGAGCTTGCGCGCGGAATCGGCGGCGGGGGTCGCGGCCTCGGCGGCGGGGGTCGCCTTGGTTTCGAGCTCGCGCAGCTCGTCCCCGTAGGGATCGGCGGCGGGTGGCCGGGACACGACCGGCTCCTCGTCCGGCTGCGCCGCGGCGGCGGCCGGCCCCGGCGACACCGGGGCGGCCCCGGCATCGGGCGCGCCATGCCCCGGAGTTGCGACCTCGATCTCGGCGTCGCTGCTCTGCGGATCGCGGGAAGCCTGGTTCTCCGCGGTTCGCCCTTCCGGATTCTTCTTGTTGAACAAGCCCATGCTGACCGCTTATTCGGCTACCGCCGGCTGTTTCCTCCCAGCCATTCGGAACCCGTGACCGGCTGCTTGCGAGAATGTGCCCATCGCCGCCCTGCTCGACAAGCGGCTCGCCTTCGTCACGGGCAAGGGAGGGGTCGGAAAGACGACCGTCGCATACGCGCTCGGCCTCGCCGCCGCGGCGGCCGGCAAGCGCGCGATCGTCTGCGAGATCGCCAGCCAGGAACGCGGGTCGGCGCTGTTCGGGCGGGATCCGATCGGCTTCGACGAGACCAACCTCGCCGAGAACCTCTGGGCGATCTCGATCGACCCCGACAAGATGGTCCGCGAGTACCTCGAGGTGCTGCTGCCGGTCAAGGCGATGGCCTCGCTGCTCTACCGCAGCAACCTCTTCGGCTACCTCGCCGCCGCCACCCCCGGGCTGCAGGAGGTCGTCTCGATCGGCAAGGCCTACGAGCTGACCCTCGACGTCCGCCGGGCCCCGGGCGACGGCCGCACCTACGACCTGGTGATCGTCGACGCTCCCGCGACCGGCCACGGCGTCGGGTTCCTGGAGGCGCCGGGGACGTTCCGGCGGATCGCCCGGGGCGGTCCGCTCGCCGATCAGGCGTCGCGGATCGAGCGGATGATCACCGACTCCGCCCGCAGTGGCGTCGGCATCGTCGCGACCGCCGAGGAGATGGCGGTGAACGAGTCGGCCGACCTCGCCGCGGGACTCGCCGAGGCCGGCGTCGCCCTCGACGAGGTGTTCGCCAACGGCCTCTTCCCGGAGCGCTTCGCGCCCGCCGAGCTCGAGGAGATCCGCGCAGCGCGGGAGCAGCTGCCCTCGGCGGCGCTCGATGCGGCCATCGCCGAGGCGGAGCGGGCGCAGACGCAGCGGATCGAGCTCCGGCGGCTGCGCGGCATCGCCGGCGACGTGCCGATCCACGAGCTGCCGTTCCTGTTCACGCCGGCGTTCGGGGAGGACGAGCTGCGCCGGATCTCCGCGGTGCTCGGATGAGCGCCCACCTCGACGCCATCCTCGCCGGCCGCTCGATCTGCATCTGCGCGGGCTCGGGCGGAGTCGGCAAGACGACGACGTCGGCGGCGATCGCCGTCGCGATGGCGAACCGCGGCCTCAAGGTTGCGGTCCTGACGATCGACCCCGCCAAGCGGCTTGCCGACTCGATCGGGCTCGACGACCTCGGGAACGCGCCCAGCCGGGTCGATCTCGGCGAGGTCGAGGGGGGCGGCGAGCTCTGGGCGATGATGCTCGACTCGAAGGCGACGTTCGACGAGGTCATCGAGCGCTACTCGCCGGACGAGGAGTCGCGCCAGCGGATCCTCGGCAACCGGATCTACCAGCAGATCTCCGGCGCCCTGGCGGGGTCTCAGGAATACATGGCGATGGAGAAGCTCTACGAGCTCGACGAGGAGGACGGCTTCGACCTGCTGATCCTCGACACGCCCCCCTCCCGCAACGCGCTCGACTTCCTCGACGCCCCGCGCCGGGTGACGCAGTTCGTCGAGGGACGAGCGATGCGGCTGTTCATCAGGCCGACCGGCTTCGGCGCCCGGATCGCCGGACGTGGCTTCGCGGTCGTCTCCTCGGTGCTGCGGCGGATCACCGGGGGGGACCTGATCGCCGACCTCTCCGAGTTCTTCTCGGCCATGGCGGGCCTTCTCGCCGGCTTCCGCGACCGGGCCGAGCGGGTCGAGGGCCTGCTCGGCGACGAGCGGACGACGTTCCTGGTCGTCACCGGGCCCGCGGGCGAGCCGATCAAGGAGGCCGGATACCTGCGCAGCAAGCTCGAGTCGGCCGACCTCCCGCTCGGGGCCGTGGTCGTCAACCGCGTCCATACGACCACCGCGCCCGATGCGGCCGCGAACGACTCAGCGGCTGCGCTCACAACCGTGATCGGCAGCGAGGACCTCGTCGAGCGGATCCGCGCGGCGCATGCCGCCCGCCGCCTGCTTGCCGAACGCGATCGCGAGAACATCGACGAGCTGCGGGCACACTCGCCGGGGGTGCCGATCTTCGAGGTCCCGGAGCTCAGCGACGAGATCCACGACCTCGACGGGCTGCGCGCATTCGCCCGCCTGTTGATGCCCGAGGAGCCGGGCTGATGCTCAACCGGTGGCGCGGCGCGGAGCGCGGCTGCCGACGTTCCAGTTGGTCTCGGTGCGCGGGAAGAGGTACTCGACCCGGGCCTTGACCTCCTCGCGATCCATCGGCGGTCGCGACAGCTCGCCGAGATGGTTCGGCCGGGCGGGGAAATCCATCGTCGCCCCGTCGTCGACCTCGTCGAGCCAGCCGGCACCGGTCGCCGTGCGCGACGGCTCGCGAACCGGCTCCTCGGAGATCTCCTCGTCGAGGAAGGTGATCGACCGGGTCGGGAGGATCTCCTCCTCGGCTTCGGCGTCGGGCTCCGATTCGTCCTCGGGAACGATCAACGGCAGGTGCACCTGCTTGCGCTCGGGCGCGGGCGGCTCGGCGGATGCGACCGGCTCGAAGCGCTCGGCCGCCTCCTCCGGCTCCGACCCGTAGTCGAGCTCCGGCATCAGGCCCGGCTCGGGATCGGGCTGGATCCGCGACGCGACGATCTCCTCACCGTCGCGGTCGAAGCCGAGATCGAGTCCGGATTCGCTCGTGGCCGGTTCCTCGGCCGCCATCTCCTCGACCTCGATCGCGTCGAAGTCCCACTCGGTGTCGGTGCCGAGCTCGGTCGGCGATCCCTCCCCGAAGGCCAGGCCGTCGGCCAGCAAAGCCTCGTCGGCGGCGGCTCGGAAGTCGCTGCCGATCTCCCCGGTGACGCCACGCCGCATGATCGTCCGCAGCAGCTCCTCGATCCGGCCGGCGATCTCGGCCGGGCCCGGAGCGCCATCGGCGCGCATCGGCTCGCCGCTCCAGAGCTCACGCTCGAGCGAGATCGCCTGCTCGACGACCTCCTTGGCGTCGCCGCGTCCGTCGCCTCCCTCGGCCAGGGCGGCCACCCGCATCGGCAGCCCGACTCCGGCCGGTCCCTCGCCCTCAAGCAGGAACCGCAGCGCGAGCAGGTGGTCGTTGAGCGCGTCGACGGCCCCGCGGCGGTCGAGGCCCGCCTCGAAGCGGAGCAGGGCACGGCGCAGCCGCGAGACCCGGCGCGGGTGAACGGCGACGGTCCGGGAGAGATCGGACACGGCCTCGAGGTCGGTCTCGATCAGCCGATAGCCGCCGGGTCGGGGCTTGCCCGCTCCGGTCGCGATCCGGCGCCAGCGGTCGCCGGCGACCCGGACCCAGCCGTGCGGGCCGAGCCCGACCCCGCCGGGCTTGTAGAGGCGGAGCGTCGTGACGACGCGCTCGAAGGTCCGGGCCACACGGTCGCCGGCGCCACCGAGGCCACCGTCGTCGTCGAGGGCGACGCGGGCGCTGATCAGGAACGTGGGCTCCCAGGCGGCGCCGCCGGGCCGCTCGCCGCGAGCCGCCTCGGAGGGGACGTCGACGGCATCGGCGCGGACGATCGCGGCGCCGTTCAGGTCGAGTCTCGTCGAGGGCATCTGGAAGCCGACCAGCGGGACGATCGCCTCGACCTCGCCGGTCTCGGGCTCGGCGCACTCCTCGATCTCGGCCACGGTCGAGGCGAAGCGCTCGTCGTCGATCTCGAAGTCGGCGGACCCGTCCCAGAGACGGGCCAGGAAGTAGGTCACCGCGAGGGTGGCGCGCTCGACGGCGTCGACCGGCGGGGCGATCCCCGCCTCCTCGAGGTAGGGGCCGGCGATGTCGGTCCGCCGCATCGTCTCGGCGGCCTCGTGGAAGCTCTCGAGCTCGCGCAGCTCGGTGGCGTTGTCCCGCACGAACCGGGCCGTCAGCGGCTGGTAGTGGCAGAACGTGAAGTCGTCGCCGGCCTCGCCGATCTCGTAGGGAATCTCCTGCCCGCCCTCGACGAGGTCGTCGAAGACCTCGGAGGCGTCACGGGCCAGAGCTGTCAGCGTGTGTCTGAGGTGAAGATCGCGCACAGAGGCGGTCTTCGCTCAGGCAGGCGGCACTCCTGCCTGCAACTTTCCGTTCAGGAAAGGTCAGGCGATCAGGCGGCGACGGACTCGCGCTGGTCCGTCTTCGCGCCGACGCCGAGCCAGCGGGCGCCGTACTCGCGCATGTCGTCGATCAGCGGCGAGAGGGCGAGGCCCTTCTCGGTCAGCGCGTACTCGACCCGGGGCGGGACCTCGGGGTAGGTGTGGCGCTCGACGACCCCGCACTCCTCGAGCGCCCGGAGGCGCAGCGAG
>DATAFA010000098.1:0-1675 GCA_036257785.1 Solirubrobacterales bacterium | reverse complement strand
CCCAGCCCGTCGATACGAAGCTCATCTGCCTCGGTCACCGGCGTGGGGACCGCCGCGGTCGTCGTCGGTGAGGCCTCCCGGTGTTCGGTCGGCCCAGAGGTCGATTCGTCCTGAGTGTCCGACAAGTACATCAGCCCGCCGACGACGACGCCGCCGAGGACGAACCCGATCAACAACGCGACGATCTTGTTCACACCGCTTCTCCCGCGAGCGGGATGATACAAATCCGCACCGGCTCACCAGGCCATCAGAGCGTTCTTGGGGGCTCTTCGGTGAAACTGGAGGAGATCGTCTCGACGTCCGCGGCGATCGGACAGACGCGGTCGCGCAAGGCGAAGACCGAGTTCCTCGCCTCGTGCCTGCGACGCCTGCAGCCGAAAGAGCTGCCGATCGCGGTTGCGTACCTGTCCGGCAGGTTGCCGCAGGGGACGATCGGTGTCGGATGGGCCTCGCTTCGCGAACGGCCGCCGCCGGCGGCCGGATCGACGCTCGGACTGATCGAGGTCGACGCCGCGCTCGAACGGATCCGGCTCGCGGTCGGCGCGGGCAGTCAGGAGGCCCGCAAGAGGGAGCTCTCGGCGCTGTTGGCCGCCGCGACGGACCCCGAACAGGAGTTCCTGTCCCGCCTGCTGATCGGCGAGCTGCGGCAGGGTGCTCTCGAGGGGAGCGTGGTCGAGGGCGTGGCCGCCGCGGCCGGCGTTCCGGCCGCGCAGGTGCGCCGCGCGCTCATGCTCGAGGGCGACCTGGGCACCGTGGCCGCCGCGGCCATCGCCGAGGGCGAGACCGGCCTCCGCCGATTCGGCCTTACCGTCCTTCGGCCCGTCTACCCCATGCTCGCGCAGGCGGCGGCCGACACGGCGGACGCCCTCGGTCGGATCCATCCCGCCGACGTCGAGTGGAAGCTCGACGGCGTCCGGCTGCAGGTCCACGTCCTGCGGGGGGAGGTGCGGGTATTCGCGCGCACGCTGGCCGACGTCACCGATCGGGTGCCCGAGGTCGTCGACGCGATGTCCGGCCTGCCGTTCGAGGCGGCGATCCTGGATGGCGAGGCGATCGCGCTTCGGCCCGACGGCCGGCCGCACCCGTTCCAGGTCACCGGGAGCCGTTTCGCCAGCAGGACCGACGTCGATGGACAGTGGCGGTCGACGCCCCTCTCCCCATTCTTCTTCGATCTCCTGCATCTGGACGGCGAGGACCTCATCGACCGTCCGGCACGCGAGCGTCTGGAGATCATGGACCGTCATCTCCCCGGTGGACTGCGGGTTCCGCGGACGGTCGCCGGGGATGCCGAGACCGCCGAGCGGTTCCTGGACGACGCCCTCGGGCACGGCCATGAGGGAGTGATGGTCAAGGCGCTCGACACTCCCTACGAGGCCGGCCGCCGCGGTGCCGGCTGGCTCAAGGTCAAGCGCGCACATACACTCGATCTGGTCGTCCTGGCCGCCGAGTGGGGCCACGGGCGCCGAAGGGGATGGCTCAGCAACCTGCACCTCGGCGCCCGCGATCCGAACGGCGGATTCGTCATGCTCGGCAAGACCTTCAAGGGGATGACCGACGAGATGCTTGCCTGGCAGACCGAGCGACTCCTCGAGCTGGAGACCTCGCGGGAGGGCATCGTCGTCCACGTTCGGCCCGAGCTGGTCGTCGAGGTGGCGTTCGACGGCCTGCAAGCGAG
>DATAFA010000078.1:0-3734 GCA_036257785.1 Solirubrobacterales bacterium | reverse complement strand
TCCGTTCATCACACCGTGGTCGGTGAGGCCCAGCGCCGGCATCCCGAGCTCGGCCGCGCGCGCCGCCATCGCGTCGATCTTGTTGGCGCCGTCGAGCAGCGAGTATTCGCTGTGGACGTGGAGATGCGCGGCCTGCTCTGCGGGCGTCGTGCTCACCCGGCCATCATGGCAAGGGGGGTGGATGCCAACCGCCTCCCGGACCGGCCACCGCGGAGCGATCCTCGCGTTTTGCGGAACCCTTCCCTCAGCTCGAACGCTGCTCGGCGCCGTCGATCCGCGCCAGCACCTCGATGAGCCGCTGCTCGGCCTCGCGGACGCGTTCGGTGGCGGCCCGCTCGGCCGCCGCGGTCCGCTCCCGGACCCGCTCCTCGCGCGCCTGTGCGTCCGCGACCGCGGCGAGGCGCCGCTCGGCCGACGACACGGCCGCCGCCAGCCGCGCGGCGACGCGCTCCTCGGCGGCCGCGATCAGCTCGCCGATCCGGCCCTCGAAAGCTTCGTCCCGGCGTCGAACCGCGGCCCCGACCGCCTCCTCGGCGCGAGCCGCGGCGGCAGCATCCAACCCGCTCTCGAGGCGCTCCGCTCGCGCCTCGAGATCCGCCCGGATCGCGGTGGCGGCGTCCTCGAGCTCCGCTCGGTGCCGCTGCCGCTCGGCCTCACCGGCGCGCGCCAGCTCGCCCGTGAGCTCGTTCCGCTGCTCCTCGAGGGCATCCAGCGAGCGGGCCAGCTGCTCGGTCGCCGCCGCCTCGGCACGGCGGCTGTGGTCGCGGTAGCTGTGCCGTCCGGTCTGCTCGCGGATCGCCTGCATCTGCTCGCCGGCGCACGCCGTCAGCCCGCGCTGCAGCTCGGCGCTCGTGCGCTCCGCCTGATCCGCGACAGCGGCCCGCGCCGTCTCGCCGACTTCCTCCTCGAGCCTCGCTCGCGCGGCGACGATCGCCTGCGCGAGCGCATCCTCCGCGCCCGCCGTCAGCCGCTCCTCGGTCCCGTCGAGGGCGGCGGCGGCGCTCGTCTCGACCGTCGCCTTCGCGGCGGCCGCGGCGGCCGCGAGGCTGGCCTCGGCCTTCGCCACCTCGCGGGCGATCGCTGCCTCCGCTCCCTCCCGGACCTCGATCCGGCTCCGCTCCCCCACTGCGGCGGCGGTCTCGGCGAGCTCCGCCCCCGCGAGTGCGAGGCTGCGCTCGAGCTCACGGTCGATTCGCCCCCGCAGCTCCGCTCCGAGCTCGCCGACGCGGGCCTCGGCCCGCCGGCGGGCCTCGCCGTCCCGCTCGGCGTCGATCGCGCTCTGCTCGTGACGAATGGCGCTCACGAGCTCCGCCATCCGCCGTTCGAGCACGCCGATGCCCCGCTCGATCTCTGATCGGGCCTCCTCGCCGGGACGTCGCAGCTCGGCGCCGAGCGATTCGCGGATCGCTGCCAGGCGACTGGCCGCGACCGTCTCGGCGACATGGACGGCGTCGCGGATCGCCGCCGAATGAAGCTCCTCGATGCGGGTGGTGGCGACAGCGATCTCCGCCTGCGCCGCCATCGAGAGATCGCGACGGACCGCATCCCGTTGACCTGCGAGCTCCCGGCCAAGCTCGGTCCTCGCGCCCCGCAGGGCGGCGGCGAGCTCGTCGTCGAGGCGCTTGCGATGCTCCGTCGCCTCGGCACTGAGGCGACGCTCGCGGGTCACCTCGCTCTCGTCCAGGGCGCGCTCGAGCCGTGAGCGCAGGGCAGCCTCGGCGGCTGCGAGCCGGGCGTCGATCGCCGCCTGCACGCCGGGCCAGGTCTGATCGTCAGCCGGGCCCTCGGCGGGCGGCGGCGGTGGTGCCGGTGGCCCCCCGGTCGGCTCTCCGCGCTGGCCGCGCTGGCCGCGGGCGATCAGCTCCTCGAAGCTGGAGCCGATGGCCGATCGAGCGCGGGCGATCCGCTGCTCGACCCCCTCACGCTCATCCCTGTCTCCTCGATCGACCACGGCAGGACCGTCCTACCACGATCGGGCCGCGGGCGCAGCCGCAAATCGCGGCGTTTGCGCGGCCGGCCCCGGCCTTGACGCCAGCCCGGCGTCTACGATGGCCGCGTGGAGGCCCACCCCGGCGAGCTGATCAGAGCGACCATCGAAGCCGGTTGTGAGGACGCCGACCGGATCGTTGCCGTCGCCGCCAGTGAGGCCGGTCGGCAGCCCGCCGGCGACGGCGAGCGCGCGCTCGCCACGGACCTGGTCGAGCGGATGCTCGACCTCCGCCGCCAGATCGAGGGCCAGCAGCGGCGAATCCAGAGCGGCTACGCGGAGTTGCTCGAGGCGATGGCGACGAGCTCGATCAGGCTGGCCGAGGCGGCCCGCAACGCTGATTTCAGCACTCCACCCCGGCCTTCCGGCCTCGGCCACACGATCGAGGTCAGGCTCGCCCAGACCCGCGAGGTCACGGTCCGGTTCGAGTCCGGGAGCGGGGCCGGCCACGGCCCCTCGTACTCGGTCTAGAATCGCCACCAGGAGTGGAACCGGACGACGATGAGCGACAACGACCCCGAACAGCGGCCCAGCGAGCCGACCGGCCCGATCCGCTGGACCCAGGCGTCCTGGCCGGCGACGCCGTCGACCGCGGCGCAGTCGACGATCGATCAGATGACCGATCAGCTGCAGTCGGTGATCGGTGCCGCCGAGCGCGCCGCCGAGGCGATCCGCCGCGATGCCGAGGAGCAGGCCCGCCTCCATCTCGCCGAGGCCCAGCGTAAGGCCGATCGGCTGACCGCCGAGCGGGTCGGCCTGATCTCGGAGCTGACCGACGACCTGATCCGCCATGCGGAGAACGTCCGCGATCACTCCGAGCAGATGGTCAGGGCGCTCGAGGCCGCGATCGACTCGGTCACCGACAAGCTCGAGCAGCCGGCGCTGAGCGATTGGCTCGACGGCCCGGGATCGCCGCCGGCGTTCGGCGCCGCCGATCCTGCGGCCGCCCCGGAACCGGTCGCTCAGCCCGTCGCGGCGATCCCGCATCAGCCGGCGCCCGCGACCCCGGCCGCGCACCAACCGCCGGCAACCCCGGCGTCCGCCGGCGTCTACACCGACATCGTCGGTGCGCCACCGCCACCGCCGCCCGCGTGGGCGCCGGCTCCGGTGCCGGAACGATCGCCGCTCTCCGCGACGCGGCACGAGACCGTGGTGGGCCCGCCCCAGCCGACGCCCGAGGCCGCGGCGGCGGCAGCCGCGGGAGCCGGCCTCGGCAGCGGCTACGGCAACTCCATGCAACATCCCCCCGAGCCGGACGCCGAAGCCGCCGAGCCGGAGCAGGTCACCCAGGCCCTCGACCGGGCCCGGCAACTCGCCGACGCCGGCGTCGACCGCGAGACGATCATCGGCGTGCTGCGCCTCTGGGGGATCGCCGATCCCGTCCCGATCGTCGCGCGCGCGCTCGGCGAACGCTGAGCCGCGGCCCGGCGCTCAGCCTTCTTCGACGTCCCGGGAGGCAAGCAGATAGGCGCCGACCGCGCCGCCGATCAGCGCACCGGCGACCGCAATGCCCCCGACGACCTGCAACTGCCGACCGAAGCGACGGCGGATCACGTAGACGACGAGGCGGCCGATTGCTGTGTAGACGAAAGTCATAGCCTGAGGCTAGATGATCGATTCCGAATCCGCGCGTGCCCTGGGATTCGCTCGGCCAAGCAAATCGAGGACGCAGGAGGCGAAGCGGCCTGGAAGGCCGTGAGCCGACGAGGACGCTGAGCTGCGCAGCGCCGAGCGGATCATCCGGGTG